>JAFAOU010000057.1 GCA_019247495.1 Acidobacteriota bacterium
GCGCGCACGCGCGTGAGCGAAGTCATTCACGCCGATCTGCAAAACCATCCGCTGGCCGGACGCCGCTTCGACGTCATCATCTTCGCCGACGTTCTGGAACATCTGGCGTGGCCGATCGGCGTCCTGCGCAGCTATCTCGATCTGCTCAACGACGGCGGCAGCGCGATCGTCTCGCTTCCGAACGTCGGACTCTGGTCCGTGCGCCTCAACCTGCTCATCGGCCGCTTCCGCTACGAGGAAACCGGCGTGCTGGATCGAACGCATCTCCGTTTCTTCACCCGCCGCACCGCGCGCGAGATGATCGAATCGACGGGACTGAAAATCATTCGCCGCACATACAATCCCGGCCTCGTGCGCCCGTTCGTTCCACTCGCCAAAAAACTTCTCGGCGGCGCCGCCAGTGATTCGCACGATCCGTCATCGCTGCTCGAATCGCGTCCGTACAAGCTCTACCTGAAAACGATCTACCCGATCGAACGCATGGTTGCCTCCGCGTGGCCCGGCGCGCTCGCGTTCCAGATGATTTTCGAGGCTCGCAGGAAACCATGAAACTCACCATCTCCATGATCACGCTCAACGAGGAGCGCGCGGTTGCGAAGGTTGTCGCGGACATCAGCCGCGTCGTGCCCGAGGCCGAGATCTTTCTTGTCGACTCGAGCAAGGATCGGACGGCAGAAATCGCCACGGAGCTCGGCTGCCGCGTATTCAAACAGTTTCCGCCGAAGGGCTACGGGCCGGCGATGGACCGCGCCGTTCGCGATGCCGCAGGCGACATCGTCATCACGCTCGATTGCGACGACACGTATCCGGTCGAGACGATCCCGACGATGGTCTCGCTGATCGACGAAGGCTACGACCTGGTCAACGCCACGCGCCTGGCGAAGTGGCCGAAGGCGATGCCGTTCGCGAATTACCTCGCCAACCGCATCTTCGCCTGGACGGCGCGGCTGTTCCACGGCATCCGCACCACGGACGTTCACAGCGGGATGCGCGCGTATCGCAAGTCGATGCTGGAAAAGGTGACGTGGGATCCGAACGGGCCGGCGCTGCCGGTGGACATGCTCGTCATCCCATTTCGCATGGGCTATCGGGTCGCCGAGATCCCGATCGAATACCGCGACCGCATCGGCGCGTCGACACTGCAACGTTGGAACTCGACGGTGTGGACGTTCAAGAGACTCTGGCGGGCGCGGCGTATTCGACGAGGGTAAAGCGAATGTTGAATGTTGAATGTTCAATGTTGAATGTTGAATGGCCGAGGAGCCGGTCGTGACTCCTTCATTCAACATTGAACATTCAACATTCAACATTCAACATTCGGTTTTTCCAAAGGTTGCGATCCTTGCTGGCGGCTTCGGCACGCGCCTCGGCGAACTGGCGAAAGGCCTTCCCAAGCCGATGATTCCGATCAACGGACGGCCGTACCTCGAACGCGTCATCGACTCCTTCGCTCGCCGCGGATTGCGTGACACCGTCCTGCTGACGGGTTATCGCGCCGAGGTCATCGAAGAGCATTTCGGGGATGGGAAACGGTTCGGCGTGAACATCACCTACAGCCGCGAGACCGAGCCGCTTGGCACCGGCGGCGCCATTCGTGAGGCGCGCCCTCTTCTCGGTGAGACGTTCGTGATGACGTATGGCGATGTGCTCCGCTACTTCGACTACGACCGCTTCGTCGCCGCTCACGACGAACCCTGCGTCGCGGTCTATCCGCGCCGGACGATCGGTAACGTGGATGTGTACGGCGATCGCGTCATCCGCTTCGATAAGCATGCGCCCGAGTTGCCGTACATCGACGCCGGTTTTTCGCTGATGCCGGCCAGCATCATCGAACTGCTGCCGCCGTCCGGTCCCTGCTCATTCGAAGAGTCGATCTTCCCGCTACTCGCCGCCGAGCGCCGGCTCGCGTGCGAAATCGTCGATCACAACTTCTTCGACATCGGAACGCCCGAGGAACTCGCGCGAACTGCCAGGGAATTAGTCGATTAGTGGATTCGAGATCAGAGGGCACACGTTCGCACGCTTTCCTAATCTACTAATCGACGAATCCACTAATCTACTAACTCACATGCGAATCGTCGTTACCGGCGCGGCCGGATTCATCGCCACCAATCTTCTCGAACGCCTCCTCGCCGAGGGCCACGAGGTCCACGGCATCGACAACTTTTTTCTCGGCAAGCGCGAATACGTGGCGCGGTCGTTGGAGAAGGCGGGCTTCACGTTTCATGAGTTTGATCTGCTCGACCGCGACCGCGTCGTCGCGCTTTTTCAGCGGCTGCGGCCGGAACTGGTGTGGCATCTCGCCGCGAACAGCGACATCAGCTACGGCACCAGCTACACCGACTTCGATCTCAAGGGCGGCACACTGGTCACGTACAACCTGCTCGAGGCGATGCGCGTTTCGAATACGAAGCAACTCATCTTCTCCAGCAGCGGCGCGATCTACGGCGAGCCGACCATTCTTCCGACGCCGGAAAATTACGGACCGCTGTTTCCGATCTCCTTTTACGCGGCGAGCAAAATCGCCTGCGAAACCCTGATCACGGCGTTCGCCGCCGGATACCAGATGAAATGCTGGATCTTCCGATTCGGAAACATCGTTGGCGGCTATCCGACGCACGGCGTCATCCATGATTTCGTCCTCAAGCTCCAGCGCGATCCCACCCGCCTCGAGATCCTCGGCGACGGCACGCAGTCGAAGCCGTACGTGCATGTCGAGGATTGTCTGGACGGGATGATGTTCGGCCACGCCACCGCGAAGGATCTCGTCAACTGCTACAACCTCGCCGTCCCCGACTGGACCTCCGTAAACCAGATCGCCGAGTGGACCATCGAAGCGATGGGACTCGATCCCGCGAAGGTAGCCATTGCGCGCACTGGCGGCTCGCGCGGCTGGCCGGGCGACGTCCCGAAAGTGCGTCTGGACACGTCGCGCATGACCGCGCTCGGCTGGACGCCGAAGATGGGCAGCAACGAGGCGGTGCGCCGCTCGATTCGTGAGACGGTCGTGCAGTTTGTGGAAGGGTAGGGACGTAGCGCCGGCGGCTCGCCGGCAAGAGTCAAAAGCGCCAGCGAGCCGCTGGCGGTCCAGCCGACGAGCCGTCGGCGCTACGAATGCGCGCTACTGCGCCGCCTGGGCGATGAACGCGTCGAGGTTCCGCGGGTTGACCGGCATGTGCAGCGCGTTCGTCAGGAAATCGTTTGCGTCCGCTGGCGAGATGGCCTTGGCGGCGCGGAGCTCGGCCACGCCTTCGGAGCGCTTGTTGGCCTGGAGCAGGCCGAGACCGAGGTAGATGTGCGGTTCGACGGACTGCGGGAAGATTTCGACGGCGAGGCGGTACTGCTTCACCGCGTCGTCGTAGCGGCCGGCCTGCGAGAACTTCGTCCCTTCGTCGAGATACGTGTCGTACTCGTCCTGCCGCGGATTGTGCGGCAGCATCTGCGTGGCGACGTTGATGTTGTTTGCGGCGTGCGGCGTCTTCGGATCGAGCGACAGCGCGTAGCGGTTGTTGGTAATCGCGCCGCGGAGAAGTGCGCTCCGCACGGGCGAGTCGGGCATCGCGCGCGCTTTCACCACCAGTGCGGTGCCTATGGCCACATACGCTTGCGGAAACCAATCGGGCGCTTTCGCACCCGGGGACTGCAGTGCCGGCAGCGTCAGGTCGATGGCGCGCTGCAGGTGGGGCATGGCCTGGTCCGGCTTCGTGGCCTGCAGGGTCTGTCCGAGAAGATATTCGGCGACGGAGTTGTCGTGAGTTACGTCGAGCGAGTGCGCGAAGAGAGTCTCCGAATCTTTCCAGTAGCGGAGCTGATGGCTGGCCACGATCGCGTAACCGATCACCGCAATTGCGGCGATTGCGGCCAGCGCCTGCGATGGAATCCGGACGCGTGCGGCGAGATCGATCGCGCCGAACGTTAGGGCGATGAAGAGACCGATGTAGGCGAAGTACGTGTAGCGGTCCGCCATCGACGCGTTACCGATGGCGATGATGCCGATGACCGGAATGAGCGTGCCGAGGAACCAGAGCCAGCCGATGAGGAGGTAGGGGGCGGCGCGGCGGGCGGCGTAGACCGCGATCGTGATCGCGGCAAGGATCGGCAGCGGCAGGATTACGGCGCTGAGCGAAGTGTGTACGAGCGGATACGGCAGCGCCATGTCGATCGGGACGAAGAGTTTCCCGACGTACGTGGCGTAGGCGTTGAACGCATTCGCGATGCGCTCCCCGATCGGGAGAGAGGTTTGAATCGCATGCAGACTTCGTTGGCCGATCACGGCCGCCGCGGCACCGGCGATCGTGAGCACGAACAGCGGCCACTTCTCGATGGCGCGCTGGCGGAGATCGTCGAGGGTGCGCAGCCGGTTCAGCGGCCAGGCTTCGAGCAGAAGAAAGACGAACGGTAGCGTGATGTACATCTGCTTCGCCATCAGCGAAAGCGCCATCGCGATCGAGACGCCGAGCATCCGCCGTGGCGCGCGGGCGTAGAGCCAGAGCGCGAGCATGGCGAAGACGGTGGAGAGCGTGTCCTTGCGTTCCGAGACCCACGCCACCGACTCGACGTGCATCGGATGGATCGCGAAGAGCGCTGCGATGAATGCGGACGGCCAGGGCGCGCGTGTCAGCTGGCGCAGTGCCAAAAATAACAACAGCGTGCTGATGGCGTGCAGGAAGACGCTGGTCAGAAGATGCATCCCGGCGCGCGGGCCCCAGATGGTGACGTCGAGCATGTGCGAGAGCCACGTCAGCGGATACCAGCCGATCTCCGTCGAGGTCAGCGCCCACGACACGTCGCGGTTGAGGACGTGCTGGTTTTCGTAGACGAACTGGCCGTCATCGAAATTGAGGAACGCGTGCGACGTCACCTGACCGAAGACGATGAACGTGAGCGCGATGAGAAGCGCGGCGATCGTCCAGTCGCGCGCACGCCAGTCAACCGGTGCAGGAGCCTGCTCGGAGACAGCGGCGACCACCGGTGCGGGCGCGGTGCGAGTCAGTTTCTGGCGTGCTTTTCGGCCCATAAGAAAAACGCCGGCGGTGGCCGGCGCATCGATCGTCATCATGGTAGGCCCTAGCGGACTCGAACCGCTGACCTCTACCGTGTCAAGGTAGCGCTCTAACCAACTGAGCTAAGGGCCTGAACACTAGACCGGCACGAACAGAAGCGGGTTTCGGCGCTATTCCCCGTGGCCGGCCGGCGGAGGATAGACGATGCGCGTGATTCGCGGCAAGCAGCAAACCCCAAGGCCGGACTCTCAGTTGATGCGCTCGCCGCCGGCTTCGGGCGGGGCGTATTCAGTTTCTTCGAGCGGCAAGACGATGTAGAAGGTCGAGCCGGCGCCGGCAGCGCTCTCGACGATCACCTCGCCGCCGTGCTCCGAAATGATCTGTTGCACGACGGTGAGGCCGAGTCCTGTTCCCCCGTTCCTTTTGGTCGTGAACAGCGGCTCAAAAATGTGTTCGAGAACCTCGGCTGCGATTCCTGAGCCGCGATCGCGAACGAACATGGCGGCGAAACGGTGCGCGTCCGGAACCCGTTCGCGGAGGAATGGAACGGCGTCCGCTTGCACGGCGCCGACCGCAATGGCCGACCCCGCGGGCGACGCATCCCGCGCGTTGCCGACCAGGTTCAACATCACCTGCGACAGTTGTTCGGCGTCCGCTTTGACGATGAGCGACTCGGCAGGTCCGACTTCGACCCGGTACTCATGCAGCGTCACATGCGCCTCTTCGCTGAACGTGCGCATCCACTCGCCGGCATCGAGCGTCATCAGCCGCGGCTCGGCGGGATTGGCAAACCGGAGGATCTGATTGCTGACCATCCGCCCGCGTTTCACACCGTCGCGGATGTACCGCAATGCTTTCGAGTTGGGCGCATCGTTGCCGATCTGGCGCTGGAGAATTTCGACGAACGGCTGGATCGACATGAGCACGTTGTTGAATTCGTGCGCGACCGACGCCGCAACGCGGCCGAGGGAAGTGACGCGGATGGCCTGGTCGACTTGCCGTTGCATTTCGCGCCGCTCGGTGACGTCGCGAAACGCCACGACGACGCCGAGCATCTCTCCCTGACGATCGATCTTCGGGGCGGCCACGTATTCAACGGTGAAGCAAGTTCCGTCGTTGCGCCAGAAGACATCATCGCTGACTTGCCGCACCTCACCGTCGCGCAGCGTGGCGATGAGCGGGCAGTCCTCTTCCGCGAGCCGCGAGCCGTCGGAACGCGAATGGTGAAACGCCTGATGGGCGTTTCTTCCGATGAGGTCATGCGGTTTCCAGCCGAGCATGGACGCGGCTGCCGCGTTCTCGAACGTTACGATTCCGTTCGCGTTCAACTCCGCGACGCCGTCAGCGATCGAATTGAGAATCAACTCGTACCGGCGCTGAAGCCGTTCGGCTGTGACGAGCGCGTTGTTACGCTCGGTCACGTCGCGGAAGTTGACGACGATGGCGCGAACGGCGGGATCGTCGAGACGGTTTGTTCGCAGTACCTCCAGAGATCGCCACGAGCCGTCGGAGTGCCGGTAGCGCAGATCCGGCATCGCCGCCAGCGCAGCCTGATTGTTCAGGATCGTCATCAAGCGCCTGCGGCCCTCAAGGACGTCATCGGGATGCATGAGCGTGAAGACATTGATGCCGATGAACTCCTCGACCGAATAACCGAGAATCCGGTTGATCGCAGGGCTGGAGTAGTGAACGTTCCCTTGCGCATCCATGAGGACTATTCCATCGGAACTGTTCTCGACGAGCGCGCGAAACCGCGCCTCGGACCGGCGACGATCTTCCTCCGCGCGAACGCGCTCGAACGCGTAGCGGATCGATCGCACGATCGTGTCGCTGCTTGCGATTCCTTTGATCAGGTAGTCCTGCGATCCCAGGAGGAGGCCTGAGATCGTCATGAAGAACGTTACCTTGATCGAACGGCGGCCCGACCGTTCGCGTTCCTGCGAGGCGTGTGCGCCTCACACCCGATGACTTTGAACGTTTAATCGATCGGCGCGCCGAACTATTGCGCGCCTGGTAAGAGTCATCAACCGAGGTGCGAACGTCCGCAACCTGCGACGTAAGATGTCGTCATGAGCGCACTCAAGATCGTCGCCATTCTCCTGATCGTGGCCGGCATCGCCGGATTGGTCTATGGGAAATTCACCTACACGAAGGCAACGCACGAGATCAAAGCAGGACCGATCGACCTCGCGCTGAAGGAAAAGAAGACGGTGAATGTCCCGCTCTGGGTGAGCATCGCCGCGATCGTTGCCGGCGGACTGCTGCTCTTCGTTCCGAAACGAAGTTGACTTCGTTTTGCATAGAATCGCCGCGGTGGACGACCAACCTCTCTCGCCTGACGAATTGCGCCGCATGCACGGGTACTGGCGCGCGGCGAACTATCTCTCCGTTGGGCAGATTTACCTGCTCGACAACCCGCTCCTTCGCGAGCCTCTCGCGCTCCCACACACGAAGGCCCGCCTCCTCGGCCACTGGGGCACGACGCCGGGGCTGAACTTCATCTACGTTCATCTCAATCGCGTCATCAAAGCGCGCGATCTGAGCATGATCTACATCGCCGGTCCGGGCCACGGCGGACCGGGGCTGGTCGCGAATACGTATCTGGAAGGAACGTACAGTGAGATGTATCCGCACATCTCGCGCGATGCCGAGGGGATGCAGAAGCTGTTCAAGCAATTCTCGTTTCCGGGCGGGATTCCTAGTCATGTCGCCCCGGAGACGCCG
>JAFAOU010000208.1 GCA_019247495.1 Acidobacteriota bacterium
CGGCATCAGCATCTGGGCGTTGATCCCGGGGCCTTGCAGCAACGGATTACGAATGATCTCGAGCAGCTCGGCGTGGTGGGGGTGACGGGGCGATGTGACGTCTGCGTTTGCGAACGCGGATTCATCGAACGCGCCGTAGTTCGTGAGGCGCTGGAACCACACTTCGTCGACTCCGAGCTGCTTGCCGAGGGCGACGAAGTCGAGCATCTCGCGGAAGTTGTCTTCCTGCACCACGAAGTTGATCTGGAAGCGGCGGAGCTTCTGCCCGCGGCGCATCTCGGCCATGACTTCGAGATTGCGCATCAGCACCGGCCACTTTCCGGGGCGGCGCAAATTCTCGTATGTATCGGGACGCGCGGCGTCGATCGAAACGGAGAGGACATCGATCATCTCCGGTAGATTCGGGTACTCGCTCCACCGTTGTGCCGAAAGCAGCAGACCGTTCGTGATGAGGTAGATGTAAAGGCCGGGATAGTCATCACGATTCAGCGCCGCGAGGATCGAGCGAAAGTGCTTGCTGGAGAACGCTTCACCGCCGCCGGATATGTAGCTCTGGCCGTTGACCTTTCTGAGCAGCGGCAGAATCACGCGCTCGGCCGCCGCCGCATACGTGTCCTGCTCTTCGGCTTTCGCGGCGATCATCTCCGTGCGGCATGAGGGGCAGGCGAGGTTGCAGGTAGGATCGTGATTGAGCTGCACCATCCGCGGAACGTCGTCGAGCACGGTCTTGCGCTGATCGATATAGCCACGAAGCGTGGGATCGGTGATGTCGTCTTTCTTTGGCAGCTTCTGCGCGGCGATGTAAGAGCAGAGCGTGCGGCTGCAGTATTTGAAATCGCCGTCCAACACCGACCGGCGGACTTCCACCGCGGCCTCGGAGTTCCAGACGGCCTCCGCCGCCGGGGCGCTCAGAACATTGCCGACCGAAAAAGGAACCCAGGCCGGACAGCAGCAGAGGAAGGACTCGCCCTGGAAGCCGGTCGAGAGGTGGGTAAACGGGAGGTGGCAGAACTTGTCGCTGAGGTCGTAGTTCATCCCATCGAGCTCGCCGCCGTCTCCACGAGTCGCGCGCCGCGCCTGCACCGCGCGGGCGAGGATCTCCTGCGAGACAGGGCAGACTGCGATCACGCGGAGGGAGCGTTGAGCGTGATCGATCGCTTCGTCAAAACGCTTTTGTTCGATGAAGATCTCCGCGCGAACGCAGAGCGCGACTCGCGAATCGGGACACTGCGCGACGAGCAGTTCCGTCAGGCTGGCGGCATCGCGGGATACCTCGGCGGCGATGTAGTCGACGAGACGGCGCAGCAAGGCCACCTGAACGGAGATGTCGCCGTACGAGCGCAATTTCCACGACGCCAGGCGCACGTGGTCGGAGTCAGCCGAAGCACAGACTTTCAGCAGGGTTGTCGCGAAGGCGCGATCATCGTTGCGCGCCAGATCGGTCAGAGTCACAACCTGACGAGCAATCTCGATGATCGTCAGTCTCCTCCGGCCGTTTGTGAATACGAAGTCTTCGAAGGCGCGATTCGCCCAGCGCATGACGCGGCGCGCATCGCCGAGGGGTGGGAGGCGTTTTCGAATTGCGGAGACGTAGTGGTCGAGCATCAGGATGGGGACTCGCCGGCGAGTTGTGCGATGAAGGTCTGGTTCACGCGCGGACTGCGCATGATGGGGTTTGCGAGGATGACTTGCAACGCGGGATGCTCGGGATGCGCGACCGCGGCGACGTCCTTGGCGGAGAAAACGTCGCTTTCCTCGTGTCCGAAGCTGTAGTACCTCTGAAAAATCACCGAGTCGGCGTTGACCTCTTCGGCGAGCTTTACGAAGGCGGGCATCTCGCGGAAGTTGGCGCTCTGCACGACGAATGCGAGCGAGAAGCTGATGGCGTCGTCGGTGCCGGGGATCGTGTTCCGGTTCGCGCGATTTCGCAGGAACGTCCCGGCGCTGCTGATCTCGCCCATCACGCGGAGATTTTCGTAAATGACTTCCCAGCGGCCGGGGCGCCGCACGTCTTCGTACGTCTCCTTCGTTGCCGCATCGACGGAGACGCGCAGTTCGACGATCTTTTCGCGCAGATGCGGCATCGTCTCCCAGACGCTCTTCGTCAAGGCCAGGCCGTTGGTGAGGATGGAGAGTTGGACGCCGTTGAAGTCCTCGTCGCGAAGCGCTTCGAGGATCGATCGATAGTGCTTGCTGGCGAACGGATCGCCCCAGGCGGTGAGGTGCAGGCCGACCTCGCGGCCGCGCAGCAGCGGGAGGATGACGGTGTCACGGGCGCGGTCGAGGCGTTCGTTCTGCGCCTTGTCCGCCATCACGATTCCAACCCGGCACGAGGGGCAGGCCAGATTGCAGGAGCTGTCGTGCCCGAGGGCGATGAGGCGGGGACCGTCGTCGAGGATGGTCTGATGTTGGTCGATGATCCGGCGCAGCCGCGGTTCCGTGACCTCATCGGTGCGCGGCAGGTTGCCGTTCGCGATCATCGGGCAGAGCGTGCGGCTGCAATACGAATAGTCGCCGTCGAGAATCGAGCGCCGGATCTCCTCCGCGCCTGACGAGTTCCAGACATCGTCGGGGGAATCGGCTTCGACGACATTGCCGGCGATGAACGGCAACCACGCCGCGCAGTCGCAGAGATAGCTGGCACCCATGATCTGCTCGGTGGTGTTGGTGGCGGCGTTCCATCCGGTCGACTGCGTGCTGACCAGCACCTCGAACGGGCGCGGACAGAAGCGGCCGCGCAGATCGGCCAGTCCAGCCTGGGCCATCGGGTCGATGACGCTGCCGGCGGTTTGTCGCGAACGAAGGGCATCGATCATCAGCCGCTGCGATTCCGGACACGCGCTGACGATGTTCAGCGCGCGGCGGGCGTACTTGATCGCTTCGTCGTAGTCGCCGGCCGCGAGCGCGCGGCGGCCGGCGATGATGAGCGGCTCGCGCCAGCTGCCGGCGGCGTCCGCGAGCGTTGCGGCAACATCGCCGATGCCGAATTCTTTGGCGATTTCGTTGGCGAGCAGATCGAAGACGGCAAGGGTCGCTGTGATGTCGCAATACGCGCGCAACGCAGAGCTTCTGGCGGTAATGTCACCCTGATAGGCGAGCCAGCTCAGCGAATATTGAAACGCAGATACGAAGTCGCGGTCGTCGAGAACGGCCGGCCCTTCGTCGAGCCAGGCCAGGGTGCGGCCGAGCCGGCGGGCCAGCTCGGCGACGATCTCGCTGAGGTGTGCATCCCCCTTCGCGCTTTTCAGGAGCGGTGTGACGTTCGCCGCAGCCCACGTCCCGGGAACGGCCCGCCACCCACGTGTTTTGCGGTTTTTGAGCGTATGAATTGTGCGTGTGATTTGGCGCGCGACACGGCGCCCCCAGGGTCCGAGCATCGAAGCCGCGATGGTACAGTAATCCGCCGATGCACGATCTGGCGTCTCTCTGGATTCATCGCCGCGTGCTGACCTCGCTGGCGCGGCAGGACTTGCGAAAAACGTATGCCGGCACGGCGGCCGGTGTGGCCTGGGCGGTCCTCACGCCGCTCATCCCGCTCCTGATTTTCAGCGCCGTCTTCTCGCTCGGGCTTCGCCTCCCGCTTGGCCGCGCGTCGTACGTCTACGGCTTCGCCGCCGCGTATGTGCCGTGGGTGCTTCTCTCCAGCGCGATCACCGGCGCGACCAGCTCGATCATCGGGCACCGGCATATCGTCAAGCGCGTGCCCTTTCCGGTCGAGATCATCCCCGCCGAGGCGATTCTGGTGAATTCATTGCCGCACGCGATTCTGGTTGCGGCGACGGCGATCGTCTGCGCCGTCGCCGGTTACGGTCACTTCCCCGAGTTTCTGCTCATCGTCTATTTCTACGCATGCGCGGTCGTGCTGGCGATCAGCGCGGGTCTTCTGCTCTCCGGACTGACCGTGATCGTGCGCGACGTCCAGCAGGTGCTCCCTTCATTCATCAACGTCTGGTTCTGGATCACGCCGATTGCGTGGGCCGGGAGTCAGCTTCCGCCGACGGGGCGGATGCTGCTGGCGTTCAATCCGGCCAGCTACATCGTGTCGGGCTATCGCTACGCGCTGATGCCGAACGTCTTCGCGCCGCCGGGCCGCACGGAAGCGACGGTGTTCTGGAGCATGGCCATCCTCATGCTGTTGACCGGGTCCGCATGTTTCCGGCGCCTGCGCGCGCACTTCTGGGATTGCCTCTGAGCGACTCGTCCTTCCCTTCGAACAGCTGGCCGCTACGCGACTACGTTTCGCCTGCTCTTCAGGTAGTGCGGCCCGACGCCTGTTTCCCGCACATGCGGCCGGGCGACTCGCTCCATCACCCGTGGAAGTACCTGCGCCGTGATGTGCCGCACCTCTGGTACGCCGACGACCGCTTCCCGCTGATGGGCTTCCTGAACCGCGATGAGGCCACGTTGCTACACAACATCGCCCTGCAGTTCGCGGGGAAGCGGGCGCTGGAGATCGGCAGCTGGCTTGGTTGGTCAACCGCACATCTGGCACTGGCTGGCGTGACGGTCGATGTCATCGACCCGGCGCACCACGACGCGTCGTTTCGGGCGATTGTCGAAGAATCGCTCGCCTGTTGCGGCGTTTCCGATCGCGTAAACCTGACGAGGGGTCGCAGCCCAGACGCCATTGCAACGCTTGGCGAGAAGTGGAGCCTCTTCTTCATCGACGGCGACCATGAATCGCCCGGTCCGGCGCGCGATGCACTCGCTTGTTTGCCGTTCGCAAATGACGACTGCGCCTTCGTCTTCCACGACCTCGCCTCGCCGGCGGTCGCAGCGGGATTGCGCGTGCTGGCTGAAAAGGGCTTCCACGTAGTCGTCTACCAGACCGCGCAGATCATGGCCATGGCCTGGCGCGGTGATGTCACGCCGGTCCCGCACGTGCCCGATCCTGATGTTGCCTGGCAGGTCCCAGCGCATCTCGCTGGACTGCCGGTCTCCGGCGTCGATTTCAAGGCGCCCGCGCGGTCCAGCTACCGGCGGCTGTCGGAGTCAGCTCCCACCCCCGACTCCCTACTCCCTACTCCCTCCGTCTGCATCGTCTCATCCGAAATCATCGGCCCGTTCAATAACGGTGGAATCGGAACGGCGATGACCGGGCTGGCGGAGCTGCTGGCCGGCGAAGGGTTGCGCGTCACCGTTCTCTACACGGGCGCCATCTGGTCGCCGGATGTCTCGCTCGGGCCGTGGCGGAAGCGCTACGCCGAGCGCGGCATCGAGCTGGTGGCGCTGACGATCGATGACATGAAATCGATCGCCGGCCCGCTCAAAGATCGCGGTTTCGGCGTCCCGTGGTTGGTTTACCGCTATCTCGCCGGACGTCCATTCGACATCATTCACTTCAACGATTGCATGGGCGAAGGGAGTCTCAGTCTCGCCGCGAAACGGCTCGGGCTGGCCTTCGCCGATTCGCTCCTCGTCGTCGCGCTTCATAGTCCGTCGCGTTGGGTGCTGGAGGCGAATCACACGCTTCCGACGAGCATCCTCTTTTCTGCCTATCACTACGCGGAGAAACTCAGCATAGCCTGCGCGGACATGCTTTGGAGCCCTAGCCGCTACCTGCTCGATTGGGTAGCCGCGCGCGATTTCGAGCTGCCGGAACAGACGTTCATTCAGCAGTACGTGATTCCGCTGCCCGTTGCTCGCGATGGCAAGCGTGCCGGTGCCATCTCGGAGATCGTCTTCTTCGGCCGGCTCGAGGAGCGCAAGGGCCTGCGGCTGTTCTGCAACGCCATTCACGTGTTGCGCGATGAGCTGGCACAGCGCGGCATCACCGTCACGTTCCTCGGCAAGCCGGAGCGTTGCGCGGGGATCCCCAGTCTCGACTACATCGAGCGCCGCGCCGCGAACTGGCAGTTTCCATTGCGCATGATGACGGAGCTAGGCCAACCAGAGGCGCTGCGCTATCTCCTCGCCGGCGGAAAGCTCGCGGTGATGGCGTCGCCGGTCGACAACTCGCCCTGCACCGTCTACGAAGCGCTCAGCCTCAGCATCCCCTTCCTGGCCGCGCGCACCGGCGGGATTCCGGAGCTGATCGACGCCGCGGATCAGGATGATGTTCTCTTCCATCACTCCACGGAGTCGCTGGCCAAGGCGCTGCGAAAGACACTCGACCAGGGAGCGCGCGTCGCCACGCCGGCGATGCCGCAGGAGGATTCGCGCCGACGCTGGATGTCGATGCACGCGAACTGGCGTCGGTTCCTGCCGGCGCCTTCGAAGCCCATCGATCGAACGTTCACCGTTGCCGCAATCATCGAACATCACGCAGGTGCGCGACTCGATCTGACACTCGATTCGCTCGGAGCGTGCACGATGGTCCACCGCTTCGTCGTCCTCAATCGCAGCGGCGAAACGCTGCCGTTGAAGAACATCGATCTGCTAACCGCGGACATCGAGATCATCGAAGACGAGCTGACGATGATCGCCGAGGACGCCGTGCTGCTGATCCACTCCGGCGTGGCGGTGCTGCCGCAGGCATTCGATGCGATGGTGCTCGCACTCGAGTCCTCGAATCTCGATGGGCTGCTTCCGGCGGGAAGGCTCGCACAGACAGGAGTGTCTGTGGCACATGTGGCGAAGACACTCGTATCTGTCCCGCCCCTCGGCGGCAGCGCCGCATTCAGTCTCTTCGAAGGAGTGACCTTCACCGGCGCGATGCTGATGCGCCGCACGTCCCTGGAAAAGGCAAGGGCGGGCCGACAACTGACGATGGAGATCCCCTTCGCCGGACTGGCCGATCTCAGTGTCACGCACGGCGAGAAAATCTGGCCGTATCCGGAGGTCGTCGTCGAACGCGCCGAGGAGAACCGATTCGAGATCAAAGGCTCGCTGCCTGCGCGAGTCGCAGCGTACGACCAGGCATCGTCCGTCGATCGCTACTACATGCTGGCCATGGGTTACGGCAGCGTGAATCACGAGCGTCCGGTCGCCTTCAAGCGCGAGCTCGCACTGGCCGCCGTCAACATGGGGCTGGCGCCGGTGGCGCGCATCGGGTCCTGGATGTGGCGCCGCTTGCGGCGATGGATGCATTGATGACTGACGCCGCCGTGCAGTTCGAGTGCGTCGAGAAACGTTTTCGCCTCTTCGCGTCGACTCTTCAGAGACTTCGCGACGTCTTCTGGCCGTTCGGCCGCTCGCGCTACGTGACCGTTCCGGTTCTGCACGAAATCAGCTTCACCATTCCGCGCGGGCAGACCGTGGCCATCATCGGAGCGAACGGCGTCGGGAAATCGACGATTCTGCACCTCGTTGCCGGACTGATCGAGCCAACTTCCGGCAATGTGCGCGTGCATGGCCGTGTCACCAGCCTGCTAGACCTCGGCGGAAGTTTTCTGCCCGACCTTACAGGACGCGAGAACGCGCGTTTCTTCCATCAGATCGTGGCGCGCAACGATGGCGACGCCGCCGCGCGCGAGCAGGCCATCGAAGACTTTGCCGACCTCGGCGAGTTCTTCGACCGCCCCGTGCACACCTATTCGTCCGGCATGTTTCTCCGCCTCGCTTTCGCCACCGCCACGTGCGAGAACCCGGACATCCTGCTGATCGATGAAGTGCTCGCCGTCGGCGACGCGCGATTCCAGCAGAAGTGCTACCGGCGTCTGCGCGAGATGCACGAGCGCGGCACCACGATCCTGCTCGTCACACATGTGGTTTTCGGACTGGCCGGCGTCTGCGATCGCGTGATGGTCCTCGAAAACGGGCGGCTGGTTTTCGACGGCGAACCCGGCCTCGGCGTCGATCGCTATTACCAGCTCTTCTTCATGTCTCCCCAACTGCCTGTGCACGACGGCGAGAGCGATGAGCTGCGCTACGGCGCCGGCGGCGCGGCCATCGTCAACGCGTTCGTCTCGCGCGATGGCGAGCACGCAGCGGGCGCCTTTACCTCGGGCGATGAAGCGCGCGTGGTGTTCGATGTGGCCTTCATGCGCGACATCGAAGCGCCGCAGTTCGGATTCGCCTGCTCGACCAAAGAAGGCACGCACATCTATGCCACGACGAGCAGCATGCTCGGCGACACTCCCCAGCCCGCGCTCGCGGGCGAGCGGCGGCGCATCCAGGTCGCGTTCCGCGTCGATGTGACCGTTTCCGATCTCTTCATCGATCTCTCCGTGTTCGAAGTGACGCATGGCTCCGTAATGGTTTGTGATGCCCGCATGGGTGTTCTTCACATCACCGTTGCGCCGCCACTTCATTGCAGCGGGATCACAGACCTCGGCGCTGCGATCCGAGTGGTGGGATAATCCCATGCGAGACTCGCCTCCGAGGTCCATGGAAAACCATCCCTCCCAAACACTGTACGTAACCACCGGCCTGCACGGCGGCGGCGCGGAGCGCTTGCTGACGAACATGTTGTTGCAGCAGAGCAGCCGCGATCGGATCACCGTGGTCAGCCTGCTGCCCGGCGGTATTTTTCGCCGCGCGATCGAAGATGCGGGCATCCGCGTGATCGACCTTGGGATGCACCGGTACCGCGATGTCGTGCGGGCCGCTTTCTCGCTGGCGAAGCTCATCCGCGCCCAGCGGCCCTCGCTGGTCTATGGATGGATGTATCACGCCAACCTGCTGGCGATGTTGTCGTTGCTCCTGGCCGGGCG
>JAFAOU010000210.1 GCA_019247495.1 Acidobacteriota bacterium
TAACCGCTGCGCCCCCGTCTGTCCAGCGTTAGGTGAAGATTTACCATCCCGGCCGGCATTTTCACGCCGGCCGCGGGCGACCGGAGAGGTCACCGGGGCGGCTGGATGGACGGATTGCTCCGGCCGGATCGCAAGCCGTCCCGTGCGGATTGGCGGACCGTACCGCGTCACCGGACCGGTTCAGGATCGATTCGGGACAGACCCCAATGGCGCTAAGTTAAGGGCGCTTTGTGACGGCTACGGCGTTGGGTCAGGACGAATTGGTGGCGGGGTTTGGTCAGCAGTTGGTAGTTTTTGGGCCGGCGTTTCTTGGCCCGGGGTTCGACCCGGTCAGGCCGCGCCCGCACGGGATCGGAGGCAATCAGCCGCAGCAATTCGCTCTCCAGCGCGGCTTGTTGACGCACGCTCAGGCCGCCCCCCTGCAGCACGGCCGCAAAGGCCTGCAGGGCGTCCAGCGTGCCTTTGAACGAGAGCCGGCTTAAGGCCACCTGGTGCTGAAGGGCCGCCTGCAGCATCACGGCGCGCACCAGGTTATAAGCAATAAAGTGCATCAACAATTCTTTACCGATCATCTGCGGCGAGCGGCAGCGTAACACGTCGAGCCGCATCAGGGTTTTGAGTTCGCGGAAATGCAACTCCACCTGCCAGCGTTGCAGGTAGAGGCCGGCCAGGGCCTCGGCCGGGTAGGCGACCGGATCCAGCAGGGTGGTCACCAACACCAGGCTGCGGGGGCGGAAGCCTTTGAGGGTGACCTTGACGCGCACTTGGCGCACCGTCAGGGTGTCGGGCAAGGCCGCAAACTGCTCGGCACTCAGCGTGCGGGGACAGCCGCGCGGCTTGGTCCACGCCAGTTGCCGATCCGCTTTGCCCAAGCGCTGGCCGCGTCGCCAATTGACGCGCCGGGCCTGATGCAGCCGCATGAGGCCATCGACGCCCCGCTGCTGCAAGGTGGCCAGCAAGCCAAAGGAGCAAAACCCCCGGTCCGCCACCAGCACATCGCCTGGGGCTAAGTGGTGCCAGAGTTGTCGAAATAGCTGCACGTCATGCACCCGCACCGGGCCGTGCACCGCGTGCAACAAGGCCCCCGTGGCCAGCGAGAAGAGGCCCACTAACTTCAGCATCGGGAAGCCGCAGTCGGCTTTCTGACCGCTGGGTTGGGGGTAGGCCTCCTGATTTTGGGCCGTATCGGGCATCGAACAGGTGGTGCCCTCGACGACTTTAACTTGGTGGCCGCGCCACCAGTGCGGGTCGGGTAGCTCGCTTTCCATCCCGCCAGCGAGTTGCTGGTGGATGGCTTCGAGCGTCGCCTCGGGCAAGCGGGCGCGCGCTTGGCAATAGGCGCTGGTGTTGGCCGACATCGGCCCGCCGCCCTGCCGGATCCACCAGGCTTGGACTTTACGCACCGCGGTGCGGCAGGCAGAATCGGCCGAAAGCACTTGCGACAAAAACGCCCAGAAGGTGATCAGGGGAGTAAAGAGCCGTTGCCGGCCGGACGGGCCCCGCGGGAGGCCCTGCCAGCGGCTGTCGGGGATCAACAGGCCGAAGAGGGCCCGCAGTTGGCTCAGCGATTTGGCCTGGAGCACCGCCGGGGGCACCTGGGGGCGCGCCCGGCGGGCAGCCTGGCCCAAGAGCAAGGCCTGAAAGCCGGGCAAAATGGGGAGGGCAGAAGCGTGCATCTAGGGACGTAAGCCTACGCCCCCCTAACGCGAGCTTTTTTTATGACTGAGCCGGTGCTGTCGCCCCCCGAACTGCGCCGACTCCAGCAGCGCTATCGCCACCTGCAGGCCGAAGTGGCCCAGTTGGGCTGGATCGTTCAGGGCAGCCTCATGCCCAAAGCCCCGCGCGCCTGGCGCCTGACGCGTAAAGTCCAGGGCAAGACGGTGACCCTGGCGCTTTCGGCCGCGCAGGCCGACGCGTTTCGGCAGGCCATTGCCAATCACCGCCGGCTCGAAGAACTGCTGCACGAGATGCGCCAACTCAGTGAGATTGCCCTGCTGGGCTCCGCCCCCGGCGTCAAGAGACGGCCCCGACCTACCCGGCCGAAACCACCCTTAACTTAGCGCCATTCGGACCTGTCCCCCTTTTGGATGCTGTCCCCCTTTTGGATGTTCCCGGCTTTTGGAATGCGCCCGCCCGGGCCAGGTTGGACCCCGGGCAAAGGGACAGACCCTCCTACCGCAAGGCAAAAGGGACAGACCCTGAAGCACGGGACCTGGCTCGAAGGGCGCTAAGGTATAAGGGTGGCGGGGTGAAAACGACGGGTGGCCCTTCCCCGCGTTGAAAGCGGCTGCTAACGCGCGGGCCTAACGGAGCCGTCCTCCTTCAAAGCCCCTCGGCGAAAACGGGTAAAGGGGAGCGTCCCGGTCCAGGAGCAAGGCCAGGGTTACCAGATACCAGCCGTTAAGCCAGCACCAAGCCGCAGCAGAGGCGGGCCCGCCCGCCTCAGGCGGCTGGATGGAATAGGAAGCCGGTCTGGGCGACAGTGAAGGCCGAGCGGCCATGGACTGCCGCCCGCCAAACGCGCCAAGGGCGCCGGGGCCGAGCGGCCCTCACTGGCCCCCCTTTGACGGAATACGGGTCGGCCCTCAGCCGCGCGGGCCGTGGTCCATCCAGGTCTACTGCGGCCGCCAAGCTGGCACCGCGTTTGTGTCAACGGGGTCCGGCAGCCGATCCACGAACGGCCCAAGGCATCCGCCCCGCTTACCCCCTTCAGCCCGGGGCCCCTCGTGCCGGCACGGCCCGGCCCCGCCAGCACACAAACCACTCCGCCCCGCCCCCTTGGGCCGCCCCCGCCGGCTCAGCGCCCGGCCCGGGCGGCTGGCCCGGGCCCCGCCAGCGGCTCAGCTGTTCTTCGACAAAGCGGCGGCTGCCCAGCACCAACCCGTTGGTCAGAAAGCGCAGCCGGCAGCCCAGGCTCACCCCGGCCGGCAACGCCCCTTTTTCCTGCTCGACCACCCGGCGGGCCACCTCGGGCTCTATCACCGCCTGCTCCGGCTTAGCAGCCACCACCCCGGCCCGAAACAACAGGCACCGGTACTCCGCCCCCACCTCGGCCCAACTCGTTTGGCCCGGCTCGTAGCCCAAGGCGCGCGCCAGCCCCGCCCGCAGCGACGCGCGCCCGGCGCCCAGCGCCTCGCCGTAGCCGCAGTACCGGTAGTCCTTGGGGTCGGCGCACAGCCCCGCCCGCACCGGGTTTAAGTCGATGTAGAGCGCCACGGCCTGCAAGGCCGTGCCGTCCTGGACCAGCAGGCTCTTGAAGCGCTCGGCCCACAGCGGGCCGAAGCGGCCGTGCCGGCGGTTATACCACTGGGCAAAGCGGCCTTTGAGTTCCTGGAGGAAGCGCGACAAGCTGCCCATGCGGGCCGTCAAGCGCAGGCGCAAGGCCTGGGCGGCCAGGTGCCCGCCCGGGCTCTGGCCGGCCAGCACGCGCTGGGCGGCGCGCCGGCCGGCCGCGCCGTCGAGGGCGTCGACGCGCTCCAGCAGTTGGGGGTCGCTCAAGGGCTGGGGCGGGGGCACTTCGCATAGCAGGTGGAAGTGGTTGGGCAGCAGGGCGTAGGTCAGCACGGGGATACCGCAGAAGGTGGCCAGCCGGTGCAGCAGGCCCACGAAGTGCTCGGCTTCGGGCGAGCCGGGCCCGGTGCCCTCGAAGAGGCGCTGGGCGTTGGTGACGCGCGAGAAGCAATGGTAGAAGCAGGGGTGGGCGGAGCCGAGGCGGCGGGGCTGGCGCATGGGACGGCGGTGATCATAACATAAAAAGATGCTGTTTCAAGGATTCTTTATGCCTGCGGGCCTGGGCGCGCCGGCCACGCGGGCCTGTCCCTCTGAGCAAGGGTCTGTCCCCGTTGAAGGGTCTGTCCCCGTTGAGGGGGTCTGTCCCCACTGAATAGGGAGGGGCGAGCGCCGGCCGGGGCGTACCGTAACCCGGCTGAAGCAGGGCCGACCAATACGGGCGGGGCCACCCTTCCTGGCCCGGCGCCGACCTACGAGGGGACCAGCGTAGGGCTGCCGCCGCCATTAAACCCTCCCTTACCTTAGCGCCATCGGGACTGCCATCGGGGACTGTCCCCCCCTTTCGTACGTTGATTCGCAATGGCAGGCGAGTAGGCGCGGCGGCGCTGTTGGTGCTGATCACGCTGGGGGACGGTCATTATGCCGGTCCATGGTTTTAGCTGTGGGGCGCTTCCTGGCATTGCACCCACCAAAAACCGAGGGGTCAGTTGCATTTAGTCGCTGTTTAACTGTTCCCCCCTTGAAAAGGAACCACAGTTCCGGCTCGACGGTTGATTATGCCATCGGGCGGCTCACCGATCTTTGGCCTGAGCCGGGCTTTTTCCAGGCCCTCAGGTTGACGCTGCAAACGGGCCGACCGATCGGTGACCCCAATGGCAGGCCGACTCAGGAAAGCAGTACGCGAACGTTCCGGACGCGGCGACGTAACTGCGGGCACGATTCGTGGCGCCAGGGTGCCAACCGGCCGGAGCCAGACTCGTGCGAATGCACCGGAGCGCCCGTT
>JAFAOU010000124.1 GCA_019247495.1 Acidobacteriota bacterium
CCCGCCTCCCCCGACCACACCGAAAAAGCGACGCTCTTCTCACTCCTCGGCGCCGAGCGCGCCGGCATCGAACTGACCGAAAACTTCGCGATGATGCCCGCCGCCTCCGTCAGCGGCCTGTACTTCGCACACCTGCAATCGAAGTACTTCGCCGTCGGCAAAATCGGACGCGACCAGGTCGCCGACTATCACCTACGCAAAGACATGCCGCTCCCCGTCGTCGAACGCTGGCTCGCGCCCGCGCTCGCGTACGAGCCGGAAGTCGCTGCCGATCCAAACGTCTGCTCCTGCGGCGCCACGCACGGCGCAGTCGCGGCGCGCTGAGCGAATCGCGATTTCGTCAGCTCGAAATCGCATAATCCACGTTTGCGAAGTAAAGCCCCTGCCCGCCCGGAGACTGCTGGCTCGGATACACCACCAGGAGCTGGTCGTTGTAGATCACAGCACCCATTCCGATGTCCGTCTCGGGCATGACAGGCTTGCCGCCGGCACCGGGAATCATTGCCATGTCCATGTTCAACTGCCATCGTTGGTCCCCATAGGCATAGACCGATAGCATGATGTCGTTGCTGTGCCGTCCTTTGTAGAGCAGCAGCATGCTGGCAGTCTTATCGGCAAGGGAGACCAGGCACGGCGGGCGGTTCGTCTGCGGTGTCTGTTCGACAAAATGGGACGGCGGCAATTTGAGGTGCTCATTCCCGCTGAATCCAGTGCCGTTCCACACGATGTAATTGAGGTCGCCGTCGCTGCCCGAACCGACGAACACGACATACGGCGCCGCGGCGCCACCGGCGGTGAGCGGCGCGACCGTGGCCGCGGGAGAGGCGTTACCCACCGGGTTCCCGTTGTCGGTCGAAATCGAACCGACGTTGGCGACCCACTTGACTCCTCCAACATCGTTCGGCTGCGCGATCGCGTACGCCACGTAGATTCCGTTCATGTAGAAGAACCAAAGAGAGTCGACGTTTTGATACGGGTACGCGACCATCGCAACCCCCGGGCCCGTATCAGAATTAACGGGGGCAGTACCCGCCGAGACAGGAACCTGACTCCATCCGGTGGCTGAGATGGGGTCGTCGCTCAGCCCGGCCGATGCCAGTTGGATCGTTGCGGTGTCTACGTCCCACCACGCCAGATACAGCGTGCTTCCGATGATCGCCGCGGCAGGCGATTTGACCGTCTGCGGCCAGGAAGAGTTGCCAAAGGACACCCGATCGTTCCCGATCCAACCGGCCGACGGGTTCCAGGCAAGCTGCCAGAGACTCGGATTGCTGGAGTCGTGGTTGCTAAAGAAAACGTAGACGTACGCGCCGAATTGAATGACTGTCGGGGCTTGATTCGTCGTCGGAATGACACCGTCGACGGTGATCGGCAGATCTCCGCTCAACTGAAACTTGTAGGTCATGAAGACAACGCTAACGGGAGAGTTCACTACGCGCAAGTATGGGGACTCTACGGCGGTCCGAACAGATCCTCCGGGATCTCCACGCGCGGCAACTCCACGCTCACGCGCAGCGGCAACGCGATCGGTGGATCGAGTTTCAGGCCGAGGGCGGAGGCCGGCAGAGTCTGAATTTCGCGTTTCGCGGCAACGCGAGGTTCGTTGATCCGGACGACGCCGCCGAACTGCAGCGGTGCGAGCGATGGACGCGGAAGCGCGCGCAGCGCATCGTCGAGCGCGGCGCGATCGGCAGCGGGCATCGGCGCGAAGGCGATCACCGGCAGTGGTTGCGGTGCCGTCGTGTGGACGACGCGCAGGTCGTGCGCGTGCTCGGCGAGTAGCGGATTCGATTCGGAGACCAACGCCGCATCCGTGCGGCCGTACAGCGCGTTGGCCGCCGCGGTCAGGTCGTCGGCAACGTGCGTGGTCACGCTGACGCCGTCGTCGCCGAGGGCTTCGGAGCCGCTAATCGTTTTGCCGCGAAGATCGGCCAGCGACTTCGCGCTGCTGGCGGCGGGCACGATCAACTTGCGCACGTAGGTCGTGTGTCCTTCGCGGCTGAAGGCGAAGCGCGGCGCGAAGTCGCGCGTTATGAACTCGGGATTCGCGATGATCACGCCGATGCGATCGCGATTCGCGGCGATGAACGCTCGCGCATCGTCCGCGCGGCGGAACAGCTCCGTCTTCAGCGGGAGCGCCGATGCGCCGGCAAGACTTCCGACGATCGCGGTCGCTGCCTCGGCCAGTTTCTTCTCCGTCTCGGCCGGCGTGTCGGGAAGAAAAACCACGACTGTGTGCCGCGATTGTGAGGACGTCGGTTCCTCGGCCACCTCGCTCGCCGCTTGCGCCGCTTCGAGATTCTTTTTTGCTGCCGGCTCGACCGCCGTCGGGAGATTGCCCGCGATCGCACGGGAAAGCGGTTCGCGCGCGTCGCTGCCGATGACGAGATCGGCGGTCCCTCGGATGAAGAGCGCGAGCGATTGTCGCCGTTCGTCGAGCGTTGCCGCACGTTCGGCGAGCACGCGTGCATGCCGCGCGGCGGCTTCGTCCTGACGTTTCGCGGCGCGATCGAGTTCGTCCGCGGTTTGCGAGAGCAGCGCAGTCGCGAGCGATTTTTTTGCGCGGCCGCAGACATCGGCTTCCGGTCCAAGCGTTAGATCGAGCGATGTTCCAGTACGGCGGCCCCACGTTGCACCACCGCAGCGGATTGAATCGAGCAACTCCACCGCATCGTCGTATCGACGTTCGGCAATCGACACCTCGGCGGCAGCAAGCGAGACTTCGTTCCAATCGGCGAACGCTTTGTGCGCGGCTCCGAGGTGCGGCTTTGCGTCGCTGAACATGCCGAGCTGCCAGAAGAGGATTCCCGCATCGCCGCGCGCGATCGGCGAGGTGCTCTGCGCGAGCGACTTCGCTGCCGTGTCGCGTTTTCCGTCGAGCGCATCAAGCACCGCCGTTACCTCGGGTGTCGTCACTCGCAATGCGCGAAGGTTGGCGGCGCTGGGACTTTGTCGCAGATTGAGGACCGCGAGTTCCATTCGCAAGGCAGGGCGATCAGGAAGCGCTTCGATCGCGGCGCGCTCCGCGGCGAGATCGCCCGCGTCGCGCGCGACGAGCGCTCGCTCCAGCATCACGATGTTGCTGGAGGGCGCGCGCTGCAGCAGCGACTTCGCATCGTCCAGCCGCTGCTCGTGACGCGCGATCCGTCCGAGGAGCAGGATCGACTCCGCATCGTTCGCGTCGAGTTTCACGGCCTCTTCGAGCGAGGCGCGCGCACCGGCACGGTCGCCGCGGATGAGGTGCGCGCGGCCGAGCATCTTCAACGCGATCCGTTTCGAATCAGCGTCGAAGTGCGGCATGCCGTCGTGCAGCAGCTTGATCGCATCGTCGTACTTCGCGGTTTTGAACGCGATCGTGCCGAGGTGCAGATACGCGAGCGGCAGCGACGGGTCGGCGGCAAGCGCCTTGCGGTACTCGAGTTGCGCACGGTCGGTCTTGCCGGTCGTGAAAAAGAGGAAGCCGAGGTTGTAGTGCGCGGCCGTGTCGTCGTCGAGGCTCGCCGCCTTCTGGTACGAATCGATCGCCTCGGCCCACTTCTGCTGCTTCAGATAGATCGCGCCGAGGTTCGCGTACGCGCGGGCGTTGACGGCTTCGACGGGCTGATGAGCAGCGAATGCCTGGTCGATCGGCGAGAGCGCCATGTGATACGCATCGAGCGCCTCGTCGTATCGGCCCGCGTCGAAAAGCACCGCGCCGAGGTTGAAGTACGCGCGCAGAAACGTGTGATCGAGATCGGCCGCTTTGCGATACGCGGCGATCGCCTCGTCTCTCCGGCCGAGCGCCACGAGCGTGTTGCCGAGGGTAAATTGGTACTTCGCGTCGTCGGGCGCGAGTTGCGTGGCCTGGGTGATCGCGCCGAGTGCATCGTCGTTGCGATTGAGCGAGCGAAGGATCGTCGCGCGCAGCGAGTACAGCCCCGCATCGCGCGGCGTTTTCGCAATCGCTTCATCGACGTACTTCAGCGCCTCGGCCGATTTCCCGAGTTGCTGCGCGGCCGCGGCGGCGTTGGAGAGCAGCGTGCGATCGGCCGGAGCGGCAGCGGCGCCGCGCACGAATGTGTCGTACGCCTCGGCCACGTTCCCCTGCTTGAAGTAAAGCGCGCCGAGGTTCACGTAGGCCGACGCGAGCGACGGCGCCACTTCGATGACGCGGCGATACTTTGCGACCGCGTCATCGACGCGATTCGATTCGCGCGCACGATCGGCGTCCTCCATGAGCGTGCGCGCGACTTCCGGAACGTCTTCCTGCGCGCGCGCTATCGGTGCGACGATCGTCAGCGCGATCACTGCCGCAAGCACGAAGCGCATCGGCTCAGACCTTCGCCATCGCCGCGGCGATCGAACGGAAAACACCCAAGCCGTCGGTGTTCCCGAGCAGCGTCTCGGCACAGCGCTCCGGATGCGGCATCATCCCGAGCACGTTGCGACCGGCGTTGCAGATGCCGGCGATGTTGCGCGCCGAGCCGTTCGGATTCGCATCGTGCGTGATGCGGCCCTCGGCATCGCAATAGCGAAAGATGACCTGGCGATTGCGTTCGAGGTCATCAAGGAGCGAATCGTCCGCAAAGTAGTTGCCCTCGCCGTGCGCGATCGGCACTCGCAACACCGCGCCGCGCTCAAGCTCGCACGTGAACGGCGTATCCGTCTCTTCGACACGCAGAAAAACATCGCGGCCGAGGAAGCGAAGGTGTTGGTTCCGCATCAACGCGCCCGGCAGCAGGCCCACCTCGGTGAGCACCTGAAATCCATTGCAGATGCCGAAGACCATTCCGCCGGCGGCCGCATGCCGCCGGATCGGCTCCATCACCGGCGCAAACTTCGCCAGCGCCCCCGCGCGAAGGTAATCGCCGTACGAGAACCCGCCAGGAACGATGACGCAGTCGGCGCCGCGAAGGTCCGTCTCCTTGTGCCACAGCAGCTCGACCTCGGCCCCGAGCACATCGCGCACGACATGCACCGCATCGTGATCGCAGTTCGAGCCGGGCAGGACGACGACGCCGAATTTCATGCACGCGAAGTTTAGCGCGGCGATGCGATGTAACGAATCCCGATCCACGCTCACTACTTCTTTACTACCGGAGGCAGGGAGAGGGTCTCCCCACATCCAAAAATGGTCTTCAGATCCAAAACGGATAGCGGCGAGATCAAGAAGCCTCAGCGCCAGAACTCGCGGGTACCGCTCGTGATCACGATCGTCGTGCTGGCCGTGGTCGGCAGCGCGTACTACTTCTACTACCGCGAACACGCGGAGTACTACACCGGCCGCAACCTCCGCCTTCTTTCCATGCTCACCGCGCAGGTCGAGGGGCGCGTCAGCATGTTCTCCGACCTTGTCCGCGTAAAGGCCAAGCCGCTCAATGCGGACGGCTCCGACAAACAAGCCAGCGATCTCTACTCGGCCCCTGGATTGAAATTGGGGCAGTGTGCGGCGGAAAAGGTAGACAACCTGTCGACCACTACTCCCGGCCGCGTGCAGATGCGGCGTGGGATCGAAGAGAGCTCGCGTGGTTGGAGAGTGCGGCTGCAGGGATATCTGGATGACAAGGCGCCGACATGCGGGTCCGTGACGATCGACGACGTTGTTCGTCCGATTTTCACGCGGGACCTCGGCGCTGCCTTCGACGTGCTGCTCGTGGCGAAGGGGGACGGCACGGTGTTGTACAGCATCCGCCCTCCTCCCGCCTCGACCACGCTGCTCGGCGGCCGGGACGAATGGATCGACGAGGCGGAGGAAGCGCCACCCACGGAACCGCTCAACTTCAACGCCGCGAAAACGGAGACGCGCGAGGACGAGAAAGCCACGCCGCAGGACGACAAGAAGAAAGCGGGCGGCGAAAAAGCGGTTGAACCACCAACCAGCGCGATGACGGATCGCGACAGCGGTCCGCCTGTCCTCATCACCAACCTGAAAGCGCTTCAGAGACGAAAGGGTGGATTGTTCTCGGATTACGAGCCGGTCTCACCCGCTTCGCTGACGGCGGGAAGCGCACACATGACGGTATCGCTCAGCGGCACCGACTACGTGCTCTTCGCGCAGCCGTACACCTACTCGCGAGCCCCGGCGAGCATCAATGGAAAGACTGCCAACGAGTGGGTCGTCTGCGGATTGGTGTCGGCATCGCGGTTCCGCTATGACGTCTCCGCTGTGTCCACATCGATCGTTCTGATCGCCATCGCCATCGTCCTGCTGGCGTTTTGCTGCTGGCCGTTTCTGAGGATCGCGCTCATCGATCCGAGTCAGCCTTTGTCGATTACCGACGTCGTGCTCATCATCATCTGCACGATCGTCGGTGCGGCCGTGATCACGCTGGCGTTGCTCGATGGCTTTGCCTACCGCGGCATCGCTCAAACCGCGGACGAGCAACTGGAGACGTTCAGCCACAACGTCAACGACGACTTCGGTCTCAATGTCCGCCGGGCGATGACCGTGCTGTCGAAAGCCGAGGAGTTGACGCGCGCCGATGCGCAGAAGGCGATCGAGCCAGCAACAGCAAACGCCGCGCAGAAGCTGCCAAGAAGCCTTCTGTCCAGCGCGGCAGCGGGGATCTATCCGTACATCGACGCGATCGCCTGGATCAACGACGATGGGAAACAGAGAGTGCGCTTCGGCCGCATCCTCAACCCTACGCGAGACGTCGGCACGCGCCGGTACTTCAAGCTGGCAAAAGTGGAGCGAACGTGGTCGGTGTCGGGCAATCCGCCCACCCCGTACGTGCTCGACTGGGTGCAGTCGAAAGCGACCGGTGAGGTTCGGGCGATCCTGGCCAAGAAAACGGAGGAAGCGAAGAAATGGGAGGAGACCTATCACCCGGACGATACGGGCCGGCCTCCCTTTTCGGTCATCGCGCTGACAACGCAGTTGATCGACATCAGCGATGCCGTTCCTCCGCCTGGCGCGCAGATGGCGATCATCGACGAACACGGTGAGGTGATCTTCCACTCCGATACGCAGCGAATCGGTTTCGAGAATTTCTTCACCGAGACGGATTCGAACCGCAATCTGCGATCCGCCGTCGTCGCGCGCCGCGACGGGCATGTGGATGCGACGTACTGGGGCGATGACTATTCGATGTACGTCCGTCCACTGAGCGGCTCGGCATGGACGCTGGTGACGTTCCGCGCGAAACGGCTCACGCGCGTTCTGAACGTCGAAGCAACGCTCCTGACACTGTCTCTGCTTCTGCTCAGCGCCACTCCGTATTTCCTCGTCTATTTCGCCGTTCTGTTGCTCAGACCTCGCTATCGCGCGCCGCGACTATGGCCGGACCAGTCACGCCACGGCGACTACCTCCGCTTGAGCGTCATTCTCCTGGCCCTGCTGCTGCTCTTCTGTCTCAACAATTACGCGTTCGCGCCGTGGGCATCGTTCGCCGGCATCGTCCTCATTCCGCTTCTGTCGATCGTGACGACCTACCTGATGCTTCATCGCACAGGCGCACCGCGGCGGTTCGCCATCGGCGTCGCGGTCTGGATCATCGTCACGGCAATGTTGTTCGTTCACATGCTCGTCGCCGGAATTCACCCCGAGCGTTTCTCCGGGACTGTTGCCGCCTTCGTGAGACCAATCCTGCTCCTGGCGACTCTCGCCGTCGCGCTGCTGACGTACGTTCTCCTCGGCCGGTGGAAGCGGGTCGGCCGAGTGCGCGATGCGTTGCGACGCGTGCAAGCCCGATACGGCTACTCCACGCTTTACCGCGCTTGCGGCGTGTTGCTGATCCTCATCGGCGTGGTCTTGCCGGTGATCGGCTACTTCACCATCAGCCGGCACGTGGAGGTGGAGTTGATGGTCAAGTACAGCCAGCTCCGCGCCGCAGCCGCACTCGAACAACGCATCGATCACCTGATAACGATGAATGCACTGCCGGCGGACGTGCCTACGGCATTCCAGCGGCAGGCGTATTCCGACATCTTCACCAATCATCTGCGCATGCTTTTTGGTAGCACCTGGCATCTCGCGCCGGCGCCCAAAGGCGTTTCTGCAACTCGGATCACTGACGAAGCGACATCGAGCACGGATCCGGACGCTTCGAAGAAAAACTGGACGATCCCCGCGTGGGCTTCGAGCTGGCTGCCATCGTTGTACGAAGATTCGATTGCGATCCGTCCACTGTTCGCCGCCGGATCGGCCGACGGTCTCTGGCGGTGGGACGTTCGGGACAATGCGCAGAATCAGGATGGAGAACAGCAACAGCTCATCAAGCTCATTCGCAAGGTCCACTTTGATACAGACGTCTCGGCATTCTTCTGGAACGACGAGGCATTAAAAGACAACTCGCAGAAAATCGTCATCGAATCGTATCTGCCACGCGGGTCGCTCTGGCGGTCGTCCGAAAACTGGGCTCACGCGTTGGCGATCCTTCTCATCGGTCTGCCGATTCTGGCGTTGTTCTGGTACGCAGCAGACTTTGTCGCCAAACGCATTCTTCTGATCGACGTCCGTGAACCCGACTGGCTTGCCCGCAAGCCTCTCAGTCCGACACTCGGTGAACACATCTTCCTGGTCCGCCGCGATCGCGACCTCGATTCGCTGACCAAAGGGCTGGCCTTCGTCGACGTCTCGTTTGCCGCACTCGACGCGGCCGGCAACTGGTCCGAAGCGCTGGAGACGCTCGACAGCACCGAGGCCGGACGGAACGTTCGCGTCATCGATTTCGAGTACGGCATCAACGATGGCGCCATCAACGAGAAGAAGCTGCAGTGGCTGGAACGCCTGCTCATGCTTTCCGACCGCACCCTCATCGTGGCCTCGGCCGTGAGTACGTCGTACATGCCGACCACTCCTCCCCCGCCAGCCATGCCGGCCGAGGAGACCGCCGCGTACTTCGCGCGCTGGACCACCCTTCTGCAGTGCTTCGTCACGGTGACGGCGGAAGAACTCGACCTTCGAAACGAGGAGTGGGAGCGCCGCAATGCGTTGCGCACGGTCAGTATGTTTTCTGCCGCGGAGCCGAAGAGCTGGCTGGAGAAGGAAACGGCGTACAACGCGTTCCTGCGCCGCCTCTACAGCGAGCTCCAGGCGGAAGCAGACCTGCGCCGCACGTTGGAGATGAGCGATCCCGATACCGACCAGCGGCGCCTCCTCGACGAACTCTGCGAACGCGCCGAAACGTACTTCGCCGGCCTCTGGTCGAGCTGCCGCGAGGACGAGAAGCTGTTGCTCTACCAGCTTGCGCACAACGGCCTGGCCAACGGCCGCAACCGCCGCACGATGCGCCGTCTGATGGCGCGCGGCCTGGTGCGCCGCAATCCGAACCTGGAGCTGTTCAGCGAATCGTTCCGCCTCTACGTTCTCGAGGCCGCGGAGCGCGAAAACATCGTCACGATCGCGCGCGAGAATCGCGGCGCCAGCACCTGGGACTCGCTGCGCCTCCCGTTCTTCGTGATCATAATCAGCTTTCTGCTCCTGCTCTTCGCAACGCAGAAGGACATGCTGACCACGACTACCGCCCTTGCCACCGCGCTGACCACCGGCCTGCCGCTCCTGATGAAACTAGTCGGTGCATTCGCCGAAAAACGCAGCGACGTGAAAGCGTAGGAGACGCACGGGTGGGATTCGCCTGGCTCCGGCAGTAGGACTCGAACCTACGACCCACGGATTAACAGTCCGTTGCTCTACCAACTGAGCTATGCCGGAGTACTTGCGGCGCGGCGGGCGGCGGACGATAGCAAAGCGTCGTCCACGCCGTCAACGTGGGGGCAAACCGAGGGGGGCAGCGGTGTATTTCGCGAGGGCGGAGGTCAGGCGGGGGAGCAAATCGGCGACTTCGGAGTACTCGATCAGGTCGATTTCGCGATCGCCGGCGACCATGGCCGTGCAGCGCGCTGTGTGGGCCGGCCGGTAGAGGCAGATCACCGGGATTCCGTAGCGGTAGCGGGCGGTGGCGATCTCGTATCCGACTCCCGTCGACGGCATCGAGACCTCCGCGACGAGGAGGTCCGCGGCGGCGATCCAGCCGAGGTCGCGGTCAAAGATCGCGCAGGAGTCGAGCGCCTCGCCGGATGCCGTCACATGTTCCGCCGCCACGGCGCCGGCGAGCACGTGATGCCCCGCGGCTTCGATTGCGGCGATGATCTCGCGGTAGAGCGCCACGTCGCCGCGGCCGCCACTGATTGCGCCGGCAAAGTAGATTGTTTTCATCGGCTCATCCTGCGTGAGCGAAGCGAGCGTCAGGATCTGGGCGAACCACAGGGAGATCCTGACGAGCGCTGCGCTCACGCAGGATAGAGTAGGAAACGCCATGTCCCGCGAAATCGTCATCAACGCCGCCAAACATGAGTCCCGAATCGCCGTGCTCGATGACGGGCAAGTCGTCGAGTTGTGGGTCGAGCGCACGCGGCATCGCACCATCGTCGGCAACATCTACAAAGGACGCGTCACGAAGGTTTTGCCCGGCATGCAGTCCGCCTTTGTCGATCTCGGCCTGGAGCGCGATGCCTTTCTCTATGTCTCCGACGTCGTCGAAGATCTGGAGGAGTTCGACAGCGCCGACACGACTGACGACCTGTCACTCGAAGACGTCCCGCAGCAGCGCGCGGAGGCCTCGATATCCGATCTGCTTCGCGAGGGGCAGGAGATCGTCGTGCAGGTGTCGAAAGACACGATCGCCGGCAAAGGCGCGCGCATCACCAGTCACATCACGCTGCCCGGGCGCTTTCTTGTGTACATGCCCACCGTCAATCACATCGGCGTTTCGCGGCGCATCGAGAACGAGGGCGAACGGACGCGGCTCAAGGAAATCCTCGATCGCATTCGGCCGCCCGGCGCGGGCGGATTCATCGTCCGCACGGCGGGTGAGGATCGCGAGGAGGATGAGTTTCGCGCCGATCTGAAATACCTCACCGACCTGTGGGAGCAGATCAAACGCAAGGGCGAGAAAGCGTCGGCGCCGACCGCGCTGCATCACGATCTCGACCTCGTCCTGCGCACAATTCGCGACGTGCTCTCGCCCGAGTTCAAGAGCGTGTGGGTTGACTCGGTCGATCAATATCAACGCATCGTCGAGTTTCTGGATCAGATCCAACCGAATCTTGTTTCGCGCGTCCGCCTCTATCGCCGCGACGAGCCGATCTTCGAGGACTTCAGCATCGAGGCGGAGATCGCGAAGGCGTTGAAGTCGAAGGTGTGGCTCAAGTCGGGCGGCTACATCGTCATCAATCAGACCGAAGCGCTGGTGGCGATTGATGTGAACACAGGCAAATACGTCGGCAAGAAGAATCTCGAGGAGACGGTCTTCAAGACGAACCTCGAAGCGGCCAAAGAAATCGTCCGTCAAATCCGCCTGCGCGACCTCGGCGGAATCATCGTGCTCGACTTCATCGACATGGAGGATCTCGCCAATCGCGAGCGCCTCTTCGAAGCGCTCGAGACGGAGATTCGCAAGGACAGATCGAAGACGAAGATCCTGCAGATTTCCGAGTTTGGTTTGATCGAGATGACGCGCAAGCGCGTGCGACAAAGTTTGGAGCGCTCGCTGACGCAGGCCTGCCCGTATTGCGGCGGCAGCGGCCGGATCAAGTCGAATACGACGATCGCCTTCGAAATCTGGCGCGAGCTGGCCAAGCTGCACGACCTGCACGAAGGTCAGGACGTCATCGTCCGTCTCAATCCCGTCGTCTATGGCTCAGTACACAACGCCAACGATCCGATTTTCGAAGAGATCGAGCGCAACATGGGTGTACATCTAGTATTCAAGCCGGACGACTCGCTGCATCACGAGCAATTCGACGTGATGCGCATCTGAAACGTAAACGCTCCTGCCACCAACCCGTCGAACTGCAGTGTCGTTGTCGTTCTTTAAGCGCAGGCTGAGTACGCCTGCCGCTGGAGCCGTGCTTGGCGCCGTTACCGGCGTGGTTGATTCGTTTATTCACGAACGATGGAGACACCTGCAGAACGCTCCACTCGAACCGGTTGTCATCCTGCTGACGTGGACAATCTGCTGCTGCGCGGTGGGCCTCGCGTTCAGCTCCTCACGCCTGGGCCGCCTGCGCTGGTTTCCGCTGACCGTCGCTGGTCCCGGAGTTCTTCTTCTCAGCCGCGGCGCGACTCCGTTTAAACAGATGATGGAATGGCCGTCGTCACGCGTTCTTCTGGCGTGGCTTGCAGCGACAGCGGTCATGGCGATCCTGCTGTCGTTCATCCCTCTTGGCAAGAGCCGGCATCTGTTTGCGTACAGCCTCGCCACGCTGATCGGGATCGGTCTTCTCGTGTGTGCAGCCGCCGATATACGTCTCGCAGACTGGATTTCATCGCCCGTGTCTCCCGATTCAACTGCACGCAACGTGCTCTTGATTTTTCTCGACACGACGCGAGCCGACGATGCTCTGGAAACTACACCGCCGGCCATGCCCCAACTGGCGGCGTTTGCCGCCAATGCGACGACGTTCAGCAGCGCGTGGGCGCCTGCTTCCTGGACGGTGCCTTCACACTTCGCCGTTTTTACAGGAGTGAACTGGTGGCGTGTGCCTCCGGACACGGCGGGCGGATTCGAATACGATGGCTCCCGGCTGCCGGAGCAATTTCAATCACACGGCTACCACACGGCAGCGATCTTTGCGAATCCACTATTGAGCGTGGAAGCGGGTTTCGCCAAGGGCTTCGGCGAGTTCACTACGTCGCGCCAGTCGGGCGTTTGTCATTCGGGAATCGGCGAGTTGCTTTATCGCGTCGTCCTCAACGACGGCCCTCACATGCCTCTTTGCGGCTGGTTTACCGCCGAGCAAGTTACCGACCGAGCGGTTCGATTCATCCGACGCGCGCACCGGCCATATCTGCTGGCGGTGAATTATCTCGACACTCACGACCCATACTACGTGCCGCCCGAGTGCCGGCCGGCGGGATTTCAACATCTTTCTCGCCCGGAGCGCGATGTGTTTCTTTCCGCAACTCCAAAGAAGCCTCCTCCGCCCGCTGCGATTGTCCGCCACGCACACGCGCAGTACCGCACCGCGATGTCGTGCGCGGACCGTTACCTCAGCGTCCTCCTCAACGCCACGGCGCGCGATCCCAACACGATCATCGCGATCGTCGGCGATCATGGCGAAGAATTCGTAGAGCACGGCTACGCCGGTCACGGATATGACGTCTATCGCGAGTCCACGCATGTGCCGCTCGTTCTGCGCTTTCCCGGAGCGCCGCCGCAAAACGTAACGGCGCCCGTGAGCACGACCGATCTCTATGCGTCGCTGCTTCGCGCTGCGAAAATCTTTCGGGGCGATGAGCTGCTTCCGCTGCTCGACGCGAAGAAGCGGCGACCGGTCGTGTCAACGTACGAACTCGCGCCGCCACCCCACGGAGTTGCGGAGCACGGTTACAGCATCGTTTCCGGTGATTACCAGCTGGTTTTCTGGCCGAACAAAGGGGAAGGGTTCTTCGACTATCGGCGCGATCCCGCCGAAGTTCATCCTCTTGACGTCGCGCAGATACCAGCAGTCGTAGCGCCAATGAGACAACTCGCCATTCGCGTAGCGCGCGACAAACAGCGCGCCCTGCAGTTCAGCGCCGTCGGTTACATGCGGTGACAACCGGCACGCCCCGTGCAGTTTGACCGTGCCGAGCTGTCATGTCTCTCGAAGATACCTTCACCAATCTTGCCTCGTTCCTGAACAGCCTCGATGCCGAGGGTGAGCAGAAATTCGAGCTGTCGCACTCGCTGGTGATCATCTGCCCCGACTGCGGCAAGAACATCGCCTTCCGCAATCGATGCCCGAAGTGCGGCGGCAATTCGTGGATTCCGGCGGGGCACTCCGGCGGGATTTTCGAGCAGATGAAAGCGCAGCGCTGGCGCACGGATCTGCAGAGCGACGACGCGGATGACTCCGACGTCGAAGTGCGCGAGCCCGAGGAAGCCCGCGCCGACGCGTAGCCGGCACGGCCGGCAGCGTTGGTTGCCCCAGGCTCCGCCACCGTTGCCGCTTCGATGTTTGTGTTGCGCTTTTCGGTAGAGCAGAGGACTGAAAATCCTCGTGCCTTACGTGTCCAGCCCCTCGCGCAAGTACTCCTCTTCCATCAATTGAACGAAGAGAGTTTCGTACTCACGCGAGCGTGACGCCGGCGGCTTTTTCATCGTGGCGATGCGGCGCCGAACATTTTCCTCGCGCTCTTCCTCGCGTTTCAGTTCGTCAGCCAACGCGTGGGCGATCGACTGCCGGACCACTTCGCGTTCCTTCAGCAGGATAACGGACCGCGTGCGCGTCATCGCCTCCAGAAGGTCGCGCGCGAGCTGCGTCACGCGCTCGCGCGAGATTTTGTGCATGCGCGATTGTACGTCCGCGCAACGCTAGTGAATCGTGTCGTCGTCAGGCGCTTCAGAATCGGCCGGTTCGGCGTCGTCCGCGGCGATCTCGTCGTCACCGTCGTCCTTGTCCACGAGCTTCACTGCCGCAACGACCAGATCGTTCTCGTCGATGTTGATGACGCGCACTCCCTGCGTGCTGCGGCCGATCGAGCGGATGTCGGCGACGTTCGTGCGGATGATCATCCCCTGTTCGGTGATGAGCAGGACCTGGTCGTCCTCGAAGACGTAGGAGATGCCCGCAACCTTGCCGTTCTTTTCAGTCGTCTTGATATTCGTGACGCCGATGCCGCCGCGCGACTGCAGGCGATACGCAGAAACGGGCGTGCGCTTGCCGAAGCCTTTTTCGGTGACGGTCAGGACTTGTCCGCGTTCATCCGTGGCGATGACCTCAACATCGTCGGCTTCCGAGTCGGCCTCGACGATCTCCGGCTCTTCACCCTCGGCAGGCGGCTCAGGAACCGGCTCGCCGGATGCGGGGAGGACGTCCATCTCGACCACGTAATCACCTTCGCGGAGCGAGATGCCCTTCACGCCCGCGGCGCCGCGGCCCATCGGGCGGACGCCGTTCTCGTTGAAGCGGATGGCCATGCCGTCGTGCGTGCCGATGAAGATCTCGTCGTCGCCCTGCGAAAGGCGGACGGCGTAGAGATCGTCGCCTTCGTTGATGTCGATCGCGATGATGCCGGTGGCGCGGACGTTGGAGAACGCGGTCAGCTCGGTCTTCTTGATCTTGCCGGCGCGTGTGACCATGACCACATACTTCGCGTCGTTGAAATCGCGAACGGTGAGCAACGCGCGAACGCTCTCATTCTGCTCGACAGTCAACAAGTTGACGATCGCCTTGCCGCGCGCGTTCGACGCAACCTCGGGGATCTGGTGCACTTTGATCCAGTACAGTCGGCCTCGGTCGGTGAAGACTAGCACGTAGGAGTGCGCGCTGGCGACGAAGAGGTGTTCGACGATGTCCTCTTCCTTCGTCTGCATGCCGATGCGGCCCTTGCCGCCGCGGCGCTGCGCGCGGTAAAGCGACAGCGGCGAACGCTTGATGTAGCCGCCGCGTGACACGGTGATCACCATGTCTTCGTCCGCGATCATGTCTTCGATGGTGATGTCGCTGGCCTGCGGCACGATCTCCGTGCGGCGCACGTCGCCGTACGCTTCTTTGATCTCGCGCAACTCGGCGCTGATGATGCCCAGGACGAGCGCCTCGGATCCGAGGATTTCGCGAAGGCGGCGAATGGTCGCCTGCACTTCCTCGTACTCGGCCACGATCTTCTCGCGCTCGAGCCCCGTGAGCCGTTGCAGGCGCATGTCGAGAATGGCCTGCGCCTGCACGTCGCTGAACTGCCAGCGCTCGATCAAGCCGCTCTTTGCTTCCTGCGGCGTGCGGCTGCCACGGATGAGCGCGATCAATTCGTCGAGGACATCGAGCGCTTTGACGAGCCCTTCGAGGATGTGCGCGCGTTCCTCAGCTTTGCGCAAATCGAAACGCGTCCGGCGGACGACGATCTCTTTGCGATGCTCGACGAAGTGGTGAAGCAGTGTCGGGAGGTCCATGACCTCCGGCTTGTTGTTGACGATGGCCAGAAAGATGATGCCGAACGTGGTCTGCATCTGCGTGTTGCGATACAGGTTGTTCAGCACAACCTCGGCGATCGCATCGCGCTTCAGTTCGATGACGATGCGCATTCCTTCGCGATCGGATTCATCGCGGAGATCGGAAATGCCCTCAATGCGTTTGTCGTGAACCAGCTCGGCGATTTTCTCGAGCAGACGCTTCTTATTCGTCATGTACGGGATTTCCGTCACGACGATCTGTTCGCGCTCGCTCCTTTTCTGCGTCTCGATTGCGGCCTTCGCGCGGACCTGGATGATTCCGCGGCCGGTGTTGTATGCCTCGTAGATGCCTTCAATTCCGAAAATGAAACCAGCGGTCGGGAAATCGGGCCCGGGCATGACCGTCATCAGCTCTTTCACTGACGCGTGAGGATTCTCGATCACCATCAAACAGGCATCGATCACTTCGCCGAGATTGTGCGGCGGAATGTTCGTGGCCATGCCGACCGCGATACCCGACGAACCATTGACCAGCAAGTTCGGATACTTGGCGGGAAGTACTGCCGGCTCGCGTTCGGTGCCATCGTAATTGGGAACGAAATCGACGGTTTCTTTGTCGATGTCGTCGCGCATCAACTCTTCGGCGAGGCGCGTCAGCCGAATTTCCGTGTAACGCATTGCCGCAGGATTGTCGCCGTCGACGGAGCCGAAGTTGCCCTGGCCGTCGACAAGCCGGTAGCGCATCGAGAAATCCTGCGCCATGCGCACGATCGAGTCATAGATCGCACTATCGCCGTGCGGATGGTATTTACCCATGACGTCGCCGACGATGCGCGCCGATTTCTTGTACGCCTTGCCGGCGGTGTTGCCCTGCTCGTACATCCCATAAAGGATGCGGCGGTGAACCGGCTTCAGGCCGTCGCGGACATCCGGCAACGCGCGGCCGATGATGACCGACATCGCGTAGTCAAGATACGACTTGCGCATCTCGTCTTCGATATTGACGGGATAGCGCTGCTCGTTGTGTGCTGTGTAATCGAAATCGTCAGCCATTAGATGTCGAGGTTCTTCACTTCGAGCGCATTGTCCTGAATGAAGACGCGGCGCGGCTCAACCTGGTCGCCCATAAGAACCGTAAACAGTTCCTCGGCGCCGACGCCGTCTTCGATTTTGACCTGCAAAAGACGGCGGCGCTCAGGGTCCATTGTGGTTTCCCAGAGCTGCTCCGGATTCATTTCGCCGAGGCCTTTGTAGCGGCTGATGGCGAGGCCCTTCTTGGCCAGGTCGTAAATGCGCTCGATCAGATCGTCGACAGTGACGACGACGTCTGAATTGTCATTGTGTTTGAGTGTGTATGGCGGCAATCCGAATGCGGAGAGCTGCTCATAAGACTTCGCCATCTGCCGATATTCGTAGGTCGAAAGGACTTCGCTGTTGATGATGACTTTCTTTCCGGTGCCGTTGCCGCCGGCCGAGAAATGGACGGTCGGCGTTTCCGTCTCCTCGTCGGTCATCAGCCGCGCATGCTCGAAACCTTGTGCGGTGAGTGCCTTCACGAGCGCGTCCAGCTTGTCCGGATCGCCCATCGCGCTGCGGTCGAGGAATCCCTCGCCGAACAGGACGTCGAGCGCCTCGCGCGGAATGCCGCGCGACTGCAGCTTGCGGGCGTGCAGGAGGTACTCCTCCATCCGCTGCAGCATGTTGACCAACGCTTCGCCTTTGAGCGAAAGGCCGGCCTGCGGCGTGATTTCGACATTTTCCGAAACGCGCGTCAGGAGGAAGCGCGAAAGCTCGCCTTCATCCTTGACGTACATGTCCTTCTTGGACTGCGTGACTTTGAACAGCGGCGGCTGGGCTATAAAGAGGAAGCCTCGGTCGATGATCTCGCGCATGTAGCGGAAAAAGAACGTCAGGATCAGCGTGCGGATGTGCGATCCGTCGACGTCGGCGTCCGTCATGATGATGATCTTGTGGTACCGGAGCTTCGCGATGTCGAAATCGCCGGCTCCGATGCCCGTGCCGAGGGCCGTGATCATCAGCCGGATTTCCTCGGAGGAAAGCATCTTGTCGAGACGCGCGCGTTCGACGTTCAGGATCTTGCCCTTGAGCGGCAGGATGGCCTGATAGCGGCGATCGCGTCCCTGCTTGGCGGAGCCGCCTGCGGAATCACCCTCAACGAAGTAGATCTCGCAGAAGCGGGGGTCGCGCTCCTGGCAATCGGCGAGTTTGCCGGGCAGTGACGCCGAGTCGAGCGCGCCTTTGCGCCGGGTCAGATCGCGGGCCTTGCGCGCTGCTTCGCGGGCACGAGCGGCTTCGATGACCTTGTCGACGATGCGTTTGACTTCTTTCGGATTCTCTTCGAGGAACTCGCCCAGGCGTTCGCCGACGACCTGCTCCACCCACGTCTTCACGTGCGACGAGACCAGCTTGTCTTTCGTCTGAGAGGAGAATTTCGGGTCGCGGATCTTCACGGAGATGACCGCGCTCAAACCTTCGCGGATGTCATCGCCTTCGAGGCTGAGCTTCAGCTTCTGCAGGACGCCGGAGGCCTCGATGTACTTGTTCATGGTGCGCGTGAGCGCGGCCTTGAAGCCGACCAGGTGCGTGCCGCCGTCCAGGTTCTTGATCGTGTTGGTGAAGCAGTAGAGGTTCTCGGTGTAGCCCTCGTTCCATTGCAGCGCGATCTCGACGGCCTCGCCGTCTTTTTCGTCGCGGATGAAGATCGGCTCATCGTGCAGCGGAACCTTGTTCTTGTTCAGGTCCTTCACGAACGAAACGATGCCGCCCTGGTAGCAGAACTCGTGTTTCTTTTCGGTGCGGTCGTCGGCGATGGCGATGAAAACGCCGTCGTTGAGGAAGGCCAGCTCGCGAAGACGCTGCGAAAGCGTCTCGAAGTTCATCTCGGTGACAGAGAAGATGGCCGGATCGGCCTTGAACGTGACGCGGGTGCCGCGGTGCGTGGTCTTCTCGCCGCGGATGATGGCGTGCTTCGGGACGCCGCCTTCGTAGCGCTGACGCCAGATGTAGTCGTCGCGATGGATCTCCAGCTCGAGCCACTCGGAGAGGAAGTTGACGACGGAGACGCCGACGCCGTGGAGACCGCCGGAAACTTTGTAAGAGTTGTTGTCGAACTTACCGCCCGCGTGCAGCTCGGTCATGATGACCTCGGCCGCGGAACGGTTCTCTTCTTTGTGCAGATCGACGGGGATGCCGCGGCCGTTGTCTTCAACAGTCACGGAGTTGTCGGTGTGGATCGTGACCTGGACCTTGTTTGCGTAACCGGCCAGTGCTTCGTCGATGGCGTTGTCGACGACTTCGTAGACCATGTGATGCAGGCCGGTAATGTCGTCGGTGTCGCCAATGTACATGCCCGGGCGCTTGCGGACAGCGTCCAGGCCTTTGAGAACTTTGATGTCTTCGGCGGTGTAATCGCCGGCGATCGACGGCGCCTGAGGCGTCATTTCGGACGCGTCATACGTGGTGTCGGTATCGCTTTCATCGAGGGTGTAGTCGTCTGGCATTCAATTGCTTTCCGGCGTTGGTTTCTGCGGTAGGCGGCGCGTCTCCCGACGAGCCCGATTGCTGAGGTTTTTACGCCGCGGTCGATAACCTGAATTGTACCGCGATTATTGCGTTCCACGGAACGTTTCACGGCTTTTCGATTGCGGCTGTAACTCTCCCGTTTTCAATGACTAAGCGCCGATGGGGGCCGGCCTCCAGCGTTCGTACAAAACGCTCTTTGGCGCTGGTCGCAAAAACCTGCGTTTGGGCCGGCAGTTTGAGGAGGAGTTGCTCGAGGATTTCAAGGTCGAGCTCGGCGTCGATGTCGTCCAGCAAGAAGAGCGCCGCCTCATCGAAACGGCGCCGGAAAAGGGCCAGTTTCGCGAACTTCAGAAAGAGCACGACCATCTTTTGCTCGCCGCCGGAAAGAACCTCGGCGGCCGGCCTCCCGTCGACCGAAAACGCGAGCAGGTCGCGCTGCGGTCCGACCAGCGACATCCGCGCGCGCATCTCCTCGCGCCGGATGCGTGGCAGGTCGTCGACGGCGCTCGGTTTGTAGTCGATGGCGAGATTGCGGATGTGGTAGCCGTGCTCGGCCACGATTTCCGCGAACGCACTTCCCAACGCCTCAGCATATGCGGCCCGGCCGCGCTGCAGCGGCGACGCGGCGTTCGACAGCTCTTCGTCCCAGGCGTTCAGCGAGGAAGTGCTCCCGCTGGCCAGCAGCGCGTTGCGTTGGCGCAGAGCGCGGCCGTAACGGCTGACGGCTTCGAGGTAGCTCGGATCGATGCTGGCGATGCCGCGGTCGAGAAACCGACGCCGTTCTTCGGGCGCGCCGCGCAGGATGTCCAGCCGCGCGGACGAGTACGCGAAGACGTTCATCGCATTCACGTACGCCGGCAGCGTCACGCGTTCGCCGTTAACCAGCAGCGCGCGGCGCCGCGTCTCGCCGGTCTCCAAGCCAACCGACAGCGTCTTGTCGACGCCGAAGCGGTGCAGCAGGCCGGAAACAAAGACGCTCGGCGATCCGAACTGAAACACGCTGCCGATACGCGCCGTGCGAAACGATTTCGTCGTCGCCAGGAAGTAGATCGCTTCGAGCAGGTTCGTCTTCCCCTGCCCGTTGCGGCCGACGACGATGTTGACCTGATCGTGAAAGGCCACCTCTTCCGCGCCGAGGTTGCGGAAGGATTGGGTTGTGAGGCTACGAAGAATCACGGCCTGTCATCCTGAGCCGCCGAAGGCGTCGGAGCCGGGGGCGTAGCGCCGGAGGACGGTCGAAGGACCCCCTTCTTGATAACGAGGGACGGGCGGTGGTAAGTCACGATGCAAGCAATGAGGGGGTCCTTCGACCGTCCTACGCGGCTTCGGCTTCGCCTACGCCGCTCCGGCGGCTCAGGATGACAAATCACGCCGTCAGACGCATCGGCATGACGACGTACAGGTACTCGTACGCCAGATCGGCTTCATTCGACGACGGGCGGCCGATGCACTGGCTGTTCTCGTCCTTCAGATCGAGCGAGACCTGCTGCGTGTCGACGACGCTGAGAAAGTCGGTCACGTACGCGGCGTTGAGGCCGACGAAGAACGGATTGCCGGCGTAGTCGATGGGAACGGTCTCGCGCGCGTCG
>JAFAOU010000144.1 GCA_019247495.1 Acidobacteriota bacterium
GGCGGCGCGTGGGTCGATTACAACGAGGCCAAGCAGGGACACGTCACTCCCGATCACCCGTACTTCTGGACGAACTTCCGCCGCACCGCGAACAAGGAATGTCTCGAGTGCCACGCCACCGGCGTCGACGTCCGCTACGACCGCGCCGCCCACACCTGGTCGACGGAGCTCACCGACGCAGGCGTCGGTTGCGAGGCCTGCCACGGACCCGGCGCGCGGCACGCCGAAACGAAAGAGAAGCGCGACATCGTCCGTCCCGATCGTATCGACAAAGAGCTGGCGCTCTCGATTTGCGCGCATTGTCACGGTCCGCACGATCCGCTCTTTCCGTTGCTAGACGCGAAGGATCAATTTCGTCCCGGCGAACGCTACGACGAGCGTTACCAGCCGCTCGTCGTCACGGACGGCACCGAGCGTTCCGGCGAGTACTTCGCGGACGGACGTCCGAGCAGCTCGACGTTTGAAACACAGGCCCTTCTGCAATCGCGTTGTTATCGAATCGGCGGAGCGACCTGCCTGACCTGCCACACCTCGCCGCACGCCGAAGCGCATGGCGCGAACGAGTTGAAGCCCGGCGAGCGCGATGCGTCGTGCCGCACGTGCCATGCGGCGATCGCAGCACAGGCCGCGGCGCACACGCGTCACAAGAATGCGACCTGCCTCGATTGCCACATGCCGAACATCCTCACGGGAGTCCTCGACACGTTCGCCGATCACTCCATAGACGTTCCGAATATCCGCAACACGATCACGCACGGCGTGCCGAATGCGTGCGGGGTCTGCCATCGCGACAAATCGGCCGGCGTGCTTGCGGCGTCGCTCGACTCCTGGTGGCCCGAGGCGCGCGTGCGCAACGAGCGGCGGATTCGTCTTGCGGACGCGATCGACGAAAAGACGGCCGCCTCCAGCTTCCCGGCACTCTCCGCTGTCGTGCGCGATGCCACGGAAGCATCGACGCTGCGCGGCGCGGCAGCGGTGATCCTTGCGCAGCGCTTCGGAGCCGGCGCGGCCGGCGTCATCACCCCGCTGCTCCACGACGCCAACCAACTCGTCCGCGCCCGTTTCGTCGAAGCCCTCGGCTACGCGAATGCCAGTCAATCCGCTGACGCCGTCGCCTCGCTCGCCAACGATCGATCGATCCGCGTCCGCCAGAATGTGGCGCTCGTCCTCGCATCCTTCGGCGATCCGCGCGCCCCCGCCGCGCTCGCGAAGCTGACCAGCGATTCCGCCACGGCGCATCTCGTCCGCCCGCACATCCTGCGCGGAATCGGCGCCGCCAACCGCGGCGAATTCGACGCCGCCATCCGCGAGCTCGACGTCGCGATCAACGATGCGCCGTACGCCACCGACGCCCTCGTCCTCATGGCCGACATTTACGCGCGACGCGGCGACGTGCCGCACGCGAAATCGTTACTCGAGGAAGCGCTGCGATTTGATCCCGGTCACCGCGGCGCAAAAGCGCGCATCGACGCGATCGCGACACGCCGGTAGTGCGGATCGTAGCGCCGACGGCTCGTCGGCTGGACCGCCAGCGGCTCGCTGGCGCGTCTTCGCGGTTCTCGCCGCCGAGCCGGCGGCGGTCCAGCCGGCGAGCCGCCGGCGCTACGCCGTCCTCGCGTCAGCAAGTCGCGATTACGCGCTGCCGGATTTGCCAAAGAAGCTGAAACAGCGGAGCGCACTCTTTCGGCGCATCCTCGCCGTACCACGTCGCCGTGCGATCGCCGACGGTCAGCGTATAGCGGATCTGATCGGGATGTCCGTGACCTTCAGCATTCGAGTCGCGAATGGGGATCAGCGCCTGCAACTTGCTCCTCTCTGAATTCGTCAGCGTGCCACTGCATGACTTCTGCTGAAGCGTCGCCGTCACCTGACCGCCGTCGATCACGATCCCGCCGACGCCGCGGCCGGTGATACCGCCATCGCTGGTCACGCTGATTCTCGGGAGCTCGCTCGCGGAAGAAGACATAGGAACGTCAGTGTGACACGCGGCGAAGAGGATCACCACGAGGAAGAGTTGTACGCGCATGCCGGCATCCATGCAGTTTCGATGCTGACTCATGGTCACGTCGCGGCGCGCTGAAGCTTTTCGACACCCCGCCATTTTGGAGAATTTATTGTGAGCTGTCGCTCGTTGCGCGGCGGGAGGAGAGGTTCCTATGTCCCTGCAAACCGAAGCCGAGGTCAGCGGCGGAGCTGATGATCTCTCCGGCGAACGCCGCCGCACCTATCGGGCGTTGGTCGTCGAGGATGACGAGGGTATCGTCAGTCTCGTGCGCCACGTGCTGCAACGGGAAGAGTTCACCGTCGAGTGCGTGAAAACCGGTGCGGCGGCCATCGAGTTGATGAAGACGGTCGCCTACGACCTGCTCATCATCGATCTGATCCTGCCGCTCGTGAGCGGGGAAGAGGTCATCACCTTCATCGACGAGACGCAGCCGCACACGCTGCGCCGCGTGATCGTCATGACTGCCTCACCGCGCAAGCTGAGTTCCGCGTTCCTCGAACGGATCTGCAAAGTTCTGGCGAAACCGTTCAACATCGACGAGCTCGTGCTGATGGCCCGCGAGTGCGTCGAAGGCGAACCCTGCGGAGTGTGAGCGTTACTCGGGCAGGCGCTTTCGCTGCATCGCAACGAGGAACGCCACTCCCACTGCCGCGGTGAGGTGCTTGATCGTGTGTCCGCTGACGAAGTGGCCCAGTGAAAAGATTTGGTTGTCTGCGGATTCGAACACCTTCGCGGCGGCGTACGCCCCGAGCGCGGCGACGACATATCCAGTGCCGCCATTGCGAGCTGGGTACAAAAGAAGAATCAGCACGATCAGAAGCAGAGAGCCGAACTGCACCAGGATGTAGAGGCGTAGATCTCCGGCGTGGCGAAGCTCACTCCAATACCAGTACAGAACACTTCCCGCACCGAGCAGCAGCAGTGGAACGAAAAGCCATCGGCTGACCGAAACGCTGATGCGCTCGCCCAGCAGAGCGGTCAATAGCCCCATGAAGCCAACGGTCATGGGCAAGCGATCCCAGACCAGCCCCGCATTGCCCGGTTGAAGATGGTAGTAGCCCGATCCGAGAGTAGTGAGTGCGACTCCTGCAAAGAGTGCGATGTACGGCCAACGCGTCCACGGATCATTGCCGCGGCGTCTCGTTGTCATCAACCCGAGCAGGCCGGCGATGGCAAACGGGACATTGGAGAGAACATTCAGGCAGTTCGGAATGCCCAGCAAGGAGCGCTGATCCGCGAAACGATGGTAGGCGAGATCCTGCGGAACTGCCGGCCGCGCAAACACAGCAACGATCGCCGCGAGCGCGGCGAACAGGAGGATGGAATGTCGCACGATCGTGGCTCGACTCATCGCTGCCATGTCGCGTCAACAGTACAGGACAAGTTGGCCGTACCGTATTGCTAAGCCTCGTTTGTTGCAGCCACGAACGCCCACGCGCCACAATCTCGACCGATGAAATCACGACTAGTTTGGACCAGCGATCCTGAGGCTGCGAAGCGGCTGCGCGAGGAGGGCGTGGTCGACGCGCGGGTGGATGAGGAGCCGTCGAAACAGGTCATCCGCGTGTTCGTGGATCGCAAGCGGCGGGCGGGGAAGAGCGTAACGATCGCGAGCGGATTCAGGTTGACGGCTCAATCGATGTCGGCGCTGGCGGCGGCGTTGAAGAAACGCTGCGGTGCCGGCGGGACGGCGGCAGACGGCGAGATCGAGATCCAGGGCGATCACGTCGCGCACGTCGCCGCCGAACTCGAGCGCCTCGGCTACCGGGTTCGGAAGCTGTGACGCGTCAGTGCTTCACGGAGCGATGTCTGGCTGGCGCCGCCGGCGTTACGCCTCCGAAGTCGATTCCGGTGCCGAGGATCGTTCCGTGATGCGCGCGCCAGGAGTCAAACGCGTTGCCCTCGAAGCGGTACCACGCTTCCAGCCCCTGGAACTGGCCTGTCAGGTCGCTCCCCTCGGGAGCGTACGGCGCCGTCATCGTCGCGCGAATCTGATCCTGTGTCCGCGCCACGCTCCAGATGCGCAAATCGTCGATGCCTCCCTCAGGCGTGTGGACGTAGGCTACATCGCTCCCGATGCGGAATGTGCTTGTCGACGTCGAACGCGGCGCAGTCTCGGGGGATTCGAGGACGAGATTTCCGTTGATGTAGTGCCGGCGCGTCGTTCCATCCGTTGTCGCCGCGATGTGGACCCACGTGTCCGCCGGGATTGTGCCGCCATCCTTGATGCTTGAGCTGCCGTTGAAATAGCTGCGAAATGTCGTGCCGCAGAGGCCGATCCACCAGGCCGCGGTCCATTGCTTTCCGGCGATTGAGGAACAGGCAGTGCCGTTTGCGTCGCGAATCGAGACCCAGGCTTCGACCGTCATCGCAGGCGTGTCGAGCAGGGTGTCGTGCGGGACTTCGATGTAGCCCTGTTGCGGAGCGCCCTGCAGGCGGAGGTACTTGCCGAAAGGCTGCGCGGACAGCGCTGGGGCAATTGCGAGGAGTGCGATTGCGAGCCGAATGAGTTTCATGTGTCGCCCATGATATCCACAGCGGACCCATCGTTTCACGCGGTTCTCCGTATCTCGGTGTGACGGGAATCCTCCTTGCACCGCTCACCTCGCTGTGGCTGGCGTGACCATCACTTGTGCCGACTGCGGGAGTACGCAGGTCGTTCCGGAGTTGCCCGGGCGCGGGACGGTTGAGTGTCATCGCTGTGATCGGACACTGGAGCATCGGACCGGGGCGGATGCGTCCGTGAGCCTGGCGTTGTCGCTGACCATCCTGGTGCTGCTCCCGCCGGCGGTGTTTTTGCCGCTGATGGCGTCGACGATCAAGCAGCTCGTGTTCGGCGAGAGCCGGCTGGTTTCGAGCGTCGGCGTGATTTACAGCGAAGTGTGGTTTCCGTTCGCGTTCGGGTTCCTCTTTTTCGCGTTCCTTTTCCCCGCCGTTCGCGCGCTGCTGCAGGTGATCGTGCTCGCTGCGATTCGATTCGGCTGGCGCCTTCCGAATCGCGGACAGTTGTTCCGGTGGAGCGAAGAGTTACGGCTGTGGAGTCTGACGGACGTCGTGGTGATCGCCGGCGTCATTGCCTACTACCGCGCCGCTATCTCCGCTACGGTCGAAATCGGGATCGGCGGGTGGACGTATCTCCTCGTGGCCGTCCTCTCGATCGTTGCAGACCGGCTGCTCGACCGGCGCGCCGTGTGGCAGGCCATCATGCCGGACCGGCACGCGCCGCGCGGCTACAACATCGTCTCGTGTGACGTTTGTGAGATGACGATGACGAACCGGCAGCCCGGCGATCCGTGCCCGAGGTGCGGGGAGACACTCGATCATCGGATTGCGCCGCGATGGGTGCCGGCCGTGGCGGCCGTCGCAGCGGCGATCCCGCTCTGTTTTCCGGCGTACGCCGGATCGATCATGGTCAACCAGAACCTCACCGCATTTCTGGAGCACACCGTCTTCGGCACGGTGCAATTGCTGGCAGACCGCGGATATTGGCAGTACGGAGTGGTGGTGCTCGTCGCCGGCGTGGCCATCCCGGTCGTGGAGCTGATCGGGATGATGTGGCTGCTGGGTCGCGTGCGCTTCCCGAACACGAAGGGGTTGGTGCGGCGAACGCGCATGTATCGCGTGCTGCATCGCCTGGTGCGGTGGCCGATGATCATCCCCTTCATCGCCGCCCTCGCCGCGCCGATCGTCAGCTTCAAAGGGATCGACAACATCGAAACCGGGCCGGGTGCCACTCCTCTCTTTGCCGTGATCGCGCTGATCATGCTGGCGGTCCGGCTGTTCGAGCCGCGGATGATGTGGAAGACGGCGGGAGAGATGCCGTGAACGAGAATTCGCACAATCCGATAGATCAGGCCGACGGCGTCGACGCCCCTCGGGCCAAAGTTCATCTCGCCAAATGGTCGCCGTGGCTCTGGATCATTCCGGCGCTGGCCATCTTCTTTGCCGGCTGGCTGGTCGTTCGCTACGGTTTCTTCGGCGGCGGCGACATCACCGTCCGCTTCGCCGATGCGCGGGGACTCGATCGCTACAGTCCGGTCCGATTCCGCGGCGCGAAGGTCGGCACGATTCAGAAGATCACCATCGATCAGAACCTGCGGCAGGTGGTCGTCCGCATCACGCTCGATGCCTCGATGAACCATGCGCTCAACAAGGGGACAAAGTTCTGGGTCGTCGAGCCGGCGCTGGAAGGCGGCGGACTGGGCGGCCTCCTGTCCGGAACATACGTCGGTATCGCGCCGGGCGAGGGCGAGCAGACAAGCGAATTCGCCGGTCAGGAGTACGCGCCCGTGCTTTCGGCCCCGGAGGATGGGAAGACCGTCGTCCTCGAAGCGCATGGACTTGGATCGATCGCGGTCGGCTCGCCGATCACGTTCCAGGGGCTTCGCGTCGGCCAGATCTTGGGCGCGGAGTACGACGAGAAGCGCGGCATCACCGATGTGCACGCGTTCATCGTCAAACGCTTCGCACACGAGGTGCGGCAGAGCACGCGCTTCTGGCGCGCGGGAGGATTGAACATCTCCCTCGGTGGCGGCGGCCTTTCCACCGGCGGCGCGTCGATCTCGTCGCTGCTCAATGCGCCGGTCGCGTTCTACACACCCGAAGTGCTTGCCGGCAACGAGGCCGCGCAAGGAACGCACTTCGATCTTTACGACTCCGAGGGGATGGCCATGGCCGCGGCGGACGGACCGCAACTCACGTACGTGACGTACTTCCCTGGACCGGTGCACGGACTGACCGCGGGAACCTCGGTGCAGATGAAGGGTATCGAGGTCGGACACGTGCGTGAGGTGCGCCTGCGCTACGTGCCCGCCACGGCGTCGCTCGAGACGCCGGTCACGATCGAGATCGATCCGCGCAAACTCGAGATCGGCGTGTCGCAATCGACGACGAAGGACGAGCTGCGCGCGACGATGAACGACGCGCTCGGCAAACTGGTGCAGAAGGGCATGCGCGCGACGTTGATGACGAGTCTGGTGCTGCCGGGATCGAGCGGTGTTGCACTCGACACCGTGGCCGCGCCGGGGACGGGACGTCTGATCACGACGACGGAGCCGCCGATCATTCCGGCGGCGTCCGGCGGAAGCGGATTGGAAGGTGCGCTATCGGCAGTTGGCGACATCGCCGGACGCATTCGCAATCTGCCGATCGAGGAGATCGCCGGACATCTGCGCAACACAGCGCAACGTCTCGACTCGCTCGTTCACGATCCGACGCTCGACGACAGTCTGAAGCGACTGAATCGTTCGCTTGCGGATGTCGAGAAGATTACGGCCACCACGCGCGACAACGTTGGTCCGATCGAGAAGAGCCTTCGCAACACGGCCGCGAACGCCGAGGCTGCAAGCCAGAAGGTTGGTCCGATCGTCGACAGTCTGCGCAACACGGCGGCATCGGCCGAAGCCGCGGCGAAACGCGCCGAGGAGCTGATGGGAAGCCAACCGCGGCAGAACTACGACCTCGGAACATTGATCAAAGAGCTGACGCGCGCAGCCGAGGCGGTGCGCGGAATGGCGTCGTACCTCGAGGAAAATCCCGACGCGCTGCTGAAGGGGAGAGGCAAAGGCAAATGAAACGCAACGCGGTCGTCCTATCGCTTCTCCTCGCAGGATGTTCATTTTTCAGCAAATCGCAGAGCAAGTTCTACGCGCTCGATCGCTTGCCGCCGTCCGCATCTCCTGCTGCCACGCGCGGATTGCCGGTAGCAATCGATGGCGTCGAACTTCCGCCCGGACTCGATCGCCGCGAGATCGTGGTGCGTCTCGCCAATCAGCAACTGCAGGTGCGCCCGAACGAGCAGTGGTCCGCATCGCTGCAGCCGCTGGTGTTGCACACCCTGGCCTTCGACCTCGCCGACCGTCTGCCGGAAGGGATGGTGATCCTGCCCGGAGCTTCGCGCCCCTCGGGTGCAGTGCGCGCGATCGACGTCGTCTTCGAAGACGTCACCGCCGGCCCCGACACGAAGGTGGTGCTCGACGCCCGCTGGATCGTGCGCACATCCGGACAACCCGACGTGACGCATCACGAGCGAATCTCGATCGACATCCCCTCGCTCGACAGCGCGAACATCGCGTCGGGCACGAGTCAGGCGCTAGCCGCGCTCGCCGATCGGATGGCTGCGGGATTGCGGTAACGGACGTAGCGCTGACGGCTCGTCGGCTGGACCGCCAGCGGCTCGCTGGCGATTGCCCGAAAGGTCTGCCGCCGAGCCGGCGGCGGTCCGGCCGGCGAGCAGCCGGCGCTACGAATACGCCGGCTGCGATCATTCGCTATCTGCCGTCCATGATGCACGGACGAACATGGGTGCTCACAACAACGAACGACGCGATCAACGATTGTGCGCCCACGCCGGCTAGGTCTTCCTCGATGCGCAGAATCGAAGAGAAATTCTGCGAATCGTTGAATCACTTCCCGCCCGTGCGATCAAGAACTGACTCCGCCCTCACCACTTCCGCCAGTTGTTGCTCCGCTTCTTCGATGCGGTGATCGCCGCGTTCGACGAAGTTGCGCAGCGAGGTCAGGCCTTCGCGGTCGAGGGTTTCGGCTTCGGCCAGGCGGCCTTCGCGGGCGACCACTTTGCCGAGTTGCAATGTCGCCAACGCGTAGGCGTAGCCGGGGCGTTCGGCGCGGCGGCGCAACACGAGGCTGCGGCGGATGATCGATTCGGCCTCGGCGAGACGGTTCATGCGCGCGAGTTGCTGGCCAAGGCCGCTCATCGTCAGAGCGACGGTTGAGAGGTCGACGCCGTTGCGCGGATCGGTGGAGAGTCTTTCGCGCAGGTTCAGGCTTTCACGAAGCGCGGCTTCGGCCTCGGCATTCTTGTCGCGCATCGCCAGGACGCTGGCCAGGTCGAAGAGGCCGCGCGCCGTCGCGCCGTTGATGTGACCGAGCGATTTTTCGCGGATAGCGATGCTTTCGCGGAGGAGGCGCTCTGCGTCATCGAGGTGGTCCTGATGCTTGCGGACGAGTCCGAGGTCGTTGAGGACGCCGGCGACGGGCGGGCTGTTGGGTCCATCAGTCTGGATGCGGAGGCGGAGCGCTTCGCGTAGAAGAGCTTCGGCGCTTTCAAGATGGCCGAGGTGAAACTCGGAGGAGCCAATCGTCGACAGGAGCTCGGCGCGCGCGGCCGGCTGGTCCTTCAGCTCTGTCGCGATGCGGCCGGCGGCTTCGTGAAGGAGCTCGCGAACGGTGGTTTCGTTCTTCCGGTTCCACGGACTCGCGGAATCGAGCAGGTTCGTCAGGAACGACGACACGGCCTCGGCCTCCGCTCTCGCGCGCTGCGCGCGAAGCATGCCGATGGTCGTTCCTGCGATGCCGCCGAGGATCGCGAGGAGGATGAGCGCCGCGGCGACGACAGCTCCGCGATGACGGCGCGCGAACTTCGCGGCGCGGTAGCGCAGCGATGGCGGACTGGCCAGCACTGGCTCGTCGTCGAGGAAGCGGGTTAGGTCGGCGGCGAGATCGGCGGCCGATCCGTAGCGTTCCTCGCGCTCGCGGGCGGTCGCTTTGCGCGCGATCCAGCCGAGGTCGCGCGCGAGCACGTGCGCGAGCGAGCGCTCGTCCGCGTTGCGCGCGGCGGCGGTTTTCTGCCGCGTGTCGCCGTCCATCGTGCGGAAGAGCGTGTGCGGCGGAAGCGCGTCGTGCTCGGCGACTGTTCGGATGACGGCGGCGAGTGGCAGGTCGTCGACGCGGTGCGGACGCGCGCCAGTCAGCAGCTCGTACATGATCACGCCGAGCGAGTAGACATCCGTTCTCGTGTCGAGATCGTCGCCGCTCAACGCCTCGGGACTCATGTACGCGGGCGTGCCGACCACGCCGATGCCGGTGAGCACGGCAGTCGATTCACCGAGGAAGTTGTCGTCGATCGCCTTGGCGATGCCGAAGTCGATGATCTTTGGCAGCGAACGCCCTTCGACGTCGGCGACGAGGACGTTCGACGGCTTGAGATCGCGATGAATGATCCCTTTCTGATGCGCGTGCTGAACGCCTTTGCAAACCTGGAGAAGCAGTTTGATGCGCTCGCGGATGCTGAGGCGATGTTCGTCGCAGTAGTCGACGAGAGGACTGCCCTGGACATGCTCCATCACGAAGTAGGGGAAGCCGTCGTCGGTTGCGCCGGCGTCGTACATGGCGGCGACGTTGGGATGCGAGAGCCGCGCGAGGGCCTGCCGTTCGGCGGCGAAACGTGCGAGCGATGCTGGTCCGGCCAGCGTGGAGCGCATCAGCTTGAGCGCGACGATGCGGGCGATCGGTTCGTGCTGTTCGGCGAGGTAGACGCTGCCCATGCCGCCTTCGCCGAGGAGGCCGCGGATCTGGTAGCGGCCGATGCGTTTGTCCGCGAGCGTTGCGAGCGCGCGCAACCGCGGGGAAGGCGCGAGCATCAAGGTGGAGTCGTTCTCGCCGGACATGGGGGGGAATCCCGGCGAATTGTAACGGGGAACGGTTCACGCGGAGGGCGCGGAGAGGCGGAGCGAACCTCCGCGTGAACTCGGAACTACCGGACGTTGCGGACGAGCACGAGACGCTGCGCGACGTAGTTCGAGGAGCCGAGGTCCTGGAGTTGGACGTCGACGACGTCGCCGCGTTCGAGATTCGTCAGCGGATACATCTGGCCGTTGTAGTCGACGCTGGCGTTGGGATCGTAGCGGACGACGAAGCGGCTGCTGTTGTTGTTCGTGCGGAAGCCGGAGACCCAGTTCGTGTTCTCCAGCTCGATGGTCTGGTTGCGCGTATCGACGTTGCGGACCGTGCCGCGGATCGTCGAGTACTGTTGCGACGAGGGATAGGACGAGGACGGATAGCCGTAGCTGCCGTTGGACCCCGAGGCCATGCCGCCGCGCGTGTTGTAGGTGACGTCCATCGACTCGGCGATCAACTGATTGCCGGATTGATCGACGCGGACGGTGACTTCATCGCCGCGCTCGAGTTGATCGGGGCGGAAGTTCTGACCTTGATAGTTGAGCGTGGTGCGGTTGTCGTAGTACACCCGAAGCGAGTCCGACCTGCCGGTGTTGAGGTTGGTGTTGTAGCCGGACACGTTGGTGAGAAGGATCGACTGCCCGCGCGTGTCGACGGAATCGACCGTGCCGCGAATCTGGTACGCGGCGTTGCTGCTGGTAGTCGGATAGCCGCCGTTGCCGAAGATGTCACCGATGCCGTTCCCGGACGACCCGCAGGCCGCCATCAGGAGCAGCGCAACTGTAGCTGCTGCAAGCGTTTTGTATTTGTTCATGATTATGTTCTCCGAAGGTTATTAAGAGCAGAAATCGTGCCTTCGGCCGGGCATTTGGGTAGGGAAATCGCTCCGGGTGTCCCTCCTACGATAGAGCCCTAGAAATCGGAGGAGCACCAGCATGTTCCGAGCGAGACCTGGATTGCCGGTCAGCTTCGCTATTGCGTTGATTCTTGCAGGCGCGCTGTCATGCAAGCCGGAGCCCGAGCCGGCGCCGGCTAAAGAGACGGCGAGGTATCTCCACGATCCGAAGTGGAAGGACGCGGCCGATACCCTTTGCCCGGGAGCGCTGGATGCGCCGTGCGCCGGCGACATCTTCCCCGGGATGGATGGACCGAACCTGCAGCTCACGAAGGCGGACATCAGCGGTCGGCTGGTTTGGAACGTCTGGGTCGGCGATACGGGATCGATGTGGGACTACATGGCGCAGCACGCGTTCGGGACGGCTGATCTGATCAAGACGATTGATTCGCGGCGCCGCGCGCATCGGCTGGCGGAGATCGGCATCATCAATCAGCCGGGCTTCCGAGCCGCGGCCAAACCCGACAAGTACGGGCTATTCATCGACGAGCCGAAGCCGGGCGATCCCGACGGGCAGATCGACACGAAACTCGACTACTACACCTATGGCCGCTCGTCAGGCGTCGTCGGCCTGCGGATTTCGGACAATCCGGCGTTCGTGAACAGCAAGGCCGCGCAGGACGCCTGGATGGCGCATATCGACAAAAAGGACGGCATCAACCACGCGTATTACGAAGATCAGCGTTACTACACCGATCCCACACTTGTCCGGCCGTACGTTGTGGGGATGGCCTGCGCCTTCTGTCACGTCAGTCTGGATCCGGTCCGCCCGCCTGCCGTGGCCGAGGAGCCCAGGTGGGCAAACCTGAACGACTTCGTCGGCGCTCAGTATCTGAAGGTCTGGGAAGTCTTCGTTCCAAAGAATCCGAACAACGACCAGAGTTTCGTCTGGCAGCTCATTCACTCCAATCCGCCGGGCACGCTGGATACCTCGTTCATCGCCACCGACTATCTGAACAACCCCGGCACGATGAACGGGATCTACAACCTGGCGGCCCGCCTCGGCCGAGGCGCCAAGCCGACGCTGACGAAACCGGCGTCGCCCGGCCAGGAGTACATCGCCGGCGGCGCGCTCGATCTGCTGCACATCCAGGACGACATCAAGACCGGCGGGTTGACGATCCCGCGCGTGCTCAAACAGGGCGACGATTCGGTCGGCATCTACGGCGCGCTCAGCCGCGTCTACCTGAACATCGGCGAATCGTGGCCGGAGTGGCAGAAGCACTTCCTCCCGCTCGTCGGCGGCGTCGGTCAGACGCCCGTGCCGGTGAAGACGCTGCAGCGGACGTCGGCGTCGTGGAACTGGAGCGAGGAGCGCGCGCATTATCTCGGTGGCTATCTCGTCAAGGTCGCGAAGCCGCTGCTGCTGAAGGATGCACCCAACAGCGCGAAATATCTGAAGGCCGATGCGGCGACACTCGCAAACGGCAGGCGAGTCTTCGCCGAAAACTGCGCGGGCTGTCACTCCAGCAAGAAACCGACGGACCCGAATGCGACGCCGGGCTCCGACGCTGCAAAGGCGTGGTACAGCCAGCACGTCAACGATCCCGATTTCTTTACCGACAACTTCCTCGGCGATGAAGTCCCGCGGCCGGTTACGCTCATCGGTACCAACGCCACGCGTGCCGCGGCAACGAACGCCATGCGCGGCCACATCTGGGACAACTTCTCGTCCGAGACCTACAAGTCGCGCGCGCAGATCGGGCCTCTGACGCTCACCAACCCGATCGACAACACGACGTTCAGCTACCAGATGCAGGGCAACGGTCCCGGTTACTACCGGCCGCCTTCGCTCATCAGCCTCTGGAGCAGCGCGCCGTATCTGCACAACAACATGATGGGCGACCAACCCGCCGACTCGACGCTGGAGGGGCGCATGAACGCGTTCCAGGACGGCATCGAGAAGATGCTGATGCTGAAGCCGCGGAAAAACGCCATCTGGCGGACGTCGGCGAAGAGCTACCTCAGCATCCCCGCGTCGTACATCAGCCTCGCACCGACCCTCATTCCAAAGTTCACGCCAATCCTGGCCAAAATGCTCAAGGACGTCGATCCGAACGCCTTCGATGCCAACGGCAATCTGGTGCCGCCGATCGTCGAAGCGATCAAGTTGGCCGATCCGAAGGCGATTACCAGCACTGGCGACATCCTCATCGGTCCGATTCCGCAAGGAACGCCGATCAATCTCATTTCCAACCTCGACCTCGACGGCGCCGGAATCTCTCCCTCGGATCCGGTTCGCGGAAGGGTCATCGTCACGAAGGCGCTGATCGCCGCCGTGAAGGCCCTGGCTGAGATCCGCGATCAGAACATGAACGACGCCGAAGCCACCGCACGTCTGAAACTGATCGTTCCCGACCTGCTCGCGGCGAACAAATGCCCTGACTTCGTGGAAGATAAAGGCCATGAGTTCGGAACGAAGCTGCCGACGGCCGATAAACGCGCGTTGATCGAGTTACTGAAGACGTTCTAATGAGAAAAAAAGCAATAACGGAGGATTCAATGCGAACTCAGCGGATTTGCGGCGTTCTGGTGTTGTGGTTGGTGGTGGCCGGGTGTGCTTCTCACGAGCAGTATCGAAAGACCGCCGCGCCGATTCCGCCGATCAACGTCGCCGATCTGGAGAATCGCAATCCGGTCGATAACGGCCAGGGTGGCAAGGAGTGCTCGGAGAAACTTTTCCGCGGGCGCTCGATCGAGAAGTTCCGCGCTCCGAACGGCGAAGTCTTCACAGTCGGCGTCATCGAACTGAGCGACGACGGCCACATCAAGGACGTCGGTCAGCGCGATGAAGTGTTCCGCGAGCTCCGGCGCGTCACTCTCAAAGGCGAGTCTGGTACGGAGTCGTACCCCGGCGCCGTTCTTGTGACTTTCGTTCATGGCTGGCATCACAAGGCCAAGGTCTGCGACGAGAATCTCTCCTGCTATCGCCGGGTCCTGGAAGGCCTCGTAATGCGGAAAGGCGACCGCGCAAATAAAGGGCCCGTGTTCGGCATCTACATCGGTTGGCGCGGAGATTCGATGCATAAATACTCGGCGCTTTCGTTTTATAACCGCAAGGCGGCCGCCCAGCACGTCGGCTCCCTCGGCGGGCGTGATCTGCTCCTGGAAATTGGACAGACGCATAAGGAACTCGATCGTGAAGTGCGCACTGCGTCCGGCGGGACACGTTTCGTAAATGCGGTCACCGTCGGTCACAGCTTCGGCGGAGCGCTCGTGTATTCGGCGGTCGAAGCATTGGAGGTTTCCGAATACCAGACGAAGCATGGCGTCGGATACCCCGCGTGCAATGGAGCGCCGAAGCCTGTCCGCGCCGGGATCGGCGACCTGGTGATCCTCGTCAATCCCGCCTTCGAGGCGTATCGCTACCGCGACTTTGCCAACGATCTCGAAGCTCCAGGAAGCTACTCACCGGAACAGCGCCCCGTTCTTCTTACCGTCGCATCGACTGCAGACGACGCAGTCGGCAAGGCTTTTCCGGCCGGCCGCTGGCTATGGATCTTATGGCATCCATGGGCCTGGAAGGACGCAGCCGCGCAGGTTACAGGCCTCGGGCATTACGCGCCATACACAACACACCAACTTATCTATGAAGGGCCGCAGGAAAAGCCGGTCGAGCCTGCAAAGCTCACTGATCCGAAGGAGATTGCCGACTGTGAGCTGCATCACGAAATCGATGCCGGTCTGGCTCGCGATACGTGCGGTTGTTCCTACCATGTTTTCTCGGCGCCGCCCCAGGCCGCGTCGAATGCTGGTAAGAGCGACACTCCCTCTGCATTGGCACAAGGCGCGGGCAGCGTGCATTCACTCAACCAATTCGACGTGACTCTTAAGCCACTGTCGCCAAGTCTCGATCGCCATGCTCCGTTCATTGTCGCCAGCGCGCCCGGGAATCTGATCAGTGGTCACAATGACATTTACAATCCGAACTTTGTGCTGTTCCTGATCGGCTTCATCAACAACACGATGCCTGGTCCCGGCGAAGCAAAGCCGGCGCTGGACATCACGCCCTGCCGTTAAGAGTCCAACATTTCGGCAAGCCATCGCGAGCGCCGTCGGCGAAGCCGGCGTAAGAACCGTAGCCCACGGGTTCACCCGTGGGAAAAAGGCCCGCGTTATGGTGTGAGTCCGCTTAAGCGGGCGAAAGAAAGCTTTCTCTCGCCCGCCGAGGCGGGCTCACAAATCCGATGCCATCACCTGACCCACGGGTGAACCCGTGGGCTACGGCTCTCGCGCGCGGCTTCGCCGCTGCTCAGAGTGTGACGCCGACTCCGGCGGCCATCTCGCTGATCGTCGACTACGCGGGGCCGTATTGCGCGTCTTCGACGATCACATCCGCGGCCTTTTCGCTGATCATGTAAATCGGTGTGACGATAAAGAAGCCGGGGATGCGGGGGAAGATCGAGGCGTCGACGATACGCAGACCTTTCGTGCCGATGACGCGAAAGCGGCCGTCGACGACGGCGTTGGGATCGTCGGCCCTGCCGATCCGGCAACTGCACGACGCGTGATGTCCCCACGCGTTGTCGCGGATCCATTTGGCGAGACCGTCGTCGCCGACGTCCGCGCCGGGGAGGATCTCGCTTGCGATCTCGTGGTTCCCCGCGTTCATGCTTCGCACGAACTTCACCGCCTTGACCACCGCCGCGAGATCCTCACCAGCCGCGTCGTTGCCATCCTCGAAATAGTGAAAGTCGATGTCGGGCGGATCGAGCGGATTCTTGCTTTTCAGTCTGACCGTGCCGGCCGTGTTGTTCGTGTGGGCCTTGATGATGGCCCAGGTCAGGGCGGTGTTTCTCGTTACGATCAGCTCCGAGTAGCCGGGGAAGTAACCGTGAAAGTTGCCAGGCAGGGCGAAGATGAAGAGGTCCGGGTCCGGCTTGCTGTGGTCGGACTTCAGGATCATCGCAGCCATCGCGCCGTTCGACGTATAGACGCCTTTGCCCCGGCGCCACTCCTCGAACGCCGGGTCTGGCGCCGCTCCGGGAAGGGGCGGCTTGAACGTGGCGCCCTCGAGCATGGAGTAGGGATGTTTCATCTTCGAGACGACGCCGACCTCGTAACGGTCCTGCAGGTTGCTGCCCACGCCCGGACGGTCGACCAGGCACTTGATGCCGATCTTCGGATCTTCGAGATGCTCCTTCGGCCCGATCCCGGAGAGCATCAACAGCTGCGGCGTGTTGAACGCGCCGCCGGCGAGAATCACCTCACGCGTGCAGCGATACGTTTTCTTCTCGTACTTCGGCGGTTCCGCGGCATTCGGTCCGGCGCGATACAGATCGCTCCCTTCCCAGCACTCCACGCCGACCGCGCGCCTGTCGTCGTCGAGGATCACGCGCGTGGCGAGATTGCGCATTTTCAGGATCAGGCGATCGGGATATTTCGCCATCACGCTTCGGACGAACTCGCGCGATCCGTTGCGCTTTCCCTTCGTCGTGGCGAGGGGGATGGTCGTCGTAACGCCCTCGAATGCGGCGCGGTTGCGCTCGTCGTTCGGGTCGTCGTCAGTATGGAGCCAGCGAAGAAAGCGTCTGATGAAACCGCGATACCAGAAACGCCGTCCGGCGCGGAAAAGCGAGTGCAGGACAACCGCGGCCACGTTCCGGTCGCCGAACGCGATCCTGGGATCGACTTTGCTCGTGCCGAGCCATCCGTCGTATCCGTGACCGGAAGGATCGTGCTCGCCCGGAGGCGGAGGTCTCCGGTACTGGCAGCGTTCAAGGCGCTTCCAGTACTTCCACATGTTGTCCGCATGCCACGACTCGTCGTTGATGCGATGAGCGATGTAGTCCCAGTCGCTGTCGTGCGGAACGATCGTAATCATGGCGTTGTGCGCAGTGCAGCCGCCAAGCGTCCCGGCGCGCGGATAGAGCACGCCGCCTTGATCGTTGACATATTTCGGATCGCGCTTCTCGTCCGAGCCGTAGTGATGGACGAAGAAGTTCCACGACATCTCCTTCTCCTCGGAGGCGAGACCGTGGAACGTCGGGACCTGGTAGTTGTACGACTCGGGATCGGAGCCGGCCTCGATCAGTAGAACGCGGAAACCCCTGACGGCGAGATTCGCCGCCAGGGGTCCACCGCCGGCTCCGGAACCGACGACGATGTAGTCATACGTTTCGGCCGGGTTTTCGATGTCGTTGTCCTTAGAAGGTCTTGAGGAATGCGATGAGCGCCTTCTTATCAGAGTCCGAGAGGCCAGGCTCTCCTTCAGAGGCCGGCAGATAGTCGGTCCCGAAGTAGTGGCCTTTGTTGATCACGAAATCCTTGCACTTGGAAACGCCGAGGAGATCGGGCACGAGCGGAGCGAATACCTTGCGTGCCTCGTCGTCGCTCGCGCCTGCCGGCAACTCAGCCAGCTTGTGTTTAATGTTCAGCAGGAGACGAACAACGCTGGTCTCCTGCGACAGATCGATGTTTGTCAACAGATTGACCGGCGTGCCCTCGGGAATGGGGCCAATCTTGATGCCGTCGGCGTCGGCGAGCGGTTTCAGTAACAGCGGTATGTAGCCTTTGGCCACGATCACATAACTGCGCTGCGTGGTCTTGTCGATCCAACCCGGGAGAGATTTTCCTGACTTCGTCGCGAACGTGCCGTTGCCTTTGCGCGTTTCCGGCCAGAGCATCTGCTTGATGCCGTCGTCGAATGACGACATGCGGTCTTTCACCGAGCCGCTCTCCTGGAACTCACCGACACTGTTGTTCTGCAGGAATGGCGCGGTCGACCAGAGGCTGATCAGCGAGGCCGGCCGCGTGAATCCGCGCCCGCCACCCGGCATCTCGTACCACGACGGCGCACCGGTAAACGGATCGTGCACCATGACCTTGCCGACCGAGGGGAGGTTCTTGTACGACTCGGACGAGAAGTTGTCCCATATATTGTCGCGAATGGCGTTCGTGGCCAGCGGACTGCAGGCATTCGTCTCCATCAGCGTGACCGGTACGCGGACTTCATTGGACAGGTAGTTATTGTCCAGGAAATCGGGAGCATTCACGATCTGCTTCATCGCCGTCTTGAATTCGGCGGTCTTCGTATAGGCCCAGTAATCATCCCAGCACTTCAAATAGTTTGGTCCGATGCAGCCGGCCTTGAAGTACGTGTTAAAGACGTTCTCCGGCAGCTTGCTGGAATGGCAGCGCGCGCAACGCTCGGCGAAGACTTGTTTTCCTTGCGGGACGAGATCGTCCTCCATGTAGGCTGTTCCGCCCGGCGCGACTTTCAGGTAGTCAGGCTTGGCGGTGGCGAGGAAGAAAAGCGCTGTGTTGGGCGTCTGTGCGACATTCGCTCGCCAGTACGACGAATTCTTCTCGGCGTCGGCGATCTTGATCGGGCTGACGTGCGCGCCGCCGATCATCGGGATGAAGTGCAGCAGCCACTCTTCGCTGAACAGGCCGATGTTGAGGTAGACGCGATTGAGAGCGCCGAGAGCGCCGACCGAGTCGGAGCCATCCTTGAGCACGTGCGTTGTGAACGCCACTTTCGTGGCCGGATCGTAGACCTTCGTCAGCGGTGTACCTGCCGGGACGTAATCATTGAACTGGTGGTTGTCTGCGCTGCCGCCGGCGAGTTGCTCGGCGCCCCACTTCCGGCCGATCTCGAGACGTGCGCCGAGGTTGTAGATCGCGTTCATCGTGCGCGGGTTGTTGATCTCGTCAGACGAGACCAGCGACGTATCGAGCGCGCCGGGACGCGACGTGTGGAAGAGCTGCCAGATGAAGCTGCCCTGATCCTGGTCGAACATGAAGATGCGCTCGATCCAGAAGTACTGCGCGCCCGGATTGCTGTTGAGATTCGCCCAAGTCGGGTTCTCGGGATCGGCCGGCGGATTGGAGGGATTCGGGCCGACGTGGCAGAAGCCGCACGACATGCCGACGCGGAACGGCTTCACCAGGTTCGCATCGTTGTAATAGGACTTGTCGGTGTAGTAGCGCACCGGATCCCATCTCTTCTGGGCGGCTTCGTCGAAGTTCGGATTCGGGAAGAGGCGGAGACCGACGACGCCCGTCGCATATCCATAGTACGAACCGGCCGGGATGTTCTTTCCGCGGGCGCCGTACTTGACGCCGGGGTACTTCGTTTCGTTCTCGAACGGATCGGGACCGCAGCCCGGACCCTCCACGCGCTCGTCGAGCCAGAGACCGTAACGGTCTGCGCGCGGGCCGGTCGCCTGGCGGAAGCATGGCTCGTTGACGAGGCCGAGGTAACTCCAGCGATTGCTCCGCTTGTTTGTCAATGAGGGGTGGCTGGAGATCGTCTTCAGCAGATCGAGATTGCCGAGACTCTTGACAGAGAGCACGTCCCAGATGCGGTCGTTGCCCGCCGTCCAGACCACCCAGTTGTTCCGGCCGATGGCCACGCGTTTCACGGCCTCGGCGGCCGAGATGCCCGGCAGATACGGATCGAGCGAGGCCCGGATCCCCTCGGGATTCTTGGTGAGGCCGTAGTCCATGTCGGCGTAATAGTCTTCATCGGCGCCGCGCAGGCTGTCGGCGTCCCTGCCGGCCAGCATGGCTTCGTCCTTGACGTGTCCCGACTTCAGCTCGTTGACGCGGCTGCAGGCGACGAGACCCCCGATGACAAGGATGACCAGAATCAGAATAGAGAGGGCGAGTTTTCGCATGGACGATGCCTCCTAGCTCAGTAGTGACGTTGGAGCCGCAAACGTTTCTGCGCTCCAACCGGCACTGGTCGGTGATCGAACGATTGGAAGTAGCCCCAAAGCTGAAATGGATGTTTGGTTACTTAAGGAGAGCCGCTGGAAGGACTTTTCCCTACCCTTAATTTTCCATTAGTTATTTAATGCGGCTGGGCCGCCGCTGCGGCGTGATTTCGCAAAAAAAAAGGGTAGGGAAATCCTTTCCTAATGGCACTCCTGTAACGAACGCCCATCCATCGTCACTACCTGCTACGGGAATCGTTGCACCGACCAGAATCATGATAGAATTCATGACTCAATCACCGAAAGTCTTTAAGTCGAATCGGAATAACGGCTCTACCGCGAGCCGCGAAGTCTGATCGCGCCACTGGCCGCAGAGGAGGGGTAGCCTTTATGCGTAAAGCCGGATTCGTAGCCGTCGTCGTCCTTCTTCTGGCGAGTTTGACGCCGGCCTTCGGGCAGATCATCCCGAAACTGCCGGACGACCCGAACGCGCGGACGGCCTATGCCGACAACCTCTATCCGTCGGCGAGGGTCTGCGGGGAGTGTCACCCCCAGCAGTTCGCCGAGTGGAGCATGTCGTCGCACGCCTACGCCGCCGTCTCCCCGATGTTCAATAAGTTCGAACAGAGGATCAACGATCTGGCGCGTGGCACGATCAACTCCTTCTGCGTCCGCTGTCACGCCACGGTCGGCACGGCACTGGGCGAGCGGCGCGACACCGCGTGGTGGGACCGCGCAGGCTCCGCGCAGGAAGGGATCACCTGCGTCACCTGCCACCGCGTGGGCGAGGCCTACAGCAAGAGCAACGGCGCGCGCAGGATCACGCCGGGCCCGATCTCCGAGCCGGTGTTCGGCCCGTTCGACACGACCGGTGTCCTCAAAGCCATCAGCAACGCACAGCTCTACAAGATCCTGGTGAGCGGCGACCAGCCCGACAGGCCCGGCTACCTCCGCATCCACCAGCAGGCCATCAAGTCCACCGTGATCCAGGAGTCGGAGCTCTGCGTCACTTGTCACCAGGTGCAGGTCCACGCCGGCATCAAGCTGGAAACCGTATGGGAGGAGTACCGAGCGTCCCCGGCATTCAAGGAGGGGACGACCTGCCAGGAATGCCACATGAGCCCCACCCCGGGGCAGAAGGTCGCGTTAATTCACGGCCCCGCCGCCGTCGTAAACGGAATGACGGTCAACGACGACCGGCCGATCTCCAACCACCTTTTCGTCGGCCCAGGCTACCCGATCAGCCACCCGGGTCTCTTCCCGATCCCCCTGGTCAAGTCTCGCTTCACTCCGCAGCAGTGGCTGAAGTTCGACTACCGCGCCAAGTGGGGGAGCGACGAGTTCGAGGCGAACACCGGCGCTGTTTCCTTCCCGCCCGAGTGGCAGAACGCTGCCGACCGCAAGGAGGCATGGGGCGTCGTCGTCGCCAATCTGGCCAGATGGGAGGAGCGCAGGCAGCTGCGCATCAAGCTGCTGGAGAAGGGCTCGAAGCTCGATGGCCCGTACTTCACCAGTCCGCTCAAAACCGGCCAGGATCTCTCATTCGATTACAAGCTGACCAATCTCAATAAAGGTCACAACCTGCCTTCGGGTTCTCTTGGAGCGCAGCCGGAGTTGTGGCTCAATGTGGCCCTCATTGACCCCGACGGCAAGAGAATTTGGGAGTCGGGCTATGTCGACAGCCGAGGGGATTTCGCCGACCTGCAGTCGCGCGACGTCCGCGAGCGCAAGATCTCCAACGTCGACCCGTTCAAAGGCCAGCCGTTGCCCTTCGACGCCCAGCTCTTCAGCATGGGGGCCAAGTTCATCACCACGAACGTGAAGGGAACCGACCGGGAGATGTATCTGCCGATCACTCTCGACGTGGACCAGCTCCCGTTCATCCGCCCCGGCGGCACCCCCTCCTCGATCAACAACCATCCGCCCAACGTGCGCATGGAGAAACACAGCATCCCGCCGCTGGCCACCCGCACGGCGCACTACAAGGTTCCGGCGTCGAAGCTGACCAAGCCAGGGAAGTACCGATTGGCCATACGCATTCGCGGCCGGACGGAGCCGATGTACTTCATGGATTTCGTCTTCGCTACGACGGACATGGAGCGGAACGAGAACGAGTGGGTCGCCGATACCCATCAATACGCTGTCGAATTCGAGATGCACTGAGGAGAGGGCGAACATGAACCGAAAATCGTCCACCGCGAACCCTTTCCTCGTCGGACTGCTTCTGCTGTCCGCGGCCGTCCCGTCCGCGTTCGCGCAGGAGCCTCCCGACTCCCAGAAACACGACATGGACAAACAGGCGACGCTCCTCCCCGATCCGCCGTCGAAAGAGTTGTTCATTCCCGACCCTGAGTACCCGCCGGGCTACGACGCCCAAGCCAACCTCGACGTCTACGGCACGAAGCACATGAACCCGAATCCGACCATGATTCCGGCGATTGCGTGGGGCGTTCGCATGTACGACCACGGCGCCTACACGCCGCGCCCCACCTGGCTCTTTGGCGCGAAGGATCCGGTCCAATCCGGCTTCATGGCCTATGGCGATCTTCGCGTCGCCGCCGATTCCTACGACAGCGGCACGGGCGGTAAGAAACAGTCCACCGTTGCCGCTCGCCTCAACCTCGACATGGACCTCGCCCTCACCGCCACCGAGCGTATCCATGCATTCACGCGGCCGCTCGACAAGGGCGGTCAGTTCACGCGGTACGACGTCAGCGGTGCCGTCAAAGACAAATTCACCCGCAAGTTCGACTTCGACCTCGACACCCTTTTCTTCGAAGGCGACCTCGGACAGATCACCGGCGGCTTGCAGAACCATGCGGCCCGATTCGATCTGCCAATCGCTTTCGGCAGGATGCCGTTCGTCACGCAGAACGGCGTCTGGATCGAGGATGCTTTCGACGGCGCGGCTTTCAGCTTCACGGCCAAGAACATCCCATCGCTCGACGTCAGCAATACCGACCTCACCTTCTTCGCCGGCTGGGCCCAGCTGACCACCGATGCTGCGCCCAATTCGTCGAGGAACGGCGTCTTCGGCCTGGCCGGGTTCGCCGACGCGCACAAGGGCTACCTCGAGTACGGCTACGGCTACGTCAAGGCCGACGACGACAATCTGAGCTACCACAACGTGACCGCCGCGTTCAGCAGACGGTACTACGGCCGGATCTCGAACAGCGTTCGTGTGATCGGCAACTTCGGCCAGAAGGGCGATCCCGGCAAAGCAAAAACGGCCGACGGAGCCCTGTTCCTGTTCGAGAGCTCGCTCACGCCGAAGTATCTGAAGCTGGCCCAGGCCAATCAGTCGAATTTCGTCCCGTATCTCAATCTCTTCGCCGGCTTCAACTCACCGCAGTCGCTCGCCCGCGGCGCCGATTCCGGCGGCGTGCTGCGGAACACCGGCATCACCTTCGAGTCCGACGGCATGACCGCCTATCCGACGCTCGACGCCAAGGCGCACAAGTCTTACGGCGGCGCGTTGGGGCTGGAGTACCTGTTCGATCTCGCTCATCAGATCGTGATCGAAGGGTCGGCTGTGCAGCGCATGAGCGGAAACACGGCGGGCGATCAGTACGGGATCGGCATCCGCTATCAGCAGCCGATCAGCCCCGACCTGATCATCCGCTTCGACGCCATGAAGGGCTGGCTGCAGGGGCAGAAAGACGTTTACGGAGTACGCGCAGAAATCCGTCTCAAATTCTGAGGAGGTTCTCGATGTCTGTGTTTCAGCTCAATGTCAACGGCAAGGTGCACTCGGTCGACATCGACGGCAATATGCCTCTGCTATGGGCCATCCGCGACGTCCTTGGACTAAAGGGAACGAAGTTCGGCTGCGGTGTCGCGCAGTGCGGCGCCTGCACCGTGCATCTCGACGGTAAGGCCGCACGCTCGTGCATCACGGACGTGGGAGTCGCCGCGCTCTCGAAGATCAAAACCATTGAGGGGTTGTCGTACGACGGAAGCCACCCGTGCCAGAAGATGTGGGTCGAGCTCGGCGTGCCTCAGTGCGGTTTCTGCCAGCCGGGCCAGATCATGACCGCCGCGGCGCTTCTCGACGAGCACCCGCATCCCGATGACGCAACGATCGACGCCTACATGAGTGGCAACATCTGCCGCTGCGGCACCTATCCGCGGATCAAGGACGCAATTCGCAGACTGGGAGGGAGCGCGACATCATGAGCACCAAGGTGAATCGCAGGGACTTCCTTCGCGCGGCCGGCGTTGGCAGCGGAGCGCTGGTTTTCGGCTCATACCTTACCCCGGCGCTCCAAGCCCAGGGCCTCATTCACAATTTGATTAACGGGTTCCCAGTGGACGGCATCCCGGTCGTCATCCTCAAGGTGAACGGCGACGTGGTCATCATCACCCATCGTCCGGAGATGGGTCAGGGGATTCGCTCCAGTCTCGCCGCGGTACTGGCCGACGAGATGGAAGCGGACTGGAAGCGGGTGACGCTGAAACAGGCCGACGCCGACGCGAAAAAGTACGCGGTCGCGTTTCCGGCTCCGGTGGAGTCCGACGTCCCGTTGCCGTTTCCCTACAACACGCTCTCCAAAGATCCGAAGTTGCAGTACCTCATCTCACCCGAGGGATCGCAGTTCACCGACAGCTCGCGGAGTATGACTGCATACTTCACGGTCATGCGGCTCTTCGGCGCCGGCCTCCGCCTGGCGATGATCCGGGCCGCGGCGAAGAAATGGGGCGTCGACGCAAAGGCCTGTCGCGCCGAGAAACATAGGGTATACGGCCCGAGCGGCCAGTCCAGCGATTACCGTTGGCTGCTGCTTGGTGCCAAGAAAGAAACCCCGACGTACGACGAAATCAGTGCCGCGCTCAAAAAGCCCGAGGATTTTCGTTACATCGGCAAAGGGAAAGAGCCGATGCCGTTCTATGACGCGCTCGATCTGGTGCGCGGCAAGTCGGTCTTCGGCGCCGACGTTGAGCTCCCCGGGATGTTGACAGCCATGATCGAGCGCTGCCCGGTCGCCAATGGCGCGCTGATGTCCTACGACGCCGCGCCGGCGCTTGCCATCGACGGCGTCCGCGCAGTCTTACCGATGTTCCCTCCCGGAAAGCGCGGGGGCGGCGTAGGCAGAGGCTTCTTGCCCCACGCCGGCGTCGCTGTAATCGCGACGAATACGTGGGCAGCGTGGCAGGGGCGTAGGGCCCTAAAGCCGACCATCAAGTGGCACGTCAGTCCTCATGACACGTACAACTCGGTCGCGTTCCGCAAGGAGCTTGAAGACGCGACCTCCAAGCAGGGAAACGCTGTACGTAAATTGAAGGATGTTGATGACGCCTTCGCGCAGGTCGGCGTCGACACGAAGGAGGCTCACTACTACGTTCCGCACTTGGCGCAGACTCCAATGGAGCCTCCGGTGGCGGTGGCCGTTTTCCAGAATGGGAAAATGGAGGTGTGGGCGCCCACACAGTCTCCGGACTACGCGCAGATATGGACGGGACAAGTGGCGCTCGGCATCGATCCCTGCGGAATGACCGACGACGTCTGCAACGAAAAGGCGCGGCAGGCCTCTACGGTGCATGTAACGATGCTTGGCGGAGGCTTCGGACGCAAGTCGAAGCCGGACTACATCGTCGAGGCGGCCATGCTCGCCAAGCAGATGCCCGGCGTGCCGATCCGCGTGCAGTGGACGCGCGAGGACGACGTCAAATTCAGCTACTACAACGCGGCCAGCAGCCAGTACCTGAAGGCATCACTCGGCGCCGACAAACTGCCCACCGCGCTCCTCCAGCGCAGCGCGCTCACCTCGTTTTTCGGGACGCTGATACCGAACTATTCGACGCCGGACTTGAGCCAAGCCGAGATTAAGGGAGCGGCGGATCTCCGTGCGGCAACGTTCGGCGGCGGCGCCTACCCTTACGCCTCGGGAATCGAGCGCGCCCAGGGGCTGGAGGATATGCCGTACGACATTCCGAACATCCGCCTCGAGAATTGCAAGGCGGAAAACCATATCCGGGTTGGCTGGATGCGGTCGGTTGCCAATGTCTACCACGCCTTCGCCATCAACTCCTTCGCTGGCGAGCTGGCCATCGCCGCGGGGCGGGATCAGAAGGACTATCTGCTCGATCTGATCGGGAAAGACCGCATCATCGACGAGAAAACGTTCATCGACCAGTCGGTCGAGCGGTTCCGTAACAACGAGCTTCCCCTGGCTGCGATTGAGGTGCCCACGGTCAAGGGTGGGAAGGCGAATCAGGTGGTTGCCGGCTTCCCTCCCGATACTTCGCGCTTGCGCGCCGTAATCGAGAAGGTCGCGCAGGAATCGGATTGGACGAACAAGGTCGCGAAGTACAAGAACATGAAGGGCCGCGGCCTCGGCATCGCCGCGCACCGCAGCTTTCTTAGTTACGTCGCCGTGGTGGTCGACGCTTCCATGAGCAACGACAACAAGCTGACCATCAACGACGTCTACGCCACGATCCATTGCGGGCTGGCTGTAAACCGCGATCGCGTGCTCGCGCAGATGGAGGGGGGCGTCGTCTACGGCCTGAGCTACGCGCTTCTCGGCGAGATCACGGTGAAGAACGGAGCGGTCGTTCAAAACAACTTCGACGACTATCCCGTGCTGCGCCTCAATCAGACGCCGAGGATCCACGTGAGCATCGTCGACAGCAACGAGCCACCGACCGGCGTCGGCGAGCCGCCTACACCGGCGGTCGCTCCCGCGCTGGCCAATGCCATCGCTGCCGCAGGCGGTCCTCGCCTTCGCGCGATGCCGTTTGCGGCAAAGAACGATAGCGGCTCGACCGACGAGAAAATCGTTTTCCTTTGACCTCAGCGAGCCGGGCGCGGATCATGAAAATTCGCGCCCGGTCTTTTATGCACGAGATCGACAAAGTCATCGCCGTCCGCCGCGGCTTTCTGAGCTATGTGGGCGTCGTTGCCCTGATGCTCGCGTGTTCCACTCATACGCCTCGCCCGATACAGGGCGGGGCCGACGCAGGAAACAGGCGCGGGAACGAGGGGATGGAAGGCTTCACCGAGGGCGATCGGCGCCCTGTGGCCGGCTCTCGCTTCAGTGTCGTTCGCGACGCGGTCTTCGCCAACCCGTATCAAAAGGTATGGGGCGCGAAAGGGAACGCGCCGCTCGAGCGCTTTCCGGTCACGCTTATGCCGCTGATCAAAGGCATGCTGCCCGGCGGCGGGACGTGGCAGTTCCTCGCGGCGGCCAGACGCGTACTTGCCTCCGATACCGACCTTCGCTGGGGCCCGGACGGGAAGGGTTACCAGCGCCTCCTTCACCCCAACGCCATCATCATGACCGGTCGATGGGACATCACCGAAGAGACGCCGTATAGCGGCTACTTCCACAAAGGGAGCCGCGGCCTGATCATCGCCCGCTACTCCACCTGCTGCACGGAAACGCGCCGCGGCAACATGCGCTCGCTTTCGATGATCGGCCGCATTTATCCGACCACCGATCCGAACCATCCTGACCCGCTGCCGACCGCGTGCTTCATCACCCAGGAAGACATCGGCGGCGAAGTCACTCCGAACATCAACGAAGCCAGGCTGCGCAACGCGCCGAACACCACCGTCAGCCGCCGCGGCAGCGGCATGCCCATTCTCATCCTGTCTGGGATTGTGTTCAAAAAGGCCGAAAAACAGCCGACCATCCGGCAGGTCTACCAGATCGCCGAGCTTGGGAAACCGCCTGCCGAGCCGACGCGCGCCCCCGAGTTCATGCAGCTCACCGTCGCCGCGGGGCAGCCGGTCATCGCCGGCGATAACCTCGATTTCCGCGACGAGATCATGGCCCACATCTACGACGCCGGCGACCCCGCGCCGAAACGCAAGCTCGTCTTCGACGTCGAGACCTCCGACACCGGCACCACACACGGCACTGCATTCAAAGAACGCCGCGACATCACTAACTGGAAGAAGATCGGAACCATTACCTTCGATGCTGCCGTGGCCTCGTTCAACGGAGACCACGTGTTTCACGTGAACCATCCAGCGTGGCGGGAGGATCGGAACGACCCGCGCACGGTGGTTCAGAAGTAGCAGAGTTCTTCTCCACTCCTCAACCATGCACGAGATCGACAAAGTCATCGCCGCCTGCCGCTCGGTAATCGACGCCGGCAATCGTGGCGTACTGGTTACCGTGATCCGGACGCAGGGGTCGACGTATCGCCGCGCCGGCGCACGGGCGGTGATTGGGGAGGATGGGACGCTGGCTGGCGCCATCAGCGGCGGGTGTCTGGAGCGCGACATCGCGGAGCGCGTGGCAATGTGGCTGGCGGACATGAATCCGCGGCTGGTCACGTACGACTCCACGCGCGGCGACGATCTGATTTTCGGGCTTGGGCTCGGATGCCGAGGAGTGTTGGATCTGCTCATCGAGCCGTTTGATGCGGCGCATCTTCCGCGGCTCGTCACCGACTTCCAGTGGAACGGCGTCGAACCGGCGGAGTGGACGACGATTCTTCCCAATGGCGAAACGATGATCGAGATCCTTCGTCCTCCGCGAGCGGTCGTGATCTTCGGAGCAGGCGACACAGTTCCGGTAGCTCAGTTCGCACGCGCGGTGGGATGGCGCGTCGAAGTCGTCAAGCCGCGGGCGGAATTCGATGCGGGCGCCTTCGACGCGGCCGTAGTCATGACGCACAACTTCGCGCGCGATGCGGACATCCTGCGACAACTCCTCGCGTCGCGGATCCAGTACATCGGTCTGCTCGGTCCGAAATCGCGCGGCGATGAGTTGCTCGCGGAGATCGGCGCGTCGCGCGAGCCCCGCCTGCACAGTCCCATCGGACTCGACCTCGGCGGCGAGACTCCGGAGGAGATCGCGCTGTCGATCGTGGCCGAGATTCAGGCCGCGTTCGAGCGCCGCTCGGCGCGTTCGCTGCGCGAGCTCAAGGTGCCGATCCACGAGACCGTCGACAAGCCGGCCCGCGCCTGAGTTTCAGACGCTCGCCATGGCCATATGGCCCATGCCGCCGATGCGCAGCTTGTCGGTCCGGTCGGCGAAGTAGCGCGCGTTCAGGGCATCGGCACCGAAGTCTTCAGCTGAGGTGAAGCCGAGGCGGCGGAGATCGGCGAGGAGCGTGGCGGGATCGAAGAACGTTTTCCACGGCTCGCCGATGGCAGCGACGCGATTGGCCATCGCGTTGAAGACCAGCCGCTGCGTCCAACTGAGCGATTGCGGCGGGACGGAGTAGTCGAAGGCGACCGCGGTTTTTTCAGGCAGCGAGGCGATGTACTGAAACGTCGCGTCGATGGCCGGCCGTTCGAGATACGGCACGACGCCGAGCCAGGAGAAGAAGGCGGGCTCTGTTTCATCGAAGCCGGCACCGCGCAGCGCGTCGTCGAGTTTCGTCGTCGTGAAATCGATCGGTACGAACGTGAGCGACGATGGGATCTCGATTTGGCTGTGAGCCAGCCGCTGCCGCTTGATCGCCTGTGTCGCGGGATGGTCGACCTCGAAGACACGCAGCTCGGGGAAGGGATTGCGATAGGCGAAGGTGTCGAATCCCGCGCCGAGGACGACGTATTGCCGAACGCCGTCTGCAACCGCGGACGCGAGCGCGTCCTCGGCGAACCGGCTGCGCATCACGAAGAACGCGCGAAGGTACGGCCCCAGCTTCGTGGTCTCGTGCTTGGGCGGATTCGTGCGCAGTTCGTGCGCGACCTCGGGACGAATGATCCGCAGCGCAATCGGATCGTCGAGCACGAGCGGCCGATCGCGAACCTGATGCGCCGCGCGGCGCTCCGCGACGCGGTCCGCGGTGCGGCTGGCCTGGCCTTCCTGCATCGCGCGATTGTAAGGGCGTAGCGTTGGCGGCTCGGATTGGACGAAAACTGCAAATGACTCGTACTCTTCTTGCTCGCCATGACCAAGACCGCCCTCGCCCTTCTCTCGCTCCTCGCTGCGGCCTCACTGTTCGCTGACTCCGCGCAGGTCGACTTCATTGCGGCGGTGCAGAACCCGCTGACGACTACCATCGCGGTAACCAACCACGGGCCGGACGTCGCGCGGAACAGCGTCATCACTGTCGATATCCCGCCCGGGCTTGCGCTGAAGAGACTCACCGGGACAGTGGGGGATTGCGATCTCGCGCGGCGGCCGGTGCGCTGCTCGATTGGGGATCTTCCGGTCGTCGATCTTCCGAACGCCGTTTATCCGCTCTATATGGGGGCCGAATTCACGGCGCCGTTCGCCGATGCTACCTACGTGGTGACGTACACGGTCTCATCCGATACGCCCGATCCCAATCCTTCCACCAATACGGCTTCTGTCACCTTCACGACCAAGCTGGAGGCGGACCTCGGCGTCCTGGTCACTCTGCCGGGCGGCGTCGACCGGATCGAGCCAGGACAATCGGCGACGTTCTGGACCGTCGTCGGCAACAACGTGCGCAATAACAAGACGCCGAATGTGCGCCTCGATTACGCGGTGACAAACGGCGTCATCGAGAAGATCGATGCGCCGGACGGCGTGTCGTGCTCCATCGCCGGAGAGACCGCGGTTTGTACGATCAATGCGTTGCCGCAGAATCTGGGCCTCATCAGGGTCACCATCAAGACGACGACGGACCGGCTGGCGGGGAAGGCCACCTTGTCGATGAAGGCCACGGGCGACGTACCGGAGAGCAATCCCGCCAATAATCAGGCGGAGAACAACATTCCGATCTATCAAACGTACGCGGTGACGACCGTTGCCGACGACGGCCCCGGCTCGTTGCGCGGCGCCATCGTCCAGGCGAACGCCAACTGCACTCCGGGACCGTGCCGGATCGTATTCGAGATTCCACCGCCCGTTCCCGCAGAAGGATGGTTCACGATCACGCCGGTGGAACCGCTGCCGACGATCACCGCAGATCGCGTGAGCGTGGAAGGATTGCGGCAGACGGCATTCACGGGCGACTCGAATCCTCGCGGCCCCGAAGTCGCCATCGATGGCCATCTGGCGCGGCGTGGGTTGAAGATCACCTCGCGCTGCGAGGCGGTGATCGAAGGTCTGGCCCTCGGCAACTTCGTCGAAGACTACGGACTGAGTTTCAACGCCGGCGCGGACTGCCCGCAGGCGTATCGCCCCGACCGCAAGGCTGTTGCGAGCAATACCATCGGTGTCGCTCCGGACGGTACGACGCCGTGGCCGAATCTGCGCGGCCTCAACCTCGATGGTGCCCTCGGCCTCATTTCGAAGAACGTGGTTAGTCACAACCAGTTCAGCGGCATCGGGATGTGGAGTGGATCGGTGCATTTCGAGCAAAACCGGATCGAGAGTAATGGTGCGAGCGGGATCTTCCTCGGTCCGCTCGTCGAGCACGTCGCGATCCTCAACAACGTGATCTCCGGTCAGCGCGAGATGGGAGTAGCAGTCGCCCGCAGCAAGGCAAGAGTCGAGATTCGCGGCAACGCCATGAAGGACAACGGCGGCCTCGGCATCGACTGGGGGCTGGACGGAGTGTCACCCGTCGACGCCGACGATCACGACGGGCCGTCGAATGCCCCGGTGCTTCTCTCCGCCACGTACGATGCCGTGCAGAAAAAGACGTTCGTCACGCTTTCGCTCAAGAGCACACCGCTGAGCTCATCCGTCTTCAGCGACTGCCTCATCGACGTTTACGGTAACAGCACGCCCGACGGAGACGGGGAGCGGCCTCTCGGGACGGTTCAGGTCGACCGGAACACCAACGGGACCATCACGGTGTCGCTGCCCGGCGACCTCCGCGGCCAGTGGCTCAATGCGACGTGGTCACGGGACAAGCCGCTTGAGTATTTAGAGCCTCTGCCCGATCGCGCGACATCGGAGCTGAGCAACGCGATCCTCGCCGGCCCGGGATGGCTCCGGCCACCCGATCGCAACCGGCGGTGACTCATCTGCGTTACATCTGCGGCATCTGCGGATAAAAAGCTTCATCCGCGGATGAGCACAGACGAAATAATTGCCGCCACCCCTCCCTTTGCGTATCCTTGCCGACCCGGTCCGTCCGCGGCCGGACATTCTTTTGACAATCTGGGCAGCTCCTTGAGCCATCGCAGAAGGCGAGGCTCCGCTAGGCCAGAAGGAGGATTTATGAGGACTTATGAAGTCCTGTTCATCCTTTCTCCGCAGGTACCGGAGGAAGAGGCGACGACGCTTGCGACCGAGTTCAAGCGCATCGCCGAGGGGACGGGCGCGAAACTCACGCACGAAGAAGCGTGGGGCCGCCGCCGTCTCGCATATCCCATCAACAAGTTCAACGAAGGTAACTACCAACTCCTCGTGTTCGAGACCGAGGCCGGGCTCACTGAGCTCGACCGCCGGATGAAAAACTCGGACCGGATCCTGCGCCACATGATCGTGCGCACGGATCTCGATCACAAACGCGCCGAGAAGCTGGCCAAGCGCAATCCGAAGAAGGAGCGCTTGCGCCCTGCTCCGTCCTTTGCGCCCAGCGGTTCGGCACCGGCTGCGGCTTCCATGGATGCCGCCGCCGTCGATGCGCCTGAAGCCGACGAAGCGGCTCCGGCTGAATAAGAGGAGAGGAGACCAATCATGGCAACTGAAATGAGACGACCTGGCGGCGGCGGTGGCGGCCGCGATTCCGGCGGCCGCGATTCGGGCGGACGCGGCGGAGCGGGCGGACAGCAGGGCGGCAAGAAGAAGTTCTTCTTTCGCCGCAAGCGCGTCTGCAAGTTCTGCGTGGAGAAGCTCGAGTACATCGACTACAAAGACATCAAGACGCTGCAGCAGTTCATCCCGGAGCGCGGGAAGATTCTTCCGCGCCGCATCTCCGGCACCTGCGCGCTGCACCAGCGCAAACTGCAGAACGCGATCAAGCGCGCCCGCATCGCGGCCATGCTGCCGTTCGCGACGGACTGATAGGAACCAATGACCGAGACCTTGCAGCAGGACGAGCCGGTGGCGATGCCGGTGCGCACGTTCGGGAAGCAGGCCCGCAGCATGGCCGGCTACGCCCTCGCGACCGCGCTGATGTTCGTGTCGCCGCTGTTCGTCTTCATCCCGGCGTCGCTGCTCCATTGCGGAATCCGCATGGGACGGCGCGCCGCGTTGCTGCTGCTGGTTCTCTCCACCGCTGCCGCGGCGCTGCTGATCTATCCCGCCGCGGCCGCGGCCAGCGCAGCCGAAGCGTCGGCGAGTTACGGGTTCCTGCTGGGACTCTTCCTCGCCATCGCCGTTCCGGCGTTGGCGGTACTGCCGAGGGTGGAGCGCGGCGAGAAGTTCGGCCGCGTGCTGCTGTCCGCGCTCGTCCTCAGCGTGGTCGGCCTTGCGGTCACCGAGTTGACGATGCGCACGTTCGCGCACGTCTCGTTGTATGCGGCGCAGGTCGCGGATGTGCACGCCCAGACGGCGGTGATGGTCGGCCAGTTCGTCAAGGCGGGGTATCCGGCGGATCGCTTCCAGTTCCTTCAGAAATGGACCGACCTCTGCGTACCTGCGTCGCTGCTGACGGCGGCCGCGACCGCCTTCGTTTTCAGTCTGGTCATGCTCGGACGGCTCCGGGCGTGGCGCGATTTCCTCGTCCGGCGCACGCCTGACGCGGTCATCGCCAATCCCTATCGTTTTCGCTATCTCTCACTCCCCGAATGGCTGCTCTTCGCGTTCGTCATCGGCGGTCTTTCGCCGCTGGCGAGCGGGATGCTGCAGCAGGTCGGTGCGAATATCCTGGTCATCACCCTTTTCCTCTATCTGTTGCAGGGGCTGGCGATGTTCCGGATGTTCGTGGCCGCAACCGGCGCCGGGCCGATGGGCTCTCTGTTCGCCTGGATGCTTCTCGGCATTCTCACGCTGACCGGCATCGCGCCGCTGCTGCTGTGCATCGCAGGGCTGTTCGACTCGTTTTTCGATTTCCGACATTTCAATCGAAAGGATCACTCAGATGAAAGTCATTCTCATTGACGAGATCCGCGGCCTCGGCGGCCGCGGTGACGTCGTCACGGTCAAGGATGGCTACGCGCGCAATTTCCTGATTCCGAAGCAGCTCGCGCGCGAAGCAACCCCCGGCAACCTCAAGTCGATCGAACAGGAGCGCAAGAAGTGGGCTGCGCTCGGCGATCAGGAAAAAGCCGCGGCCCAGAAGGCAGCCGACAGCGTGAAGGGGACGAAGATCGTCATCCACAAGCGCGTCGGCGATCACGGCAATCTCTTCGGCTCGGTGACGTCCAACGACATCGCCGATGCACTGACGAAGAAGGGCATCGAGGTCGACAAGCGCCGCATCGAGCTGGCGCATCCGATCAAGAGCGTCGGCGTGCATGACGTCGAAGTCCGTCTGCATCGCGAAGTGGCCGCGCACATCCAGGTCGAAGTCGTCCCCGAGGGGAAGGAATCGATCATGGAGGCGGCGCCGGTTGCCGCCGCTGCTCCGGCCGCGGCGGAAGCAGAAGCCGAAGCGTAGTTTTTTCGATCTCCACTTGAACCGCCGGCGACGCATCGCCGGCGGTTCCTAAAAGCTTTTCACCACAAAGGCACAAAGGGCACAAAGAAATGCTCTTTGTGTTCTTTGTGCCTTTGTGGTGAAAAGCCTTTATCCTCCCGACCACATGAGCGAGGACCGTTTCGTCGATGCTCCGCCCTCGGGAGCGGACGGCTGGCGCGATGTCTGGCAGAACGACCGGCGGTTCCGTCCGCGCAAATCGGCGTTCGGCTATCTACTGCGACTTTTTCAGCGCATTCTCGATCGCGCGACGCGCGCGGAGAGGGACCGGCAACGCGATTTCAATCTTGCGCTGCTCGATCTCGTCAGCGATCTGCGGTCCGACATAGGGCGCATTCGCGACGATCTGAAGCGCGACATCGAGACCGTGCAGCGCGATGTCCGTGTGGCCGACGAGGCGCTGGCCGAGGAGCTGCGAAAGATCCGAGAGCTGATTCCGATCGCCGCGAAACGGAACGACTCGCTGATCGCGGCGCTCGATCAGAAGATCGAAACGGTGGCGGTGCGCGTGCGCGATGTGACGAATCCGGTTCTCGCGTCGGCTGCCGCGGCGGACTTTCTCTATCGTCGTCTGGAAGATGGACTTCGCGGTGAAGTCGACGTCGCCGATTACGTGGCGATGGCGAAGGAGCCCGTAATCGACGTCGGCTGCGGGCGAGGGGAGTTCCTGATCGCCTGCCGCACCGCCGCCATCGCTGCGCGCGGCTTTGACACAAATGAACGATCGGTCGCCGATCTCGTCGCACGCGGCATCGATGCAACCGTCGCCGGTGTGCCGGGATGCTTCGCGGACATCGCGAACGCGTCGATCGGAACGGTCGTGGCGATGCACGTGGTCGAGCACCTGCCGGTCGATGCGCTCTTCGCGCTCTTTGCGGAATCGGCGCGGGTGCTGCGTCCCGGCGGATTGCTGATCATCGAAACACCAAACGCCGAATCGCTGGCCGTCAGCGCCTCCGAGTTCTGGCGCGATCCCACTCACCTGGCGCCCCGCCACCCCGCGGCGCTGACCTTGTTGGCGCGCGAGTATGGCTTTGCCATCGACGAGCTTCGCGCGATCCATCCGTTCCCGGATGCGAATCGCTTCGTCGCCACGAGCGAAGATCTTCGCGCTCTCGTCGACGCGCTCAACGAACGCGTCTTCGGCGGACAGGATTTGCGGCTGGTACTGCGTCGCTGAAGGCGTTTCACCACAGAGGCACAGAGATCACTGAGGAGATCTCTCTGTGCCCTCTGAGTCTCTGTGGTTAAACGTCCCCACGTCGATGACACTCTCGCTGGGGGGCGGCGGCGGGATTCGATGCGGGATGAATCCCAGCAACAAGCCGGAGATCAGTCCTCCGACGTGCGCCACGTTGTCGATGTGCGGGACGGAGTATCCGATGGCGAGGTTGACCGCGATCCAGAAGACGAGTTGCGCGATGAGGCCGCGCGTCCATGGCTGGTGGCGGTAAAGCGGGGAACGGCGGATCGAGAAGATGAACGCGCCGAGGATGCCGAAGACCGCGCCGCTCGCGCCGACCGCGGGACCGTGGTTGTAGAGCGAGCTGGCCAGACCTGCGATGATGCCGGTCGTGAAGTAGATCAGCGTGAAGCGTTTCGAGCCGAAGAGAACTTCGTACAGCGTTCCGAGTTGATAGAGCGCCCATGAATTCGCGAGCCAGTGCAGCCAGCCGGCGTGCAGGAACATCGACGTGATCAGGCGCCACAGCTCGCCGTGCTGCACGAGGCCGGGCACGATCGCGCCGAGATCGATCATCCCCTGGTCGGTGTCGTAGGCGTGCGTCAGCACTTCGAATGCGAAGACGATGGCGATGATCACCAGCAGTGCCATCGTCACCGGAGCTTTTCGTTTCATCGACGAGGCTCCATCATCGACGACACGCGGCGCATCAACACGTGTGCGAATCGCGGGAAGAGTTCTTTCAATCGCATGAACGCCATCGCGCCGATCGGCAGGATCCGCCGGTACTTCCCATCTTCGGCGGCATTGGCGATCGCCTTGGCCACGCTCTCCGGTTTGATGGCCAGAACCAGCCGCGATGCCCCTGGCATTTTTCCACGTTCTGCCTTCACGAAGAACTGCGTTTCGACGGTGCCGGGGCAGACCATGGCTACGCGAACGCCGCGGCCGAGGACTTCGTCGCGCAGCGTTTCGGAGAAGCCGATCATCGCGAACTTCGTTGCACAATAGCCGCCCATCCGCGCGTAGCCCATGATGCCGGCGATCGAGGCCACGTTCACGATCGTGCCGCGCCGCCGCGCCAGCATCTGCGGCAGGACCGCCTGTGCGCACCACACCGCGCCGAAGTAGTTGGTCTGCATCATCGACTCGAGGTCGTCGGGTTTGGCGGCTTCAAACGCATCGAAGATGGCGAAGCCGGCGTTGTTGACGAGGACGTCGACATCGCCGGCGGTTTCGATGAGCCGTGCACAGTCGTCACGTTTGGTGACGTCGGTGACGACGGTGCGGCATTCGACGCCGAGGGCGCGGCAGGCTACGGCAACCTCTTCGAGCAGTTCGCCGCGCCGCGCCGCGAGGACGAGATTCGCGCCACGCCGGGCCAGCTCCAGCGCGGCCGCGCGGCCGATCCCGCTCGATGCTCCGGTGACGACCACCGTCTTCTTATTCAACGCCGAGGTCATGATCGCGCACTCATATCACGTGCTACGCTTCGCGCCGATGTTCCGGCGCCTCCTCCTTCCAGCGGTCTTCCTCGCATTTGCTTGCCACCATGAATCGGACTTGCCGAAACTCTTTCCGATCCCTGAAGCCCAGCTCGTCACCGAGACCGGCAAGCCGGTGCGGATGAGCGAGATGAAGGGGAACGTCGTCGTCTACGACTTCATCTTCACGAGCTGCGCGGGGACGTGTCCGATGATGACGGCCACGATGCAGAAGCTGACGAAGAAGATTCCGAAGCAGTCGCCGGTGCGCTTCGTTTCGATCAGCGTCGATCCGATCCGCGATACGCCCGAGGTGCTGCGCGGCTACGCGATGTACGCGCGCAACGATCCGAGGTGGATGTTCCTGACCGGCGACGGCAAGACGATCGTCGATCTGTCGGCGAAGGGTTTCAAGCTCGCCGCCGGCGACGCGACGGGAGCGGCGAACGAGTCGGTCCTGCACAGCGTGAAGTTCGCAATCGCCGACAAGAACGGTGTGATCCGCGAGTACTACAGCGCGACGAATGATGATGCCGTCGATCACGTCGCCAGCACGGTCAACGAGCTTCTTCGGGAAGACTGATCTGCGTTTGATCTGCGCAATCTGCGGATGAACGTTCTGCTACAGTCGCGCTGATGCAGATCCTTCCCGCCATCAACGCCACGCTCAATGGCACCAGCGGCGTGCTGCTGCTCATCGCGTACGTCTTCATCCGGCGGCGCAACATCACCATGCACAAGCGCTTCATGCTTGCGGCGTGCGTGACGTCGCTCGTCTTCCTGGCCTGCTACGTTCTGAATCACATCCTGCGGCACGGCGTCGTCACGCATTTCACCGCCACCGGATGGGTGAGGCCGCTCTACTTCACGATCCTGATCTCGCACACGATTCTGGCGATCACCATCGTGCCGATGGCCATCCTCTCCGTGCGCAACGGATTGAAGATGCGCGTCGCGCAGCATCGCCGCATCGCGAAGTGGACGTTTCCGCTCTGGATGTACGTCTCGGTGACAGGCGTGCTCGTCTACTTTTTTCTCTACCAGTGGTACCCGCCGGCATGAGCGTGCGATATCTTCCGCGGAGGAGATTTCTGTGACGCAGTTGCTGGAGACTGACCTCGATCCCGATCCGTTCGTTCAGTTCGAGCGCTGGTTCGACGCGGCCAGAGCCGCCGGAATCGTCATGCCCGAGGCGATGACATTGGCCACGTCGGGCATGGAGGGCGAGGTTGCGGCGCGCGTGGTCCTCCTCAAGTCGTTCGACCATCGCGGCTTCGTCTTCTTCACGAATTACAACAGCCGCAAGGCGAAGCAGATCCACGACAATCCGCGCGCGGCGCTGGTGTTCTGGTGGCAGTCTCTGGAGCGGCAGGTCCGGATCGAAGGGGCGGTCGTGCGGACGACGGAAGAAGAGTCGGACGCGTACTTCGCTACCCGCCCTCGGGGCAGCCAGCTCGGCGCCTGGGCCTCCGAACAGAGCCGCGTGCTGGCCGGCCGCGGCGCGCTCGATGCGCGTTTCGAGGAGCTGTCGACAACGTACAAAGACGTTCCCATCCCGCGTCCGCCGCACTGGGGCGGCTATCGCGTGATCCCGCTGCTCTTCGAGTTCTGGCAGGGACGCGCCGATCGTTTGCACGACCGGTTCTGGTATCGCCTGCGGAGCGATGTGAAGGATTGGGTGGTGGAGAGATTGTCACCGTAAAAGCAATGTTGAATGTTCAATGTTGAATGTTGAATGTTGAATGAATGAGACGCCGAGCGCAGCCCATTCACCATTGAACATTCACCATTGAACATTCAACATTGAACATTCAACATTCGGGTTTCATCAACTCTTCAATCCGCCGAGCCAACTCATCTCTCGTCGCCGCAAACCGCGCCGCCCCACTCCCATCTCCCCACGTCGGATCCTCAATCGGCCAGTGCTCGATCCGCTTCGCGCCGGGCCAAAGCGGGCAGTCCTGCGCCGCGGAGTCGCAGACGGTGACGACGACGTCGAATTGCTGATCGAGAAACTGGTCCGCCGATTTCGACTGCGCGTCGTGAATGTCGATCCCGATCTCCGCAAGCGCGCTGATCGCGAGGGGATGCACCCATCCCGCCGGCCGCGATCCCGCGGAAACGACATCCACCGCCTCCCCATGAAACGCCCGCATCAGCCCCTCGGCCATCTGACTCCGCGCAGCGTTTCCGGTGCAGAGGAAGAGGATGCGTTTCTTGCCGGTCATGGCATGGATTGTACGCGGCGTAGTGCGGACGTCCCCGTCTGCATCCGACGGGCGTCCTCGCCCGGCGGCGGTGTCCTGAGTCTCACCAGTCCTGCAATTGAATCCAGAAACCCCCGTCGGGCGAGACGCCACGCCGGATGCAGACGAGGACGTCCGCACTACGGCGTGGCCTTCATGATCTCAATCACCACCGGCTTCAGTCCGTTGATGATGAACTGAATGCCGATCGCCCCGAGGAGCAGGGACATGATCTTCGTGAAGACGGCGCGGCCGCGGTCGCCGATGATGCGCGAGAGCGGGAGTGCGGAGAGCAGCACAAGCCAGGAGACGATGCCGACCGCCACGATGGCGACGATGACAGCGAGCCGCTGCTCGATATCGGGATACAGATTCACAAGCACCATGACCGAGGTGATCGCGCCGGGGCCGGAGAGCATCGGTACGGCGATCGGGACGATGGCAATCGACGACGGATCGATGTCGGCCTTCTCGACGTCGCTGTCCTCGATCCGCTTCTCGCCGCCGATGTTGAAGGCGCGGCGATCGTCGGCGATCAGGCTGCGAAGCGCGTTCGTCAGAAAGAGGATGCCGCCCATGATCTGAAATGCCGGCACGGTGATGCCGAAGAAATTGAAGACGTAGTTGCCGGCTAGGAAGAACACCGTGAGCACGGCGACGCACGAAACGCCGGCGACGAAGGCTACGCTGGCGCGCGTCCGCCGGGAGGCGCCATCCGTAAGCGCGATGAACGACGGTGCGACCGCGAGCGGATTGACCATCGTGGCCAGGGCGATGAAGGAAAGGAGGGCGACTTTGTACAGCGGCATACGTGCTGAGGTTAAAGCTTTTCACCACAGAGGCACAGAGGACACAAAGAAAATCTCTCGGTGTCCTCTGTGTCTCTGTGGTTAAAAGCTCTTGATATCGATCGCGCGATCGACATCGACGTCGATGTACCAGACCAGCCCACTACACGGCCGCCCCGTGATCGCCGACATCGCCGCGCAATAATTCGCCACCTGCACGCGATCGCGCGCGATGCGCTCCTCGGACGGCTGCCCGCTCTTGTAATCGATGACCAGGTCGGCATCGCCTTCGCGGACGAGGCGGTCGATACGGCGTTCGCCGTTCGGAGTCAGCAGCGGAACTTCGCGGCCGAGGGGTTCGGCGTTCGTAATGCGGAGGAAGGTTTTTGACTTTGCGACCGTAGCGAGACGCTTGCGAACGAGCGTTGCCGTCGCGGCGTCGACGCCTTGTTCCGTAGCGAGCGACTTGAGCAACGGTTCGATCGGCGCGCTGCCGTCCCAGATTTCGAGGACGCGATGCAGCAGGATACCGGCGGCTCGTTTCTGCGCCGAGGCGCGGCGGGTGAGAACGTCGGCGCGCGCCAAAATCTCCGGAAGCGCGGCGGGCGAGGGGAGAGACGGGTCGACGATCGGGAGTGCCGCGAGCTCCGCTTCGACTGCGGCGTCAGCCAATCGGCGGCGCGTGCGTACGCCTGCACCTTCGCCGGTGACGCGTTCGAATGCCACCGGAATCGTTTCGCCCCCGATCGTCACCATCCTCACCGTTCGCGAGGAACCGTCCGGCCACGCGATCGATGACGGATTGAAAACCTCGTCTACGTATTTGTAGAAACCGCGCTTCTGCGGCGCGCCGGCGACGAAGACGACTTCTTCTTTCGCCCGCGTCACCGCCACGTAGAAAAGCCGGCGCGTCTCAGCCTCCTCGCGCTGCGTGCCGATGTCTTTGAGTGACTTCGTGCCGGATCTTGTGTCGCTCGCCGACAGCGTTTCAACTTGTCCGGTCAAGACGAGACTTCGCGGTTCGTCGACGAGGAAAATGTTGGGCGGTGGCGATGGAAACTCGAGATCCGGGAGGATGACCGTGTCGAACTCCAGCCCTTTCGCGGTGTGTACCGTGAGAATACGAATGGCGTCATCGGTGTCGTCGGCGAGCGAGGGCTCCATCTCGTCCGGCTGCGCGCGGCGGCGCGAAATCTCGGTGACGAATTGCCGCACCGAACCTCCGACGCGCTGGTCGTACGCGAAAGCGATAGCGCGAACGTGTTCGAGATGCCGCAGCGAACGCTTTCCGTCGGCCGAGGCGGCGTAGAGATTTTCGATTCCACAGCTCCGGATCACGAGGTCGATCAGTTGCGCGACGGTGAGATGACGCGAAGCACTCCGCAGCGAGTCGAGCACCGACCGGAATTGCTCATACGCGTCGTTACCGAGCGCGATCTCGAGATCGGTCAGCGCAAAGTACGGCGTACGCGCCGCGGAAACTTCGGCGCCGCGATCGAACGGAAAGGCGATGGCGCGAAGCACGGCCAGCAGATCGACAGGCGCGGGACGGTCGAGAAACAGCCGCGTGGCCGGCAATACGTAGCGGATGCCGCGCCGGTCGAAAACGTCGAGATAGTCGTCGAGTTTGGTAGTGCGGCGCAGCAGCAACGCGTACTTGCGAAGCTCCCCACCGCGTTGCTGGATCCACGCAGCGATCGCCTCGGCTTCGGCGACGAATCGGTCCTCGCGGTCGCCGCCGGCCGGCGCATCGAGAAAGGTGACCGAGGCGTCCGTTTGCGCGTCGGATCGCGCGGCTGTCAGGCGATGGTAGACGGGGCGGAAAACGTTGGGGTCAGGCTCGGTCTCCGGAAAGATGAACGCGAAGATTGCATTGATCGCGGCGAGCAGTTGCGGCGTGCTGCGAAACTGCATCTCCAGCTTGCGATGCTCCGCACCGGCTGCGAGCAGGCCGCGCGTGAAGGCGCCGTACGTCTCGAGATCGGCGCGGCGGAAGCCGTAGATCGACTGCTTCGGATCGCCCACGATGACAGTGCGGCCATCGATTACGGCGCCATCGCTGTTGCGCGCCAGCAGGTCGATGATGTTCGCTTGCACGCGGTCCGTGTCCTGAAATTCATCGACGAAGATGTAGTCGAACTGTTCGCGCGCGCGGCGCAGCACGGCGGGATCGCCGAGGACGCTCTGCGTTCGCAACAGGAGATCGTCGAAGTCGACCACGCCGCGCTTCCGCTTCTCTTCCTCGAGAAAGGCCGCGAACCGGCGCGTGAGCGCGAGCAGCGAAACGGCCGCACGATGCGACGAAAGCTGGTCGTAGACCGAATGACTCTTCTTGTCCGAAGCGCGCAGGACGCGCAACGGCTGCTTGTATTGCTCGTTCACTTTGCCGCGCGGGAGATCGGTCGTGCGAATCTCATTCGCGATCGGACGCAAATACTCCAGCCACGTTTCGATCGCGCTTCCGCGCGGCGGCGGACGATGTTCGCGAAGGTAATCACAAATGCCCGGAACGGAGTCGCAGCCGCGCAGTTTCTCGATCGCAATCAGCAGCTCGTGCTCGATGAGATCGAGCGCGCCCAGGTCGTAGGTGTCGTCGAGAAGGAGATCGCGGCGGTCGAGCATCGGCAGGATGATGTTGCGGACGAGGAAGAGATAGCCGACATGCTCGAGCAGCACTTCCCAATCGCGCTTCGCTTCGTCGGTCGGATGCAGGCGCGTCTCGTCGTCGACCCAGGCGTCGTACAGCTCGCCGTAAAGCAGCGCGCGCTCGAAGCCTTCGATGATCGTGAACTGCGGATCGAGTCCGGCCTCGATCGGAAACTGGCGCAACAGGTTCTGACAGAACGAGTGAATCGTCTGGGAGCGCAGCGATTCGATGCGCCCGAGTTGCGCGATGCACGCACGGTGATACGCGTCGCGTTCTGCGCTCGGAACTTCGAACAGTGGAGTCACGGAGCCGATCGGCCACGAGACGCTTTCGCCGGAATCGAAGCGGAGCGCGAGCTCAGTGAGCGCCTGATGAATGCGATCGGCGATTTCGCCCGCCGCCTTTTCCGTGAACGTGACGAGGACGATGCGCTCCGGCGACAACGCCTCGTCGCCGAGCAACAGCCGCAACACCTCGGCCACGATCGCGGTGGTCTTGCCGGTGCCGGCGCCGGCTTCGATGACGATGTTGCGGCGGCGCGGTCTGTCGAATGCGAATGCCGACTGGACGGCCACCACGCTCAATCCGCGCCTCCGCCGAGGAGCGTGCGCGGCTCGTTGTGGCGCGTGATCAGATACTTCTCGGCGAAGTCGTGCTTCGTGCGGCAAGAGTGGTTCACGGGGCAGTACTTGCAAGCGTTGAAGTCGGCGTCATCGTCAGCAGGAAAGGCGGGGAAGACCCCGTCGATGATTGAGGAGACGAAGAGATTGAGCGTCTCGCGCAACTCCGTTTCTTTCTCGGCCAGCTCGAACGCGAACTTCGTGGCGTTCGTGTCGCTGGTAACGAGCGGCTTGATCGCGCCGCGTACCTTCGCCGCATCGGCATCGAAAAACTGCGACACGGCCATCGCATACAACGCGAGCTGCAACCGCACGCCGCGATCGATTTTCTTGCCGAGGTCTTTGTGGCGCGTGGCCTTGCCGCCTTTGTAGTCGATGATGCGATAGCCGTCCGCGCCGGCATCGATGCGGTCGATGGTGCCATCGACGCGAAGGTCGACGCCGTCGGCGACCGCCATCACGAATGGTTCCAAATGATCCGGAACCGCGCTGTGGCGCGTCTTGCCGAAGCGATACTCGAAATGCTTCGGGCGGAATCCATTGGATTCGAGATCGGCGAGATCGTGTGCAACGAACTCGCGGAGGATGCGTTTGGTAGCGGTGCGCTCGATCGCACGCATGGTCGGATTGAACGGCGGAATGTTGCTGGCGAGGGCGGCGAACGCATCGTCGACGAGCGCATCGACGCGGCTGCCAATGGCCTCGTCGAGTTGCGGCAGCGCAGCGGCAGCGCGAGCGTAATCGTCATCATTCAGCGAGCGGTAAAGGCGCTCCAGGATGCCGTGATCGAGCTTCCCTTTGTCGCGCGCGTTGAGCTGCAGCTCGTGCTCGGGATCGTCGACGTCGCGCACGCCGAGGATGTGCTTGAAGAAAAACTTCTGCGGACACTCGCCGAAATCTTCGAGCTGGGTGGGGGAGACGGATGTGATGGCGTCGGCGAGTTTTGCGCGAAGCGTATCGTCATCGTCTTCGGCGAAGAGGTAGCCGTCGAAAACGGACTTCGTTCCCATTTTCGCGAGCAACTGAAGTTGGCGGCGAGACGCCGCCAGGCCAGCCGGCGGGACGCCAGCGTTCCGGACGAACGACGCTCCAAAATTCTTGAGGAGCTCTGTCTTCCGCTCCGGCTGCTGCGCGATCACGAAACTCTTCAGCAGCGGCGAGGGACGGAGCGTCTTGCCGAATCCATCGCCGCCGGCGAAGGAGAAGTGGACCGTCTCCGCGCCGTCGAGCAGGAGCTGAAAGAGCATCCTTTCCTCGTCGCGCCCGTCGCCGATCTCGCGAACGTCGAGCCGCTGCCGGTCGTAGTCGGGCAGCAGCGGATCGTCGAGCCGCCGCTGTGGAAACACGTCGTCCTGCATGCGCACGGCGAAGAGGTGCGCGAAGGAACGTCCGCGAAAGCGCATGACGTCGGAGACGAAAACCGTCTGTCGGGTGTCGGGTGCCGGCTGTCGGATGGTGTCGTTTTGCAGAGCGTCGATGATGGTGGCGGCGTCGAAGCGGACGTTCCACGGACTCGTGCGGCGGAAGGCCGCCGCGATGTCATCGATGGCCTCGGCGGCAACGAGATCGAGATCCGTCTCGATGGCAAACGAGATCAACGCGTTCGCCAGAAAGTCCGCCGCCTCGATCGCGCTGAGCGTCGCTTCGGGCGCGAGCGGTTCGATTTCTGCGAGCGCGGCGACGTACGCATCGACGGCCGCATAGCGCGAGATCGCCCGCAGTTCTTCGCTCGTGCCGCCGGCGATGCCGTAGCGGCGCGTGGCCATATCGATCTCGTCGATGTTCAGCGCACGCTTCGAAACAAATCCGCCGCGGAGCAGCTCGATGACATCGCTGCGTGGAAAACCGTTCTCGCGAAGCCGCAGCAGCGTGGCGACGGCGCGTCCGAGGCGGTGCGCGACCAGCGGCGTCTCATCGACGGTCGAAATCGCGAACCCTTCCGCGGCAGCGAAACGATTCAGGAGAGCGATGTCGTACGGATCGAGCGTGCGGGCAACGATGCCGATGTCACGCGCGTCGACGCCTGACTTCAACAATTCGCCCGCCGCACGGCACGTCTCGCGAAGCTCGATGGTGCGCGCCTCGTACTGCGCGACATCCCATTGCGGTTGCTTCGGGGCCGGATTGTTCGTCTGCTCGCCGAAGCTCGCCACAAACGGTTCCGCGAATCGATACGCCTCACCCTCGGCTGCCGGAACGTAGACCGCTTCCACTTTTTCGATCGCGCGCAGCGCTTCGACCACACGCCGCTGCGCGCCGGTCATGTCGTAGAAACCGGCCACGATGTGCGGCGCGATCGCGACGCGTCCGCTCTCGATGATCGCGGCGGCGCGGCGCAGCAAATCCGCGGGATCGATCGCATGTACCTCGGTCATGAGCCGCTCGTACTCGCGCCACGCGCGCACGAGCAACTTCGTGCGCGACGCGTTGCGCAGCCGCGCGTTGCGCGCGCGCGATTCGAACTCCGCGAGTGTGGCGCCGCCGTCGCGCACATCGCGCCACGACCGGTCGATCATCGCCGCAATCCCGCGGCTCTCCATCATCGGATCGTCGATGCTGCGCACGGCCATCCGCATCGCGAGGCGGCGCTCGACGTTGCTCGCTGCGCGGGGGAATTCGCCCGCCGCATTGACCACGCGTGCCGCGAACGTTTCAATCGTCTCGATCCGCAGTCCCGCGAACCCGCCCGGTCTGCGCCGCAAGAGCTCCGCCGCGATCGCATTCGCGACGCCGCCGGACGCAACCAGCACCTCGATCCCATCATTTGAGATCAGGCGTCCAGCAACCTCGGCAGCAATGTCGCGGTATCGGGCCAAATGGAGGAGGGACATCGACGAGTCGGAACGCGCATTATCGCACGCAGTATTTTTGACTCGGAGCTCGCATACCGCGCCGGACGAAACGCCGGCGCGGATCACGAATCACTGAAGTGATAGCAGCACTAGGATGTCGCCTTCACCGTGAGGGAGGGACTCGAGCGCTTTGCCGATCAGTGTTCCCGGCCGATGAATCTTCACTCCGCCGAGGTCGACCGGCTGAGATTTCATGGCCACCCCCGGCTTCCCGCTGGTGACGAGAAGATCACCTGCTTCAATCGCCCCGCTGCTCGCATCAACGTGGACCTTCACACGGCCTGTAGTCGCGATCATCGCTTTCGAGTCGCTCGATTCGCCGAGGATCAGGCCGGGCTTTTCGGATACGACACCGGCCACGCTGGTGGCGTACTCAGTGGAAGACGGCATGACGGTGTTCTTCGCGCCGCGCTGCACGACGACAACAGTGCCGGGCGACATCTTCGCTGTTGCCGGAACCCATTCCGCGACGTCCTGATAGGTGGCTCCGATGACTTGCGTGGCGTGAATGGGTCCGTTCACATCGAGCGAATATCCGTTGCCAGGCGTCATTCCAATTCCTACGTGCCCGGCGCCATCGATGACAAGTGTCTGTGGCGACGCTGCTGAGGCTCTTTTGATGGTGATACGCGGTATACAGCAACCGAACGTTCCGCTGTCGGGGTACTCCCAGAGATCGACACCATTCGGGGATATACCTGAGGTGTTGTTGTAGTTCGAACTGCTAAGGAGCTGCCACGTGTACGTGCCACCGACAGGACCACGGCTGGCAAACATCAGTCCCGGGATGCCTTCGGTTGTGTCGTTCGGTGGAATTACTGCCGACATAATGCGGCCATTCACATGGAGCGGATATTGCGGGGAAGGTGTACCGATACCCACCCTGCCGTTGCCGGTCAGTGTCAGAGGCGTGGCATAGGTTGACGGGCCATTGTTGACTTCGAAATTCATTGTCGAGTCGTAGTTGTTTCCGCTCCAGCTGTTGGTGATCCTGTTCAGCCAGGTCGTCGGTATGTCAGGCCTGCTAAATACGATAGAGGTAGCACGGTTCTGATACGAATCGGAATTGGCTGTTCCGGAAGCGATCTCGATTGCACCAGTGCCCACGTGAAGCAATTGTTGGGGCAACGCTACACCGATGCCGACATTGCCCGTGTCCTGAATGGTCATACGCGTGTTGAGGTTAGTGGCGTCGCGGATGAGCAGGCCACCACCGGTGCCTTTGAGTATCAGAGCGTTGTTGTGGTCAAGGCCTGCGACACCGCCTGCAGTGCCATTGGCCTGTTTGAATTGAAGTCCGAACGAGTCATTTAGACTAATATAGAGCGAACAGTTCGTCAGTGTTGTCGACTGCGTCCCATTGGCTTGCCAATCGGGGCATTGTGCGAGCAGCGTATGGGGCTGGCAGATCACGAATACCAGTGTCGTTACTGCGATGCGCATCGAGATTTTCATGTGTCTTTCCTTTCGGCAGCCAACGTATTCAGCTAGTTATACACCCAGAATGAACCGGACCACTTCGCTGGCGCACTCAGCCGCTTGGTCGGCGTCGCTTTCACCGATCGCGCGCACAATCGCGCTGCCGACCACGATGGCGTCGCAGCGACCTTTTAGCGCCTTGTAGTGATCGTGTTTCGAAATGCCAAAGCCGACCGCGAGCGGCCTCGTGACCTGCGTCCGAACTTCGTCCAGGCGCGTCAGCAATGCGGGGTCGAGCTCGCTGCGCGTGCCGGTGACGCCGGTCGTCGATACGTAGTAGACGAAGTCATCGCTGACGCGGTTGACGGCGGCGATTCGCGCGTTGCTCGACGTCGGCGCGAGAAGAAAAATCGACCCCAATCCTCGCGCTTTGAACGCCGGCTTCACTTCCGCTGCGGCCTCGGCTGGCAAGTCGGTCAGCAACACCGAGTCGATTCCGGCATTTTTTGTGTCGTCGGCAAATCGTTCGATGCCGTAACGCAGCACGGGATTGAGATACGAGAACGCGATGAGCGGAATCTCGCTCTGCTCGCGAACGGCGCGCGCGATCGTAAAGATGTCGCCGATCGTCATTCCGTTCTGCAGCGCGCGCTGTGCGGCGGCCTGGATGACCGGACCATCCGCGATCGGATCGGAAAACGGGACGCCGAGTTCGATGGCGTCCGCGCCCGCATCTTCGAGCGCGCGGATGATGTCGATGGTCGGACCGTCGCCGCAGGTGACGTAGGCGATGAGTCCGCAGCGATGCTCGGCTTTGAGCCGGCGAAAAAGTTTGGCGGTGCGGTTCATGCTGCCACCCTGAGCTGTGAGCGGCTGTCGCGACCGCAGCGCTCGTTTCGCCGACGGTCGCGCACGAAGGCGCGCTTGACAAACTTAGCCCCGCGCTCGGCGCGGGGAACACGGATGCGGCCCAGTTTTGTGGCCGCGGAGGCGGCCACCGCAAAGCGTTCCGGCCGCGCCAGTTTTGTACCGGCCGCCTCCGCGGCCGCACATCCCACCCCACCTCCAAACCCCGCGCTGAGCGCGGGGCTAAGCTTGCGGAGCGCGCCTTCGCGCGCGACGGAATTTCCAAACCGGGATTTCCTCCCACGTTGAGCCGCAGCCGGGTTGGATTCGTCATCAACATCAGCCGCTGCATCTTGCGAAAGCACAGACAAGAGTGTCTGTGCCACACCGGCTCTCGCCTGTATCAGCATTGGCGGGTATGGCAGGATCAATGTGGCACAGACACTCTTGTCTGTGCTGCTGATGCTCGGGACGCCTTTCACTTTCCCTCCAACGCCGCGATCTGCGGCACATCCTTGTCGCCGCGGCCGCTGAGGTTCACCACCACGATCTTCTCGCGGCCGATTGACGCGCCGTTGCGCAGCAGCCAGCCGAGGGCATGCGAGGACTCGAGCGCGGGGATGATGCCTTCGCACTCGCTGAGTTTGTGGAAGGCCTCGAGCGCGAGGTCGTCGCTGCAGTCGTAGTACTCGACGCGGCCGATCTGCTGCAGGTACGCGTGCTCGGGTCCAATCGATGGGTAATCCAAGCCGGCCGAAATCGAATGCGTTTCGGCGATCTGTCCGAATTCATCCTGCAGCACCATCGAACGCGTTCCGTGCAGGACGCCGAGCGCGCCACCGCTGAAGCGCGCGGCGTGTTCGCCGAGGTTGCGTCCGCGTCCGCCGGCCTCGACGCCGATGAAGCGGATCGACTCATGTTTCAGCATCTCGTAGAAAAGTCCGATCGCATTCGAGCCGCCGCCGACGCAGGCAATGGCGACGTCCGGCAACGCGCCGGTTCGTTTTTTCAGTTGGCCGAGCGCTTCGCGTCCGATGACTGATTGGAAATCGCGCACCACCAGCGGGTAGGGATGCGGGCCGAGCACGGAGCCGATGATGTAGTGCGTCGTGCGCACGTTCGTGACCCAGTCGCGGATCGCTTCGTTGATCGCGTCCTTGAGCGTGCGGCTTCCGCTTGCCACCGGCACGACCTGGGCGCCGAGGAGGCGCATGCGGAAGACGTTCAACTCCTGCCGCGCCATGTCCACTTCGCCCATGTAGACGACGCATTCGAGGCCGAGCAGCGAGCAGGCCGTGGCTGTAGCGACGCCGTGCTGGCCGGCGCCAGTCTCGGCGATGATGCGCTTCTTGCCCATGCGTCTCGCGATGAGCGACTGACCGATGGCGTTGTTGATCTTGTGCGCGCCGGTGTGATTGAGGTCTTCGCGTTTGAGAAACAACCGCATCCCGCCGCACAGCTCCGCGAACCTCTTCGCCTCGGTCAACGCCGTCGGACGTCCGACAAAATCGCGCAGGACGTCGTCGAGCTCCGCGCGAAACTCGCGATCGCGCCGCAGCTTTTTGTACGCCGACTCGAACTCGTCGAGCGCGGCCATCAATGTCTCAGGAACGTACTTGCCGCCGAACTCGCCGTAGTAGCCGAGGCGATCGGGCATGGTGGCCGTCTTCATGCTCTCCTCACGCGCTCGAACAGACGCGCCACTTTGTCGTGATCCTTGATGCCCGGCGACGCTTCGACGCCGCTGGCGACGTCGATCGCGTCCGGCCGCACCATGCTCACCGCGGCCGCGACGTTGTCGGGCGTGAGTCCGCCGGAAAGGAAGAACGGTTTCGAACGGTCATATGCAGCGAGCAGCGACCAATCGAATCGCCGCCCGGTCCCGCCGCTGCGCCGCTCGCCGAACGTGTCGAACAGCAGCCACGCGGC
>JAFAOU010000188.1 GCA_019247495.1 Acidobacteriota bacterium
CCCGCCCAGACGGCAGTTGTTGATACCACGCTGGCGATCACACCGATCAGCAGCGCGGCACGAACGGTCTTCCAATGATTTGCTTTCGATTTCATAACGTTCCTTCTCGCGCCTTAGTTCACTTTCAGTTCCGGGGTGCGGGGCTGCTGCGCTGACCCGTTGCCGATCTTCGTACCAGCCACCTGGAGTTTACCGTTGGAGACAGACGCGGTCATCGTTCCGGCCTGATTGCTGAGCATCGTCAGCTGCGGATCGATGCTGAGCGTGGCGTTACTGGCTTCGATCTCGATCTCAGCAACGACGGCCGAATGAGAGGCGCCGAGGAAGAGATTTCCGTACGAGATGAGATACGACAGGTCGTTGCCGGCAAGGCGGTCGGTTTCGAACGCGACCGCCAGATCCTTCGCGGCTCCTGCTTTCCGGATCGTGGCGTTGCCGACTTCACCGTCGAAATGAACGCGCAGCGACATTGCCTGCGGGGCGATCGATCCATTGCCCGCCGTCATGATGACCGGCACGACGTAATGGCCGTTGCGCAGAACGGCTTTGCCGAGTGCGATGGAGCCGGCGAGTTGCGGAGCTTCCGTTCCGACCGATGTCGCGGTCACGTGAGGCGCGTCGATGATCGAGTTCGGACGCGGCCCGCCGAGGAAGAGGTAGTTGACGAGATAGAAAATGTCGAGCGGATTGACGACTCCGTCGCCATTCGCGTCACCCGACAACAGACCAGATGCTCCCGCAGGCGCCGGCCCACCCATGTACAGGTAGTTGACGAGGTAGAAGATATCCATCGGAGAGATGGTGCCGTCGTTGTTCGGATCGAACTGCTGGGCTTTGAAGAGGTAGCCGTTGGTCAGCGTGCCATTAGAGGTATCGGTATTCGTCACGGTCACATTGACGGAGCCCGCCGCATGAGCCGGCGTCCTCACGGTGATCTTGATCGAACTGACGACAACGACGTTCGTCGCCGCTGAGCCGCCGAAGGTGACGGTCGCGCCTGCGGCGAAACCGGTGCCGTTGATCGTGACTGCCGAGCCGCCCGCGACGGTGCCGGCGACCGGCGATACCGAAGTGACCGTAACCGGCGGAGGATTGACGGTGACGTTCGCGGACTTCGCGTCGCTGCAGCCCGAGCCGTTGGTTACGGTGACGTTGATGGTGAGAGTTCCCACGGCGCCGGCGGTGTAGGTGATGCTCGGCGTGTTGTTGCCGCCGGTGAGGGTGCCGCCGGTGACTGTCCAGGCGTAGGTCGCGCCGCCGCCGGCGTTGGCGACTGAGGCGATGTTGCCGGTAGAGCCGGAAGTCGTGCTCGCCGCGGCGGTGATGGTGGCATTCGGTTTCGAATTGATGGTGACGTTCGAGGTGTTCGTCGCCGAGCAGCCGCTGGCGTTGGTCACGACCAGCGTCAGACCGACGGTGCCGGAAGCGCCGGCGGTGTAGGTGATGGTCTGAATGTTCGTAGCCGAGGTGATGGTGCCGTTGCTGATCGACCAGGCGTAGCTCGTTGCGCCCGCCGGACCGGCGGCCGAGTTGCCGGTGGAGCTGGCGCAGACCGCTGCCGGAGTTGGCGTGATCGCCGGTGCGGCCGGGTTCGCGTTGATGGTGACGTTGGCCGTGTTGGAGGCGGAACAACCGCTCGCGTTGGTCACGACCAGCGTCAGACCGACCGTGCCGGAAGCGCCGGCGGTGTATGTGATCGTCTGGATGTTCGTGGCCGAGGTGATCGTGCCGTTGCTGATCGACCAGGCGTAGCTCGTTGCACCTGCGGGGCCGGCGGCGGAATTGCCGGTGGAGCTGGCGCAGACCGACGCCGGAGTGGGCGTGATCGTCGGGGTCGCAGGAGAGGCGTCCGTAACGACATACGGCGCGGACTGCGCGGAAGTGCCGCAGTTGTTCGTGGCCGTAACGGTGTAGCTGCCGGCGGCCGTAACGACGAGCGTCGAGGCGGTTTGACCAGCAATCGGATTGCCCGGGCCGTTCAGATACCACTGATAGCTGACGGCGCCGGTGGAATTGGCAGTGAGCGTGGCCGGCGACGCGGGGCACGCGCTGGTGGGACCGCTGATCGTCGGCGTCGTCGGAGCCGGTGTCGGCGTTACGGTGACGACGAGCGTTGCGTTCGACGTGGCGCCTTCACTGTCGATGACCTGGAGGATGACGTTGTTGGCGCCGCCCGCGGCCGCGCAGGAGGCGGAGACCATCGCGGTGATCGTGCCGCTGGTGTTGGTGATGCCGGTAACGGAGATGCCCGCCGGCACGCTGATGGCCGTGACGGTGAGGGAACCGGCGGCGTCCTGCGCGTCACTGACGGTGGCGATGGTGGAGCTGCTCGCTCCCGCGCCGCCGGTGCGCGAGATCGGCGACGGCGTGATCGACGGAGCGGTGTTTTCGGTCGTGCCGGCGAAGCAGAGCGTCGACGAGGTCGTGGCCGGAACTCCCTCGGGCACGAGACAGAAGTTGTAGTTTCCGGTTACCTGCACGCCGACGGTGAACTGCAAGTTCGTCGTCGCGCCGCCAGCGAGAGGAGTCGCAAGGGTTACAGCCGGGACCGTGATCGAGCCGTTGAGGCCGCCCCCAGCGCTCTGCGTCGGGGGGGTCTCGAGCGTCGTTGCACCGACGTTCGCCGTGCCGCCGCCGCTAACCGAAACAACAGTCGAGCCGGCGCTGAGGACGCGAAGGTCGGCGTTTGCGCCAGCCGCGGGGCTGGTGGTCATGTCGATGACGCGGAAGCGAAGGCGCGGAAGCGAGGCGCCGGTATTGTTCGTAAACGTGCGGCGGAAGCTCAACGTACCGAAGGCGCCGTTCGTCACGACGGTGGCATCGCGGAGCAGGTTCGGTGCGGTTCCCTTTCCGACGCCAAGGTCGAGCAGCGTCGCGGGCAGCGTGGAGGCGCCGTTACCGTAAATCGGGCTGCTGAGATTCTCAGGACCGGCGGCGCCTAGACGCGGCGCGCTGCCGAGCGTCTCGCCGACCACGCTGTTCGCGAAGATGAAGTCGCTCTCATTCGCGCCGGTGTCCTTCGGCGTGCCGCTGGAGAGGTCGCGGTAGAACGTCATCTGGCCCGTTGGCGTGGCGGTGGTGATGGCGGGAATGCCGTTGCCTTCCTTGAAGAGACCGGCGGCGATCGAAGAGAAACCGGCGGAGTCGAGGCGTGTGCCGGCAGCGAAGTTGGCGGTCGTGGAGGTATTGAACAGAGCGATGCCGCCGTTGTCGGCGAGGTCGAGCGACCATCCCGTGTCGCTGTCCGCGCCGCGGGCCTCGGTGCAGGCCGCGCCGCTGAGGCCGTAGACGACGGTCGGGCCGTTGGCACCGTCCGGGTTATCGGCGACGAGGAAGTGCCCGTGAGCCGGGATCACCGTTCCATTCGGTACGACAGCGAAGACGTTCGCGACCGTTGTGCCGTTCGTGCTGTTCGCCAGCGCCCATCCTTCGGATCCATCAGTCGTGCTGACGATCAGCGGCTGGCTGCCCGGGTTGTACAGCTCGACGAATTCGTCGCGTGCACCCTGGGGTCCACGGAGGCGGAACTCGCTGATGATCAGGGATCCGGAGGCTGTCGGCGCGGTGGCAGCAGGGCTTACCTGCGTCCACCACGTCTCCCAGTTGCCGGCCAGACCGATGCCGAAGTCACGGACGGTGCCGGCGTACTCCTGCACAGTCCAGAAGTCGGAATCGTTCAGGGGGTCCGTCTGGGCTGAGCTGTAATCGCCCCAACGGTTCTGACGCGCTGTGCCGGAGCCGCCGCCGATGTTGTAGTTAGCCTGACCAGGCCGGAAGACGACCGGATCGCGCGTCGTGTTCACAGCGTCGCCAGAGCGGCGGATGACGTAGCCGGAGTTCGGATAGGTGATCGGCGAAAACCGCGTGAAGCCGATGAAGACGTCGTTGTTTTGATTGACGCTGATGTTCGGGTAGGCGAAGAACTCGCCGAACTGCGCTGTGGTCGTGCCGTTGCACGGCGCGACGGCGCTGGTGCCGCCGGTTCCGTTATGACAATTGTTGGCCGTCGGGTCGTGGATGCGTCCGCGCTGCAACGGGGCGAGCGCTCCCCCGGTTTCGTTGGTCGGGTCGATGGCCCACCACTGAATGCCGGAGTGCGTGTCGATAGGGTTCCCGGTTGAGCCGATCTGTGTGCCGGCGGGCTGAGACGCGGCCGCGAGCATGACCGTGTGCGCACACCAGAGGGTGCCGCCGCGCAAGACGGCGTTTTGCACGCGTGAATCGTTGGTCATGACGCGCTGGCTGGAGGGAAGGTTCGCTGACTGCTGACGCTGCGGGGCATAGCCGCCGCTGCACGTTCCGCCGCAGTTGTTGGTGGTACCGAGACGAGCCGCGTCGAAACGCCACGACTCGGTCGATTGTGGGAACTGGGTGCCGACAGTGAGGAGCGGAGCTGATGGCGTGCCCGTGATCTTGCTCAGACGAAGCTGACCGGCTTGCGAGTCCCAATCCTCGACCATGTACTCGGTGTCGGTCGTGTTGTCTTCTGTGATGGCCGGGGCCATCGTGAATCCGCAGCCCAGCTCCGTTTCCGGTGTGGCACTGGTCGTACACGTAGGGCCGTTGAACGCGGCCGCGAACAGATTGATGGAACCAAGAGTGTTGCTGTACGCGGCTTGTTTGTCGAGGACGTAGATCTGTTGTCCCCAGAAGCCGTTGCTCGCGCACGAGGATGCGTTGCACGAATACGTGAAGACGTTCTCGTTGACGACGATCCAGTTCTTGTTGTGGCCGACGGTGGGATAGTCGATCCAGTTGCCGGAACCGCCGGGAACGCCTGTCGAGGTCGGATCGGCAGCCACGGACCAGCGATACCAGACGCCGGTCGGATCGGCGGTCGCGCTCACGGCGAACATCGCGCCGGAGTTGATGCCCGCGCCGTTACCCGACGAGATCAGGATGAAGCGGTTGTTGAAGCGGTCGAAGTAGACTTTGGGATCGAAGGCCGAGATGGCGGCGCCCTTGATCGTCACACCAGCCCAGAAGCTGGTGAGCGTCATGCGCGAGATCTCGATACCGTCGCGCGTCTGAATGCGCATCCGGTCATTCGTGACCGTAACGACGTGGGTCGTGCCGACGGCGCCCATCGTGTCAGGCGGAATCGAAGTCGAGCTGAGGAACTCCGCCTTGAACGTTTTGACCGGCGGCGGCGAAATACCCGTGCCGAATGAGGGCGTCGACAATGCCTTCACTTTGCCGGCCGCGCTGGTGTGAATGGGAACGCCTTTTCTCATCGGCGGCGGCAACTGCGGCGCGTCGATCTCTTCGATTTCGGTCGCCTGCGGACGCATCACTTCATGTGCCGCGACGTCCTTGAAGTTGATCGATGGGAAGCGCGTGACCGGTCGCGTACTCGGCAGAACCGGCACACGGCCGGGCGGCGTCGTCGACTGGCCACTGACGATCTGTGTTGCAAAAACGAGCAGGAGAAAAATCACCGAAAGCTGCTGCGTCCGTTTCATGTGTTTATCCTTTTGACCGGTGGGACTGCATTGACAGTGGACGGCACGCTGTGAAGCGCTGCCGAGATCATTTCGCTGAGTGCGAGAACCGATTGAGGCTTCGGGACAAAGGACAATCGCGGATGGTCACCCAGCGGCAGTAGCGCCGGGGAGCCATAGCCGCTGACGACGAACACCGAAGCTGCCGGCTGCAGGACGGAAATCGTATCCATGAGCGCCGCATCGCGCCGGTGAATCTCTCCCGTGAGATACGGATCGACGACAATCACCTCGTACTTCGTCGACGTCATGAGCACTTCGGCCGAAGCAGCATCCTGCGCGAGGTCGCTTTCGCAGCCTTGCACCGAGAGGTACCGGCGCAGGGAATCGGCGATGAGTTCATCATCGTCGATGAGCAGAATCTTCTGCCGGCCACAAGACGGGGTGCTGGCGCTCATGAATTGGGGAAAGGGAACCGAGGGCACATCATCGTCGCGCGAGGCAGCGGCGTGAATCGGCAATGAGCCGATCTTGCTGCGCCGGTTCACCGACAGCGTGTAGGTGAATTACCTAGCCGGCAGCAGCTGATGATCGATCGCGTACCGCACCAGCTCCGCGTTGTTTCTCAATCCCATCTTCTGCAGCAGGCGCGCGCGATGCGTAGCCACCGTCTTCACGCTGACGTTCAACTCGGTGGCGATTTCGCGCGGCGGACGGCCCGCCGCGATCAGGCACAGCACCTGGAACTCGCGGTCGGACAGCGATTGATGTCCGGTCGATCGCGCTCCCATCATTCCGAAAGCGAGACTCTCGGCCAGCTCCGGCGTCAGAAAGCGCTCGCCATTCGCGAGCTTGCGAATGGCGATGACGAGGTGCTCGCGCGCGGTGCTCTTGCTCACGTATCCCGACGCGCCGGCCTTCAGCGCGCGTGCCGCGTACGACGCTTCGCCATGCATGCTCAGGATCAGAACCGGCACGTCGCTGTTCACCGCCCGCAACTGCGCGAGCACGTCGAGGCCTGGCCGGTCGGGAAGATTGAGATCGAGGATGACCACATCCCATCCGCCCTCCCGCGCGCGGTCGAGCGCCTCGGCACCGGTGCGGGCTTCGCCGCCGACGGTGATGTCGCTCGTCTCGGAGACGATCTGCTTCACACCTTCGCGGACGATGTCGTGATCGTCGGCAATGAGGACCCGGATCATGCCGGACTCGCTTGCGGGATTCGCACGGAAACGATCGTACCGCGGCCGGCAATGCCTTCGATGCGCACCGAACCGCCGGCGAGTCCGGCGCGTTCACGGATTCCGATCAAGCCGAGCGAAAACGGATCGTGAAGTTGAGCGGTGGTGATGCCGCGGCCATCGTCCCGAATCTCCAGCAGCAACTCCCCCGGACGCTGCCGGAGGCGCAGCTCGACGCGCGATGCGTTCGCATGGCGCGAAACATTGGTCAGCGCTTCCTGCACGATCCGGTAGATGGCCGTGGCGGCCGCACTTTCAACTTCCCGCGATGGATCGTCCGGCAGCGAGAGCTCGCACTCGATCCCGGTCCGCTGCTCGAACCGCGCGGCCTCGGCTTCGATGGCCGCGGCGAGGCCGAGGTCGTCGAGAGTGCTCGGGCGCAACTCGGAGGAAATCCGCTGCACCGCAGTCACCGTCTCATCGAGCGTATTCGTAATGCGCGTGCGCAGAGGCTCGTCAGACGCGGACGGCGTCGTCATCGCCAGCAGGCCGCCGACGTCCATCTTGAGCGCCGTCAGCGCCTGGCCGAGGTCGTCGTGAAGTTCGCGCGCGATCCGGGTGCGCTCCTCCTCCTGCACGAGCAGCATGCGTTCCGAAAGCGCCTTCAACTCCCGCTCGTCTTCGAGGAGCCTCCGTTCGGATTCGAGCCGCCGCCGCAGCATAGTGTTGAAGCTGTTCGCGAGTTGTGCGATCTCGCGCGGACCCTCCTCCGCCACCTGTGAATACGCGCCGGCCGCGGCACCTTCGGCCGCGCGCGAGAGTGCGGCCACGGGACGTTCGATCGCGCGCGAGAGGATCGTGGCAATGATGATGATCGCGATGAGAATGATGGCGCCACCCCCAACGCCGCGCACGAATGTCTGCCGCACTTCTTCCATGACGGACGAGGTCGGGATGCCGGCGTAGATGTACCAACCCAACTCCGGCAACATCGTGAAGCCATACTGCCGCGATACGCCATCGACTCCGACTGCCTCGGCAATTCCCTCGCGCCGCCGCTGCGAAATACCGAGCAGGTAGGTCCCGCGGATACTGCGGCCGGCCCACGAGCCGGCACTCGGCCAGCGCGAAACGATCGTGCCGTCGCGGGCGATGATCGTGACCATCGCATCCGGCGCAAGCGCACTCGCTGACGTGTCGGGGTGCTGCAAAAGGACGAGCGTGGCGCGGTTGACGGGCAGCGAAAGGATCGAAGCCCAGCGGCCATTGAGCATGCCCATCGCCGGCACTCGCGGGCGCAGCCGGTTCGCCTGGAGCTCGCGCGCGATCCAGCTCTCCGCAAGCGTGGTATCGAGCGTGACTTCCGACTCGCTGGCGCAAAGAAAATGTCCATCCGCGTCGAATAGAAAAAGGTTTTCGTCGCGGACGTCGAAATCGATGACCGCCATCAGCGACGCACACGAGGCCCCGTCGATCTGCCGCGCGGCGATCCGTTGCAGCAACGAGATTCCGTCCGCATGCATCTCCCGCAACCGTCCCGCCGTGGCGCGCGCGATCCGCAACGCCGTCGCCCGCGCTTCCTGCTCTTCGCGCTGGATCTGGGAAAAATAAAGCCAGGCGAGGAGACTGAGCAGCGGAATCGCCAGCGCCGCAGCGAGGATCGTGAGCCACCACCGGATCGACCACGAACGGCCAGCCATTCAGCGAAGTCTACGCTGGGAGCGCGGGCGTCTCGCCCCCTGGCGGAGGCGCGTCGGAATCGAACCAACCTTTCGACGCTTCCGCGCCGAAACAACGGTTTTGAAGACCGCGGGAGCCACCAGACCCCATTCGCCTCCTCGGGGAGAGAAGAGCGCGGACGATAACATCCAGGCGCGCGAAAATGCTTTCGCCCTAAGCATGCGCGGCGGAACCTCGTTACTGCTGGCGGCCGAGCCTTGGGCAACCACCGCTGCCGGCCGTGCCGGCTACCGCACGCGCGCGCCGACGAAAAATCCGTTGACGTTCAGTCCCGGGTTACGTCCGGTCAGCCCGCCGTTCGAGATGTGAAAGAAGCGGTAGCCGGCGTAGAGCGGCAGCCGCGCGTTCGGGAAAATCACCACGCCCAGCCCGAGCTGCGAATTGAAGTTCAGCTTCGACGTCGCCGCAGGAATGCGCCGGTTCGACCACATCGGACCGGTTCCGATATCGACGTACGGCCGCAGCGTGTTCGATGACGTCCGCCAGTAATTGCGAACGAAGAAATGCGCCCATTCCGCGCGCACGGAATCGTCGGGATCGCCGTACGTGTAGCCGAACCAGCTGCGCGGCTGGCGGACGTCGGCGTAGTCGATGTCCACGCCGGCGCGGGCATCGGGCAGGTAACGGTCGATGTAGTTCAGAAGCCGCGGCCTGCCCGTCAACTCGAAGCTGATCGTGCGAAAACGCGATTGACCATGGCGGTTTGTCTCGCTCTTCGCATTGCCGAGGTAGATGTTGAAATCGCCGGCGAACGCGGGTGAAGAAAGCAGTAGCAGGAGAACGGCGCGGACGATGGAACGGACCATGGCCGCGCATTCTAGTCGGGCTGGCACCCGGCGTGAACAAGCTCAACCGGGAGGGCGCGGGTCATGGAAGATCGACGACAGTCCGACAACAGCAACATCCTGTCGCGCTTCGCAAGCGCTGCCACCGCGTGGACCGGATCGACGTCCGCCTTCGTGATCGCGGTCCTGGTCATCGTCGTGTGGGGTGTGACCGGACCTCTCTTCCACTACTCCGACACGTGGCAACTGGTGATCAACACCGGCACGACCATCGTCACGTTCCTGATGGTCTTCCTGATCCAGCGATCGCAGAACAAAGACGCACTGGCGGTGCAACTGAAGCTCGACGAGATCGTGGCCGCGATGGACGGCGCAAGCAACCGCCTGATTTCGATCGAGGACCTTTCCGAGGAAGAGCTGAAGGTGTTGCGCATCCACTACAAGCGGCTGGCGGAGATGGCGAAGCGCGATACGAAAATCACCGAGTCGCACTCGATCGAGGAAGCCGAGGCGCGGCACAATTTCAAGAAAGACCGGCGGAAGGCGCGGGGGAAGTGAAGCGAATGAACCACAAAGACGCAAAGGTTTTCTTTGTGCCCTTTGTGCCTTTGTGGTGAGAAGCTTTTTTTAGATCACCAACTCCGCAAACTTCTTCAAATCAATGTTCCCGCCCGAGATCACCGCGACGATCGGTCCCTCCGCCTTCCCACTCAACGCCGCCGCGACCGACAACGCGCCCGCCCCTTCCGCGATGACGCGCACTTTCTCCGCGACCATGCGCATGGCGCGTTTCGTTTCGTCGAGCGTGACCACGATCGACCCGTCGACGATGCCCTGCATCCGCTCCCACATGCGCGGGAACACGCTCTTGCCGCCGGCGCCGTCGACGAACGACGGCTGAAACTCTTGGAACGCCTGCGCCGAACCTTTCTCGAACGAGCGCGCGCCCGGCGCGGCCGTCTCCGGCTCCGCGCCGAGGATCTTCACGTGCGGCGCGAGCTGACGGATGGAACTGCCGATGCCGGAAACGAGTCCGCCGCCTCCGATCGCCGCGATGACGGTTCGCACGGAAGGGAGGTCTTCGAGGATTTCCAATCCGAGCGAAGCGTTGCCGGCGATGAAATTGTGATCGTCGAACGGATGGATGAACGTCCCCTCGACACCTTCGACCGCGCGCTCATCCATCGCGCGCCAAGCGACGTCGAACGGCAGTTTCACGATGCGCGCGCCGAGGTTGCGCATGCGCTCGATCTTCGTTTCCGGCGCGGTTTCGATCGCTACGACGGTGCAAGGAATCCCGTACTCCCCTGCCGCAAACGCGACGCCTTGCCCGGCATTGCCGGCGCTGATGGTCCACACGCCCTTCGCGCGCTCCTCGGGCGTGAGCATGGCCACGGCATTCGCAGCGCCGCGGATTTTGAACGCGTTGATCGGCTGCAGATTGTCGAGCTTGAGCCAGATCTCCGGCGCCGGAGTTCCGTGCCGGAACTTGATGAGCGGCGTGCGCGTGATGACGCCGCGGATCCGTTCGCGTGCGGCGTAAATCTCATCAAGCGTGACGGGACGGACAGGCGGTGCGGCGGTCGGCATGGCGCGGCATTGTAAAGCGCCCGTTCGCGCCCGTTCGCACGATGGACAGGCATGTCTCGTGCTCTTTCGTTGCGCGTCATGCAAAGCGCAGAAATCCTTTCTCCCGAATCGCAAAACTCTCACTCATCGCAAAATGTGAACAGCCGCGAACGCTGGCTGTCCGTCGTGATCGGCAGCGCCGTGGCCGCGTATGGCCTGTCGCGCCGCTCCATCGCCGGGATCACCGCTGCCGGCATCGGCGCGGGGCTGGTGTGGCGCGGCGCGAGCGGCTATTGCGCCGTCTACGACGCCCTCGGCCTTACCAGCGTTCCCGAATCGAATCACGACACATCGAACGTCAGCGTTCCGTACGGACGCGGCGTACGCGTCGAACAGACGGTCACCATCGGACTGCCGCCGGAAGAGATCTACACGTTCTTCCGCAATTTCGAGAACCTGCCGCGCTTCATGTCGCACCTGCAGTCGGTGACGGTGCTCGACGCCAAGCGCTCGCACTGGGTTACGAAGGGCCCCGCCGGCAGCGACGCGGAATGGGACGCCGAGATCATCAATGAGATCCCGAATGAGCTGATCGGCTGGCGCTCGATCGACGATTCGCAGGTCGACAACGCCGGCTCGGTTCACTTCAAACAGAATCCGGCCGGCCGCGGTACCGATGTCAAAGTCATCCTCCGCTACGACCCGCCCGGCGGCGTCCTCGGCGCGATGACGGCGAAGCTCTTCGGCGAAGACCCCGCGCATCAGGTCAAAGAAGATCTGCGCGCGCTGAAGATGCTGCTCGAGACGGGCGAGATCGCGTCGACGAAAGGCCAGCCGAACGGCCTCCCGCATCGCGCGAAACTTCGCGAACGCCTCGCAGAGGTGGTGCGATGAAAGCGGTCTGCTGGTTTGGAAAGACCGACGTTCGCGTGGAGAACGTCCCCGATCCGACGATCATCAATCCGCACGACGCCATCGTGCGCGTGACGCTCACGGCGATCTGCGGCTCGGACCTTCACCTCTACGACGGCTACATCCCCACGATGATGAAAGGCGACATCCTCGGCCACGAGTTCATGGGCGAGATCGTCGAGGTTGGCGCCGAGGTCAAGAACCTGAAGGTTGGCGATCGGGTGATCGTGCCGTTTCCGATCTGCTGCGGACGCTGCTGGTTCTGCAAAAACGATCAATGGTCGCTGTGCGACAACACCAATCCGAACGCGTGGATGGTCGAGGCGATGTACGGCTTCGGCGGAGCGGCGCTTTACGGTTACTCGCACATGTACGGCGGCTACGCGGGCGGCCAGGCGGAGTACGTGCGCGTTCCGTTCGCGGACATCAATCCGGTGAAGATCCCCGACGGCCTGCCAGATGAGAAGGTGCTCTTCCTCACCGATATTTTCCCGACCGGCTACTTCGCCGCCGAGAACTGCGACATCAAACCCGGCGACGTTGTGGCGGTCTGGGGCTGCGGTCCGGTCGGTCTCTTCGCGATGAAGAGCGCGTGGATGCTCGGTGCGTCGCGCGTCATTGCCATCGACCGCGTCCCAGAACGCATGCGGCTCGCGCGCGAGGCGTGCAACGCGGAAGTCGTCGATTTCGAAGAAGTCGACGATGTCTACGACGTGCTGAAGGAGATGACCGGCGGCCGCGGCCCCGACTGCTGCATCGACGCCGTCGGCATGGAGGCGCACGGCCACACCGCCGACGCGCTCTACGACCGCGTGAAGCAGGTGATGCGCATCGAGTTCGACCGCGCCCACGCACTCCGCCAGGCGCTGCACTGCTGCCGCAAAGGCGGCACGGTCTCGATCCCCGGCGTCTACGGCGGCTTCATCGACAAGATCCCGTTTGGCGCCGCCTTCGGCAAAGGCCTGACCCTGAAAATGGGACAGGCCCATGTGCAAAAGTATGTGCGCGCGCTCCTCGCCCGCATCGAGCGCGACGAGATCGATCCGTCGTTCCTGATCACGCACCGCGTCCGCCTCGACGACGCGCCGGCGATGTATCGCACGTTCCGCGACAAAGAGGACGACTGCATCAAGGTGGTGATGCGGCCGTAGGTTTTGCGACGTAGCGCCGGCGGCCCGCCGGCTGGACCGCCGCCGGCTCGGCGGCAAGTCAACAGCGCCAGCGAGCCGCTGGCGGTCCAGCCGCCGAGCCGGCGGCGCTACGTCGCGGTGCTTCAAACAAAACTCGGAGGCAGCTCATGGCCAGCAAGAAAACAGCGGCGACGGTTGCGAAGCAGCGGAAGGTGCAGCGCGAGATCGACGCGGCGGATAAGAAAAAGTCGTCCTCGAAAAAGAAGTCCGACAAAGCCATCCAGGCCGGCGCGCGGACGCATCACGAGAATCCGATGCCGAAGCAGCATCAGGTCAAGCCCGGCATCGAGGCGAAGCTGAAGCCGCGGCCGCAGTTCAGGAATCCCGACTATCGCGGCAGCGGAAAGCTCGACGGCAAAGTCGCGCTGATCACCGGCGGCGATTCCGGCATCGGCCGTGCCGTGGCTGTGCTCTTCGCGCGCGAAGGAGCCGACGTCGCCATCGTTTATCTCGATGTCGAACAGGTCGATGCTGAGGAGACGAAGCGCGTCATCGAACGCGAGGAGAAACGCCGCTGCCTGTTGCTGCCGGGCGACGTGAAAGATGCGCAGTTCGCGATCGACGCGGTCGAGCGGACCGTGTCCGAATTCGGCGGGCTCGACATCCTCGTCAACAATGCCGCATTTCAGGAACACGCCGAATCGATCGATCAGATCACCGAGGAGCATCTTGATCTGACGTTCCGAACGAACATCTACGGTTACTTCCATTTCGTCAAGGCCGCGCTCCCCCACCTCGGCGAAGGCAGCGCGATCATCAACAGCGGCTCGGAGACAGGCATCTTCGGCCAGCCGATCCTGCTCGACTATTCGGCGACGAAAGGCGCGATCCACGCGTTCACGAAATCGCTGGCCACGAATCTCGCGCCGAAAGGGATTCGCGTGAACGCCGTCGCTCCCGGTCCGGTCTGGACGCCGCTGAATCCGGCCGACCAGCCGGCGACGAAGATCTCCGACTTCGGCCACGGCACGTCGATGAAGCGTCCGGCCCAACCGGAAGAGATCGCGCCGGCCTACGTCTTCCTCGCCTCCCCCGTTTGCGCGAGCTACATCACGGGAATCGTGCTTCCGGTAATGGGCGGCGTGATCGGCGCGACCGAAGCGTAAGAACAACGCAGCGTCACGATGCGAATGCCATTTACCATTCGCCATTCAACATTCAACCCGCAGCATTTCGAAGAGTGACAAACGAATCGCGGAGTGGCTCTCGCTGCTCACCTTCGCAGCGTACGCATACTTTTTCGCCGGCGGCGGATGGAATCAGAACGCGACCTTCGACCTGACGCGCGCGATCGTCGAGCGGCACACGTTTGCGATCGATGCGTACGCAGGCAACACCGGCGACGTTTCGTTCCACGGCGGCCACGTCTACGCGAACAAGGCGCCGGCGCTGGCGTGGCTGGCGGCGATTCCGTACGCGCCGCTGTACGCCTTAGAGCACGCCCGCGGCGCCGATCCAGGCAATGCGCAGCTTCTGACGATCAACGCGTATCTCTGCTCGCTGGTCTGTGTGGCGATTCCCGGCGCGCTGATCCCGGCGATGCTGTTTCTCTATGCGCGGCGGCGCGGTTTCGACGCGCGTTGGTCAGCCTTCGCGGCGTTGTCAGCGGCTCTTGCGACGCAGCTTTTGCCGTACGCGTCGATATTCATGGTGCATGTACCGAGCGCCGCGCTGTTGCTGTTCGCCTTTACGACGCCGCGACGCGCGTTGGCCGGGTTCGCGGCCGCGTTGGCGGTCGCGATGAACTATCTCTGCGCGCCGGCGCTGCTCCTGTTTCTCTTTCTCGACCCGAAGAGAACGTGGCTTCGCTACCTCCTCGGCGCGATCGCGCCGATCGCCGCGCTGATCGCGTATCAGCGCATCTGTTTTGGCGGCTTCTTCACCACGAGCGTGGCCGTCACCGATCCGCGCTTCCTCACGCACGGCGCGGCACTGGGCGTGATGCAGTGGCCGTCGCTGGCGGTGTTCTACGCAATCACGCTGTCGCCGTATCGCGGATTCTTTTTCTTCGCGCCGGTGATGTTCGTCGCGCTCTTCGGCTTCACTGCGTGGTGGCGCCGCGAGCGCGCCGCATGCGGGGTGGCGATGCTCGTGATCGGCGCGTTCTTCGCGTTCAACATCAGCTTCAACGGCTGGGAAGGCGGCTTCGGAATCGGTGGACGCTACCTCGTGCCGCTGATTCCGTTCTTCGCGATCGCGTTGCTGCACGTTCGGATGCGAACAATCGCCTGCCTCGCCGCGGCGATCTCGTTCGCGATCAACTTCGCCGCCGTCGCCGTCGATCCGCAGCCATCCGCGACGATCCCTCGCCCGTTGACGCAGTACATCGTCCCGCTGCTTTTGCACGGACACTTTTCGCCCTCCGTGCCGATCACGCCACCGTGGTCTGCCGTAACCTTCACCGGTCACACCTCGGTCAATCGCATGACGCTCGACGAAGCGATCGTCTTCGCCCGTCACACACCCGATGACGCCGCCTCCGAGTGGGCCAGCTTCAACATCGGCGAGCTGGCCACCGGTCCGGGCGACCCGCATTCGTTGATTCCGATCGCGATCGTTATCCTCGGCGCGGTGATTCTCGTTCTGCGTCACGCGCCGAAAACCTGATCACCACAAAGGCACAAAGGACACGAAGAAAACCTTTGTGCTCTTTGTGTCTTCGTGGTGAAAAGGCTTTCAGCCAATTCGCCGTTGCGCAATCGGCCAAGCGACCAGCAGCAGCGCCGTGACGATTGCACCCGCCAGTCCGCCGTAGAACGACGCCGGGAAGTAGTCGATGCGGACGTCCCAATCGCCGGGCGGAATCGTGAAGCCGAGGAACGCGCCGTTGACGAGTTGCGGCGTGATGCTCTGACCGTTCCGGAAAACGCGCCAGCCCGGCCACCACGGCTGGCTGCTGACGATCAGCGCGTGCCGCGGCGATCGGATGTGCAGACGGAAATTCGTGTCCGCGGCCTCGACGATCTGCACGGTCGGATCGCTCTTTGGCGAGAGGAGATCGTTGCGCATGCGATCGCTGTCGACCGGGAGGATGTTGACGACGGTCTGCTTCGAGAAATCGTGCTCCGTCAGCGTCTGCGCAAAGCGGTCGTGATGAAACTCGAGGACGATGTCGCGCGCGGCGAAGAAGCGTGGCTTCACGTCGCGGTTCTCGAAAATGCGTCCGTCGCGGCCGTCGTAGACGAGAAGGTAGCGGCCGGGATCGCCGGGATCGAGACCGCGGTCCCCGACGAGATAGCGCACATTGAGATAGTTCAGGAGCGGCGTCTTCGCGTTCGACCACTTCGCAAAGTACTCATGGGTCTCGTAGTTGGTGAGCAGCCGAAGCAGTCCGAGGTAGCGGCCGAAGGCCATCGGGTCGTGGGTGCGGATGTCGGCGAAGCTGTACATCGCCTGCGCATTCGGAAAGAGGGCCGCGCCGATTCCGACGATCCGAAACGGCGCGTTGCGCGGCGTCGCGTTCTGCAGTCGCTCCAGTTTTTCGATCAGCGGCGTCTTCGGATACATCGCTTCAACTGGAAGCACCGGATTCCAACCGTCGGTCGCCGTCCACAGTTCGGCGACGAGCGCACCGCCGACGAGCATCGCCGCGATGTGGCGTCCGCGCGCCTGCAGCACGAAGAGCGACGACAGAACGAGCACGAGCACGCTCGGCAGGATGGCGATCATGGTCATGTCTTTCGCCACCGGCGATGGGAAGGATCGCGTCAACATGAGCCAAAGCAGAATCGCGGCGGTGGTCAGGACGCCGCAGAAAAAATGGATCGAGCGCTCACGGCGCGCGGTGTCGATCGCGGCCGCGGTCAACGCCGCAGCGATCCAGCAGAGAAACAAGCGCAGCCGCGCGTTCGCCGCGAGGCGGAAGATGAAGTGAAAGACGGCGCTGATGACGGGCCAGTTGAAGACGATGCCGGCAGCGAACAGCGCGAGGAGAACCAGAAAAAATTCGCGCGTGCGGAAGCCGCGCTGCGCAATCGCGCGATAGAGCAGGGCGAACCAGGAGGCGATGCCGAGGATGCCGGCGAAGCCGGTGACCGACTCGGCGGTGGCCGGCCCCCACGGTTTTTCGCGCGGTGCGTGGCCGTAGAAATTCGGCTGGAACGTGGCGATGGCCGACGCGAAATCGGAGAACGGCGGCTCATCGTTCGCGTGAACCTGCAGCTCCTGAAACCGCTGCGACTTCTTCACGGTCTCCGCGAACGTGGCGATGAACGGCGACGCCAGCAGCGCGGCCACGAAAATCGCAAGCGCGGTCAGCGCGAGCGAGCGGATGGCATCGCGTCGCGTGGCCGCGCGTTCGACGAATGCGAGCCAGAGGGCGAACAATCCTCCGAAGAACGTCACGTGCGTGACGGTTTCCGGATGGCCGCCGTAGAGCATCACTGTCCAGACGATCACCGCGAAAAGAAATCGCCGGTACGTGCGCTGTTCGATCAACAGCTCGATCGCGAGAAACGCGAACGGCAGCCAGACCGCGACCGTCACGATCGGGAAGTGCAGCCACGTGATGCAGAAGCTGCAGAACGCAAACGCGATCGCGCCGATCGCCGACGGCAGTTCGTCGTAGCGCCGCCGGCAGAAGAGATACATCCCCGTCAGGGCGATCAGCAGTTTCATCGCCGCCTCGGCGGTCATCGCGTAGCCGAGCGGCAGCGGCAGCGCGAGGATGCGCAACGGCGACATCGCGGAACTTTGTCCGTTCGCGAGCAGCGGATAGCCGCAGCCGGCCAGCGCGTTCCAGAGCGGGAAGTGCAGCGAGCGCCACGCCTCGCGCGCCTGATGCGCCCACGGCACGATCTGCATGGCCAGATCGTTCATCTCCGGATTCGACAGGAGCCGCAGCCGGTTCCAGTTTCCCCACGGCGGCAGGATGTTGATGAAGTCGACCGGGACGTTGACGTAGCGCCCCGTCATCGGCCGGGAGAGGTAGATCAGGACGAGCGCGTAGAAGAACGCCGCCACGCGCCACGGCAACGCGTCACGGACCGCCGGGATCCACCGCCGGGCGCATGCGATCGCGATCGCGTAAAGCACGCCGGTGTAGATCCAGGTGGCGTTGAACACGGGCGCGGATCATAAAGCAGACGAGTGCGGCGGCAGTGAGCAGCGCGATGATCGACGCGATGCGGAAAGGAACGTCGACATAACGAATGCGAACGCGGGTGTGGCCGGCGGGAACTTCGAACGCGAGGAAGGGGGCCGGATTGTCATCCTGAGCGATCGCGAAAGATCTCAAGATGCGCGGCTTTCCAATGGAGCCAGGTCTGTTTCGCGCATCTTGAGATCCTTCGCTGCCGCTCAGGATGACAACGGGTCGCGGTCGCGATTCAACGTTCCAAGCTCGCGAGTATCCAACGCTGCTCAGGATCCTCGCCGGTTGCGGGGCATCGACCTCGATCGTGTACTCGTCGCCCCGCGCGCGAGTGATGACGACGCGCGCGCCGTCCGCGAAGAATCGCGGCTTCACGTGCAGGTTTTCGTAGAGCCGTCCATCGGGACCGGCGTACCGCAAAACGTAGCGCGCACTGTCCGCAATCTCGCGATTCGGCTCGGTCATCAGCCAGCGGACGTTCAGCCGGTCGAGCATCGGCGTCGCGTCGTTCCACTTCTTGTAGTAGTCGTGCGAGATCGAGTCGCCGATGAAGTGAACGTAAGCCGCAGGTTCCATCGGATCGTGGATGCGCGCGTCTTCGATGCCGAACATCGCGTTCGTGTTCGGAAAGAGAACCCCGCCAATGCCGGCCACGCGATCGAAACCAGGACGGTGGTAGCGAAGCACGGCGTCGATCAGCAGCGTGCGCGGGTAAAAGGTGTCGATCGGAAACGCGGAGTTCCAACCGATCGTCAACGGCCACATCTCGGCAATGACCGCGGCGACGAGCACTAGCGAAGCGCCCGTTCGCATCCTCGGCACGAGCGCGACCGCCGCAATCAAGAGCACGATCGCGCTCGGAATGATCGAGACGATTCCGTCGTGACGCACGACGGCGCTCGGAAACGGCGTCCGCATCACGATGATGACGACCAGCAATGCCGCCGACGCCAATCCGATCGCGAACGGAATCGTACGCAACCGATTCAACGCCGCGGCGATCAGTACGGCCAGGATCCACGCGAAGAGAAACCGGAGCCGCGCGTTGGCAGCCAGTCCGATGACCGCGTGCATCGCGGCCACCGCCGGCTTCACATTCGCGAGCAGTACGAAAATCGCAATTGCCGCGATGACGAAGAAGACTTCGCGGTCGCGAAAACGCCGCCGCGCAATCGCATCGATGGCAATGGCGATGATCGACGCGATGCCGAGAATGCCGGCGAAACCTGTCACGGCCTCGGCGCCGGCCGGACCCCACGGATTGCCGGGCCGCGTTCCGTACAACCGCGGCTGCACGAGCAGCGCGAGCGAGGTCGCATCGGAAAACGGCATCGCCGCGTCTGCCTTTTTCATGTCCTCGAATCGGGTGGACTGACGCACGTTCTCCGCGAACGGAATGATCATCGGCAGCGCGAGCAGAAAGGCCACCGCGCCGGCGCCTGCGAGCGCCGGGAGAAACGCGCGCTGCTTCTCGACGATCACGATCCACAGCACGTACGCGATCGCGAAGAAGAGGATGTGTACCGCCGTCTCCGGATGCCCGCAAAAGACGACCGTCGCGCCGATCACCGCCGTCATCGCGAAGCGCGCGTACGTTCGCCGTTCGACGAGCAGATCGATCTGATAAATCACCGCCGGCAGAAAACAGGCCGCGGTGCTCTGCGCGAAGTGCAGCCACGCCACGACGAACGGTCCGAATCCATACGCGATCGCAGCGACGCTGGCCGGAAGGACACCGTATCGCCGCCGGCAATAGAGAAACGTAAACGTCAGCGCGACGAGCATTTTCATCGCCGCCTCGGACGTCATGGCGTAGCCGAGCGGCAGCGGCAACGCGAGAATCCGCAGCGGCGAAAATGCCGCGCTTTGCGCGTTGGCGAGCAGCGGATAGCCACAACCCGCCAACGCGTTCCACAGCGGCGCGTGCCCGCTCAGCCACGCGTTACGCACCTGATGCGCCCACGGCACGAGCTGCATCACCACGTCCTGCGTCTCCCCGTTCATCACCGTGTACTTCGTCATCCCCGGCGCCGAGGCTGACCATGGTGCGATCAACTTCGGGATGTCGGTGGCGATGCAGACATATGGCCCCGTCATCGCCTTGAAAAAGAAAACGAGAACGAGCGCGTAGAACAGAACCGCGATCCGCTTCGGCAGCGGATTGCCGCCGCGCCGCGCGAGCGCAACCGCGATCGCGTAGATGACGCCGACGTAAATGAAAGTGGGATTCAACGAAGAGGATGTTAGCGCGCCACTGTCATCCTGAGCCGCCGAAGCGACGGAGGCGAAGCCGGAGTCGCGCAGGACGGTCGAAGGACCCCCATCGTGCTCGCCTCGTGAAAAACCGCCGCCCAGCCGGGTTAGCAGGTTGGGGGTCCTTCGACCGTCCTGCGCTGCTCCGGCTTCGCCGAAGCAAGCTCCGGCGGCTCAGGATGACAGTCGCGCTAATGCGCGGCGTCGTCGTCCATGCCGAGGAATGTGCGCAGCGGAACGCCGGCCACCTGCTCGAAGCGTTGTCCGTACGACTTGACCGCGCCCGACGGCTCGTCGAGGAAGATCCGCTCGACACGGAAGAGCGGGACGAACATCGTGATCAGGTCGAGGTCGGGCTCCTCGTTGCGCGCGATCTGGTGGATCCAGTCCTCGAACGAATCGAGGTTGATGCCGCGCATCGTCACGCCGGCCGGCGAGAGCGCCGTCAGAACGCCGAAGAACTTCTCTTTCGGATTGACGAGATTGAGGATGATCAGCGCGGACGGCGCGAAGCCTTCGATCATGATTTCTCGCTCAGCTCGATCAGCACGCCGTTGCCCGCGGCCGGATGGAGAAAGGCCACGCGGCAGCCGTGCGCGCCCGGCACCGGCGACTCGTTGATGAGGCGGTAGCCGAGTGATTTGAGGCGCGACAAATGCGATTCGATGTCGTCGACGCGAAAGCAGATGTGATGGATTCCTTCGCCGCGCTTCTCGATGAACTTTGCGACGGTCGAGTCAGCACCGGTCGGTTCGAGCAGTTCGAGATTCGCATCGCCCGCGGAGAGGAAGGCCGTACGCACACCCTGCGTCGTCACGGTCTCGACGTGATCGATCGTAAGACCGAGGGCTTCGTAAATCCTGGCGGAATCGAGCGACTTCACGGCGATGCCGATGTGGTCGAGCGTCGGTTTGTTCATCAGACTCCCTTCACGTCCGCGCCCCAGATGTGTTTGTGCAATTGCGTCTGCAGCCGCGCCGGTACCCGGTCGGCGAGCATCATCTCTGCCAGCGACTTCAGATCGATCTCGCCCCAGACCGGCGAGAAGAGGATCGTGCGGCCGGCCAGGTTGTGCTGCGCAATGACGCGGCGCGCCCATTCGTAGTCGGCGCGATCGGCGATGACGAACTTGATCTCATCGTGCGGTTTGAGGTTCTCGAGATTCGGCCAGTAGTTCTTTTCCGCCTCACCAGAGCCGGGACACTTCACGTCGAGGATGATCTTCGCGCGGCGGTCGACCGGCTCGATGTCGATCGATCCCGACGTCTCGATCAGCACCTCGAAACCATCATCGCAAAGGCGCGCGATCAGATCGAACGCTTCCTTCTGCGCCAGCGGCTCGCCACCGGTGACTTCGACGAGCTCGCAGCCGTAGCTCTTCACGCGTTCGATCACATCATCGATCGACAGTTTCTCGCCGCCGGTGAATGTGTATTCCGAATCGCACCAGCGGCAGCGAAGATTGCAGCCGGCCAGCCGCACGAAGACGCACGGCCGCCCGGCGTGTGTCGACTCACCCTGAATGCTGTGGAAGATCTCGGTGACGCGAAGCATCGGCGCGAATCATGCGCTGAAAGGCTTCTCACCACCAAGACACAAAGAGCACAAAGAGAGCCTTCTTTGTGTCCTTTGTGTCTTTGTGGTGGGAAGCCTTTTCACGGTGCTTACAATGCGTAAAAGTGCCCGACCCCGTCCCCATCGCTGACTACGCCGCCATCGGCTGCACTCGGTCGGTAGCGCTGGTTTCGCGTGGCGGTTCGATCGACTGGCTGTGCTGGCCGCGTTTCGATTCGCCATCGATCTTCGGACGCCTTCTCGATATCGACAAAGGCGGATTCTTCGCCATCCATCCCGCCGTCGAACACGAATCGAAACGCCGCTACCTCGACGGGACCAACGTCATCGAGACGACCTTCACGAGCGGCTCGGGCACCGCGCGCCTGATCGATCTAATGCCGGTCATGACGGAGGAGGAGAAGCGGACCACGCTGACGCCGTTCCGCCAACTGCTTCGCCGCATCGAAGTGATCGAGGGCGAGTTGCCCATCGAAATCATCTACGCGCCGCGCCCCGACTACGCGCGCATCACTCCTCGGCTTCAGCATCGCGGCGACTCGATCCACTGCGGCTGGGGAGCGTGCGTTCTCAACCTTCGAAGCGATGCGAAGTTCGAGATCGACGCCGGCACGGCAACATCGCGCATCACGTTGAAAGCCGGTGAATCGCGCACATTCGCCCTCGGCTTCGACGATCACACACCAGCGGTTTTTCCGTCGATCACCGATGACGCCATCGAACGCACCGTGAAGTTCTGGTGCGACTGGTCATCGCAACTCACCTACGACGGTCCGCATCGAGCGCTCGTCCTCCGGTCCGCGCTCGTTCTGAAACTGCTGACGTACGCCCCGACCGGCGCGATCGTCGCCGCGCCGACGACATCACTCCCCGAGTCGATCGGCAGCGTTCGCAACTGGGACTATCGCTACTGCTGGCTCCGCGATGCGTCGTGGACCGTGACCGCGCTTTATGACTGCGGTTTTTCCAATGAGGGCGCGGCGTTTCTCGATTGGCTGCTCTACTCCACGCGTCTCACGCACCCGAAGCTGCAGATGCTTTACGACGTCTTCGGCGAGTCACGCGTCCCGGAGAAAACGCTCGATCATCTGGCCGGATATCGCGGCTCGCGTCCCGTCCGCATCGGCAATGACGCGCACGGACAATTTCAACTCGACGTCTACGGCGAGCTCCTCGGCGCGGTCGAAGAAGCAACGCGCCGCGGCGAAGCGCTCGATCGCGACGTGCAACATCTCATCCGCCGCCTCACGGAAATCGTCTGCGAACGCTGGCAGGAGCCGGACGCCGGAATCTGGGAGAAACGCGGCGGTCCGCGTCAACACGTTCACGGCAAGGTCATGGCCTGGTCTGCGCTCGACAGCGCGCAACGCATCGCCAGGCGTTGCCACGTCAAGATCGACGATGCGCGGATCGCAAACGCAAAAGCCGCGATTAAAGAAGAGGTTCTGACTCACGGCTTCAGCACGCGCCGCAACAGTTTCACCGGCATCTTCGACGACGAGGAAGTCGACGCCAGCCTTCTCTTCATCGCCCGCGTCGGTTTCATCGATCCAGCCGACCCGCGCATGCTCGGCACCATCGACGCGATCCGCGCAGAACTCGGGCGCTCCGGCCTGATCTACCGCTACGACACCCGCGAAACCGACGATGGCCTACCGTCCGGCGAAGGCGCCTTCCTCGCCTGCAGCTTCTGGCTCGTCGAAGCGCTGGCCTTGGCCGGCCGCGTGGACGAAGCGCGCACGCTCTTCGCCGACATCGCCCGCCGCGGCAACGACGTCGGTCTGTTCTCCGAGGAGATCGATGTGCACAGCGGCGAGATGCTCGGCAACTTCCCGCAAGCGCTCACGCACATCGCGCTGATGACGGCGGCGCTTTGTCTGGCGCAAGCAGAGGAAAAGGGGAAGGCGGAGCCGCGCGCGACGTGACTAACGCCCACGCGTAGTGCGGGCGTCCCGCCTGCATCCGCCGGGCGTCCTCGCCCGGCGGGGGTTTCGGTGACCACGCGAAAGTTGTGAGCGTGGTGCGCGTCCTCTTCGGTAAGACTTGCAACACCAGCGCAAGCCTCGCAGAAACCACCGCCGGGCGAGGACGCCCGCCGGATGCAGCCGAGACGGCCGCACTACGCGTGCGACAACGCGTAAAACGCCCCGATCGTCGTGCCGTACAGCACGTGCACAATGATCAACACCAGCGGCGTTTTGGCGCCGTAGTTTGTGACGAAAAATCCGGGCGGTTCCAGCAGCCGCGTCGGCTCGGGGCCGCGAAAGTCCGACACCATTCGCGGGTGGATGCCCGGCAGAATCGGCAACAGCACGGCCACGATGAACATCCCCTGCAATGCGCCGAGGAGTGCGCCGAACCACCAGGTCGCGGCGCGCATGTGTTCGAAGAAGAGACCGTAGACAATCGCGAACAGCCAGCCGTTGATGAGGTGAAGCGCGAGCCCGATCACCTTGGCGCGGTCGCGGTCGGGCGTGAACATCGTCCCGATGATGAATGGGATATCGATCCGCGTGAGGCCGAGCGATTGTGCGGCGATGGTGAGGCTGGTGAGCAGCACCGTCGCCGCAAATCCCCAGAGCAGAACCGAGGAGATGTTCATGGCGGCAGATCCTGCGGGGAGCGTGCCGAGCGCCGTGGCGGACGTACTTCTGCGGGTCCTGAACCTCGATTTCGTTTACGTCACGCTATTTGACGATGAAAGGCCGATTGCCGCAGCGCGCGCTAAAGAAAAGAACATTGATCCCGGCGGTTTCGCTGCCGCGGCCAGGAGTCTTCTTGCTTCGGACGATGCGGCGGCGGAGAGGTCGACGATCCCCGACCCTTCCGATGCAACGCGCTCGCTACGGACCACCGTCAGCGTCGGCGGCGCTGCGTCGGAATTGACGGTCGTTGCAGCATCAGCCGATCGGCAGTTTCCAACGGAGATCGACCTCCTCCTTCTCGCCGTCACTCTCAATCAAGCCAACATCGTCATCGGGAGGAAGTACGCCGAGGACGTTGTCGAGGAGAACGTGCTCCTCAGAAACCAGATCGACGAGCGCCTGCTCATGGGCTCTGTGATCGGTGTTTCGCGATCGATGCGCTCCGTTCTGTCGAACGTCGACAAAGTCGCGCCGACCGACGCCACGGTTTTGATCACGGGCGAGACGGGAACCGGCAAGGAGCTGATCGCGCGGGAGATTCATCGCCGATCGCGGCGTGCCGGCGGACCGATGATCGCCGTTCATTCGGCGGCTTTGCCTTCCGGCTTGATCGCCAGCGAGCTGTTCGGGCACGAGCGCGGCTCGTTCACTGGCGCCATGCAGCGCCGCATCGGCCGTTTCGAGATTGCAACCCGAGGAACGATCTTCCTCGACGAAGTCGGCGAGCTGCCACTCGAGATTCAGGTGGCGCTTCTGCGCGTGCTCCAGGAGCGGACCTTCGAGCGGGTCGGCGGGAGCCAGACGCTGCGTACCGAGGCGCGCGTGATCGCAGCCACGAACCGCGACCTGCTGAAGATGGTTCAGGAAGGAACGTTCCGCGAGGACCTTTACTATCGGCTCAACGTCTTTCCCATTCACATTCCGCCGCTCCGCGAGCGCCGCGAAGACATCCCCGTATTGTTCGAGTCATCGGACTGCTGCTCACGATCGTTGCCATCGCCGGCAAACTCCTCGCCGGCTACGCCGCGTTCGGCCGTCCGCTCCGCAAGATCATCATCGGCGTGGGGATGATCCCCCGAGGCGAAGTCGGCCTCATCTTCGCGCAGGTCGGCCTCACGGCGGGAGTCCTCACCAGTGGTCTCTACAGCTCCGTCGCCCTGATGGTGATGGCCACAACGTTCGTCGCCCCACCGACGCTGCGCGCCCTCCTCGCCAAATTTCGACGCGAGCGCGACGAACACGAAAGCGCGATGTGCGACGTCGTGACGGAAGCCATGTCCGATCGTAACGAGCGACGGCAACGCGCCATCGATTGATCACTACTTGATAGGGATGCCCTTGCGGAGCGTGATCTTGCCCGGAAGATTGATCGGCTTGATGTCGTGCTTCCAGATGGAGCTCGCCGCCAGTCCAAGCTCGGCGCTCCCTTCGCAGGTGCCCGCTTCGATGCCGCGAATCTCCGCCGATTGCACGCGGACCGTGATCCCCTTGAGCTTCAACGACAGCGTCACTTCCAATTCGATGCGCTTGATGACGTCCGGCCCCAACTGAATTTCGACATACGGATGCAGCTTCGTTTTGAGCGGATGCTCGGCCAGCGGAACCAGCAGCGTTGCGCCCGACTTACTCTTCTCCGCCGCGTCCGAAAGCAGGTGGTACTTCTCCCAGGCGCCCGCGAACAACGTGACCGCGTCGATCCCGTCGAGGACCTCGGCCAGCTTGCTGCCGACCGCGCCCTCGAGCGCAGACCACTTCATCCCCGGAAGCGCGCCGTCGATCGTTTTCTTGAAGGACTCCACATCCTTCTCGCTCATCCCCGCGCTCAGACTCTCCGCCGGAACGCCGCTTTCCGGCAGCGCAAGCAAATCCTTCAGCGAAAGCATCTCGTCAGACATCGTCACCCTCCTCGGCGCGGACTCCCCCGCGCAACCCGACCTCCGGCCGCCGCCGAATCAATTCCGGATGCTCGATCTCATACTCCACAGCCCGCACGCCGCCGTTGAATGCCACCGGCGATTTCGCCTGCGCCTGCGTTTTGGGCGGCTTCCGATTGAGCGCGCGAAGAACCCGCGCAAGCAGAAAGGTGACGACCAGTAGAAGGATGACCGCAGCCGCACCGATCCACACAAGCAGGTTTGGCGGTCCAGGCGTTGGAACCGAGGTGGTGGTCGACGCCGTCGCCGTTGTCGGTTCCGTCGTCGTCGTCACAGTCGTAGTCGAGTTGTCGGAGGTTGTTGTCGTGACGGTTGTTTGTGAAGCCGCCGTATCAGTGGAGACGGTCGCGCTGGTATCCGAGGTCGCGACGGTCGCTGTCTGTGCCGTATCGGATGGTGGAGGCGGCACAGGGAGGATCTCCACAACAACTCCGGCGCTGCCGATCTTGACGCCATCGCTGAGAGTCCAAATCACGGAAACTGGACGCGCGCCCGCGTCAGCGAAACGATGCGTGACCACCGTGTTCCCGGTCGACTCGGTAGGACTGCCATCTCCCCACGTGAAGTGATAGATCGCTTTCGGCCCCGCCGGAAGCGGCGGAACAAACGCGACGCTGAACGTCAACTCCTTCCCCACATACGCCGGCGCAGCAGGACCCTTCAGTACGAGCTGCGGCATCATGCCGAGCGTCACCGCGACCGCACTGCCATACCGGACCCTCGTTCCGGCCGGAGGCTTCTGCTCCATCGCGGACCCGTTGTCCGGCCCCGAGAACTTTGGCTGAAGACCCAACGGCTCCAGCACCCGCGACACCTCCACGCGATTCATCCCGAACAACAAAGGAACGTATGAGGTGGCCGTATCCACCGGTGGCAGAGGAAGGATGTCGACCGCAACTCTGGCGCTGCCGATTTTGACGCGGTCGTTGAGGGTCCAGATGACGGAAACCACGCGCGCGCCCGCGTCGACGAAACGATGCGTCACCACCGCGTTCGCGGTCGACTCGGTAGGACTGCCATCGCCCCAAGTGAACTGATAGATCGCCTTCGGCCCCGCCGGAAGCGGCGGAACGAATGAGACGGTGAACGTCAACTCACTCCCCACATACGCCGGCGCCGGAGGACCCTTCAGCACAAGCTCCGGCATCCGACCGAGCGTCACCGCAACCCCGCTCCCGTACGGGACGCTCGTTCCCGCCGCCGGATCCTGCGCGAGCGCGATGCCGTCTTCAATCCCGAGAAACTTCGGTCGAAGATGCAACGGCTCGAGCGCCCGCACCACCTCGACACGCTTCATCCCGAACAACAACGGAACGATCGACGGGGGCAGCCGGATTGAGCCACCGCGCGTCTCGTTCACCGGCGGCTTCGTCTGCGTCCGGTTCGGCGGAACCTGCCCGAACACGAGCGCTGCGAACGAGACGCTGAGCACGACGACGCTCAGGCCACTGACCAACGCTCTCGATCCGGACACGGTGGAGCAATTATGCGCCGTAGATCAGCATTTCGGTCGTGCCGCCATGCCGGTCGAGGTCTTCCTGGGCGACGATTTTGACCGTGGGCGTCGCGGGATCAATTACCAGGCAGCGTGGATTCGATCCGCCGACCGCTGCCGCAGTCGGGAAACCGGGCACGTTCGTGGTTCCGTATGAGACGCCATCTGCCGAAAAACGAGATGGGACAGCGGGCATCTGTCGCATGGACAAGGCGAATCCTCCCCCCAAAGCTATACTCCTCGAAAAAGCATAAGGGAGCGGAATCCATGCTCGCACTCCGGCGCGTCGTACTCTTCACCATCTTCGTCGTGGCGTGCGCACCGCCGCTTCTTGCCCAGGCCTTGCCCCTCACGATGTCGAAGTCATTCAACCCTTCGACCGTACCGGTCGGCGGTACGTCAACGACGACGATGACCGTAACGATCACGAATCCGAATGCGTCTACGATCACCGGCATTGCCTTCAGCGACACGTACCCCGCAGGCCTGGTGCCGGACGTGGTTGGCGCTTACACGTGCAGCGCCGGCAACGCAACGTTCAACGGAAGCGGCTGGTCATTCGGCAACGTCACGCTCGGCGCGGGCGCATCGTGCAGCGTTCCCATCCTCATGCACGCCACCGTCACCGGCCCGATTGTGAATACAACCTCGCAGGTCACCGGAACCGGCGTTCCGCCGGGCGGCCCCGCCGCGGCCACCCTCAACGTCTCCGCTATCCCGGCGCTCTCGGGATGGATGTTGATCGCCCTCGCGATGACGATCGCCGCCGTAGCCGCGACGCGAATCAGGGGATGATCCGATTGGAGCGAGCGACGGGATTCGAACCCGCGACCAAGAGCTTGGGAAGCTCCTACTCTACCAACTGAGCTACGCTCGCTCGATCACAGCAAGTGTGCGTGCCGCGACATAGTACTCGAAACGGACGGCCGATCCTCATTCCCGATCCCTCCGCCGGAACTCCAGGATGCGGTAGCGCAGGAGGTTGCGCAGGAACTCGAAGACAGCCGCCAACGTGATGAAGGAACGGCGGCCGGTCAGACCAAGAAACTCTGTTTCCGTCTCGCCGACGGAAAGTCCCAGACCGCGGGCCTGGATCATGATCTCGGCGTCGATGAACCAGTCGGAGGATTGCAGCGTCATCCGCTCGAAGGCTGCGCGGGTCAGAATCTTCGGCTTGGCGTTGATGTCCCGCGCCAGAACCCCAGGGAAGAGAACATGAAAGAGCCCATTGAAGACAAGCGAAATGACCTTGCGCTTGAGACCATCGCCGCGCTCTTTTCGGTACGTCTTCGCCAGATCGAGGCCCTGTTCGCGCAGCAGCCGGTAGATCCGCACCAGATCCTCAACCAGCACCTGGCCGTCGCCATCGATGACCGCCAGATACCGACCGGTCGCCAGCGCCAGTCCGCTGCGCAAGTCCCAACCCATCATTCCCTGTTTCACCACTGCCGAACAGACGATGCGGGGATCACCGGAAGCCAGTTCCCGTACGACATCGGGGGTCGTGTCGTCGCTGCCGGCCACGTAGTTGCCAACCAGCACGAGTTGATAGTTGTCGACACCCGCATCGAGCAGCGCCTCACGAATGCGCGCCGCGAAAGCGCGCGCGGCGCCGCCGGAGCGGTAGCAAAGGATGACAACGGAGAGCTCCGGCGCCATTGAGCTATCCACCACGAGCTACTCGAGCAACAACGCGCGCTGCCGGAGCGTCAATGGACGTTCCACGATGCGGCCGGCCGGCCGGTAACCAGCGAGCGCCGCAGCGGATTCGCCTAATAAAGGATCACCCTGCGGGCGGGAAACCAACTGGAAGGTTCCTCTCTGATTGTCGAAATCCATGATCACCAGCGTGTCGTACGGAAAGCGATCCGCTGCACATGTGCCGGCGGCGACGCATTCGGCCTGTTGCTCGTGCCAGCACGCGAGCCCCTCGGGCGTTGCGCGGCAGCCCGTCCCTCGGTCAGGAGTCATGCGGAGAGCGTGAATGGCAGGCTCATCGTAGAGCAGGATGAGCCAGCTCTGCGCCAGATAGTCAGCCTCGGTCGCGAGATACCAATTGGGCGTTGGCGGGCTGCGAAGGATGACACCCGTTCCGGGTTTCAAAGCGGGGGCTGCGGTAACGATAGACAGGAGCTCTTTCTTGTGCAGCCTCCAGGTCGAGACCCACAGGTCCTGACGCTCCAGTCCTCCCCAGACTCCGAACCCTACAAAGACCGCCGGCACGAACAGGACAGCGTTCCGGAAGCGAGGCCACTGTTGCACCGCCCAGCCGGCTGAAACGGCGACCGCCAATGATGCCCACGTTCGCGACAGGATGTGCGTGCGATAGTGAAGCTCGGCCATCTGAAGTCCGGCGTAGGCGGCATTCGCAAGCAAAGCCATCGCAGCGAAGATCGCTGCCAGCACGAGCGTCCGCGCCGGGAGCTCCGGCAGATCCGGATTCTGTGTCCGGCGTGCCCGGAACGCGAACCACGCCGCCGCGAATCCGGCAGCGAGTCCCATGGCCCACCACGAAATCGCCGCCGGTGGCCGTGGATACCAGACCGGGCGTGCAAAGACCCAGCGCCACGGTGCGAAGTTCTCGCGCCAGAAGCCTAGCGTGCGAACGAAACGGTCCGCGAGACGCATCGGCACAAGCGCGACCGCCGCGTAACTGGCGGGATCGTGCAGAAACTGCCACTCGACCTGCGCAGCGTGAGCCAAGGTCAGACCGAGCGCCGACAGCAACAGGAGAAC
>JAFAOU010000193.1 GCA_019247495.1 Acidobacteriota bacterium
CCCGCCCAGACGGCAGTTGTTGATACCACGCTGGCGATCACACCGATCAGCAGCGCGGCACGAACGGTCTTCCAATGATTTGCTTTCGATTTCATAACGTTCCTTCTCGCGCCTTAGTTCACTTTCAGTTCCGGGGTGCGGGGCTGCGGCGCTGACCCGTTGCCGATCTTTGTGCCAGTCACCTGGAGTTTACCGTTGGAAACAGACGCGGTCATCGTTCCGGCCTGATTGCTGAGCATCGTCAGTTGCGGATCGACGCTGAGCGTGACGTTGCCAGCTTCGATCTCGATCTCGGCGACGACTGCGGAAGCCGACGATCCGAGGAAGAGATTTCCGTAGGAGACGAGGTACGACAGGTCGTTGCCGGCAAGGCGGTCGGTTTCGAACGCGACCGCCAGATCCTTCGCTGCTCCTGCTTTCCGGATCGTTGCGTTGCCGACTTCGCCGTCGAAATGAACGCGCAGAGACATTGCCTGCGGCGCAACCGATCCCTGTCCCGCCGTCATGATGACCGGCACGACGTAATGTCCGTTGCGGAGAACGGCTTTGCCGAGTGCAATGGAGCCGGAGAGTTGCGGCGCGTCCGTTCCGACCGATGTCGCGGTCACGTGAGGCGCATCGATGATCGAGTTCGGACGCGGCCCGCCGAGGAAGAGGTAGTTGACGAGATAGAAGATGTCGAGCGGATTGACTACTCCGTCGCCATTCGCGTCACCCGACAACATACCGGCGGCTCCCATTGGCGGCGGGCCACCGAGGTACAGGTAATTGACCAGGTAGAAGATGTCCATCGGAGAGATGGTGCCGTCGTTGTTCGGATCGAACTGCTGCGGCTTGTAGAGATAGCCGTTGGTCAACGTGCCGGTGGAGGTATCGGTGTTGGTCACGGTCACGTTGACGGAACCTGCCGCATGAGCCGGCGTCCGCGCAGTGATCTTGGTCGAGCTGACGACCACGACGTTGGTGGCTGCCGATCCGCCGAAGGTAACGGTCGCGCCGGCGTTGAAGCCGGTTCCGTTGATCGTCACCGCCGAGCCGCCGGCGGTGGTGCCGCCGACCGGTGAGACCGAGGTGACGGTCACCGAGCTGACAGGCGTGACGGTCACGTTCGCGGACTTCGCATCGCTGCAACCTGCACCCGTCGTCACGGTGACGTTGAGAGTCAGTGTTCCGGCCGCACCAGCAGTGAAGGTGATGCTGTTGGTACCGGTTCCGCCGGTGATCGTGCCACCACTGATGGACCAGGCGTACGTTGCTCCGCCGCCTGCGTTTGCTACCGAAGCAATGTTACCGGTCGAGCCGGACGGCACGCTGACGGGTGCGGTGATGGTGGCATTCGGATTCGGATTGATCGTGACGTTCGCAGTATTCGTCGCCGAGCAACCCGAGGCGTTGGTCACGACGAGCGTCAGACCAACCGTGCCGGAAGCGCCGGCCGTATAGGTGATGGTCTGGATGTTCGCAGCCGAGGTGATCGTGCCGTTGGTGATCGACCACGCGTAACTGGTCGCGCCAGCCGGGCCGGAAGCAGAGTTACCGGTTGAACTGGCGCAGACCGCTGCCGGAGTCGGCGTGATGGCCGGCGCGGCGGGGTTGGCGTTGATAGTCACGTTCGACGTGTTCGTGGCCGAGCAGCCGCTGGCGTTCGTCACGACCAGTGTCAGACCGACCGTGCCGGATGCGCCGGCGGTGTAGGTGATGGTCTGGATGTTCGTAGCCGATGTGATGGTGCCGTTGGTGATCGACCACGCGTAGCTGGTCGCGCCAGCCGGACCGGCCGCGGAGTTGCCGGTGGAGTTCGCGCAGACGCTTGCCGGAGTCGGCGTGATCGTCGGCGAGGCCGGGTTGGCGTTGATGGTCACGTTCGACGTGTTCGTCGCCGAGCAACCGCTGGCGTTGGTCACGACGAGGGTCAGACCGACCGTGCCGGACGCGCCGGCGGTGTAGGTGATGGTCTGGATGTTCGTGGCCGAGGTGATGGTGCCGTTCGTGATTGACCAGGCGTAGCTCGTTGCGCCAGCCGGACCAGCGGCGGAGTTGCCGGTGGAGTTCGCGCAGACGCTCGCCGGAGTCGGTGTGATTGTCGGCGTGGCCGGGTTGGCGTTGATGGTCACGTTGGCCGTGTTGGACGCGGAACAGCCGCTCGCGTTCGTCACGACCAGCGTCAGACCGACCGTGCCGGATGCGCCGGCGGTGTAGGTGATGGTCTGGATGTTCGTGGCCGAGGTGATGGTGCCGTTGGTGATCGACCAGGCGTAGCTGGTTGCGCCCGCAGGACCAGCGGCGGAGTTGCCGGTCGAGTTCGCGCAGACGCTGGCCGGAGTCGGCGTGATGGTCGGCGTGGCCGGTGCGGCGTTGATGGTGACGTTCGACGTGTTGGATGCGGAACAGCCGCTCGCGTTGGTCACGACCAGGGTCAGACCGACCGTGCCGGAAGCGCCGGCGGTATAGGTGATGGTCTGGATGTTCGTAGCCGAGGTGATCGTGCCGTTCGTGATCGACCACGCGTAGCTCGTTGCGCCGGCCGGACCAGCGGCGGAGTTGCCGGTGGAGTTCGCGCAGACGCTGGCCGGAGTCGGCGTGATCGTCGGCGTGACCGGGTTGGCGTTGATGGTCACGTTTGACGTGTTCGACGCCGAGCAGCCGCTGGCGTTGGTCACGACGAGAGTCAGACCGACCGTGCCGGATGCGCCGGCGGTGTAGGTGATGGTTTGGATGGTCGTAGCCGAGGTGATCGTGCCGTTGGTGATCGACCAGGCGTAGCTGGTCGCGCCAGCCGGACCGGCGGCCGAGTTGCCGGTGGAGTTCGCGCAGACGGAGGCCGGAGTCGGCGTGATCGTCGGTGTGGTCGGTGCGGCGTTGATGGTCACGTTGGCCGTGTTGGACGCGGAGCAGCCGCCGGCGTTCGTCACGACGAGGGTCAGACCGACCGTGCCGGAAGCGCCGGCGGTGTAGGTGATGGTCTGGATGTTCGTGGCCGAGGTGATGGTGCCGTTGGTGATCGACCAGGCATAGCTGGTTGCGCCAGCCGGACCCGCGGCGGAGTTACCGGTGGAGTTCGCGCAGACGCTGGCCGGAGTGGGCGTGATCGTCGGCGAGGCGGGGTTGGCGTTGATGGTTACGTTCGCCGTGTTCGTGGCCGAGCAGCCGCCGGCGTTCGTCACGACGAGGGTGAGGCCGACCGTGCCGGACGCGCCGGCGGTGTAGGTGATGGTCTGGATGTTCGTGGCCGAGGTGATGGTGCCGTTGGTGATCGACCACGCGTAGCTGGTTGCGCCGGCCGGACCGGCTGCGGAGTTGCCGGTGGCGTTCGCGCAGACGGCCGCCGGAGTGGGCGTGATCGTCGGCGTGGCCGGGACGGCGTTGATGGTGACGCTGGTCGTGTTCGACTTCAGGCAGCCGGTGCCGTCGGTGACAGTCAGCATCAGGCCGACCGTACCGGACGCGCCGGCGGTGTAGGTCACCGTCTGCGCGTTGAGGCCTCCGGTGATCGTTCCGTTGGTGATGGCCCAGGAGTAGTTGACCATGCCGGCCGGGCCGGCCGCGGTATTGCCCACCGAGCCGGGGCAGACGGACGCTGGCGTCGGAGTGATGCCGGGCGCCCCCGAGCCGCAGGCGACGTCGGCGAAGCAGACCGTTACGTCACTCAGCGTAGGCGTGACGGCGCTGTTCGACGAATTGAGAATGGCCTTGTACTCGAGATAGCGGAAGCCGTTGAACTGCGACAGCGACGCGCCGCTGGTGGTGAAGAACGTAGCGGCGGTTCCGTCCGGTCCGACAAAGTTGAACGGTCCGTTCGCACTGTTGGAGGCGGCGACCTGGAACTGGAGGGACGTCGCCGGCGGCGTCGTAGCCGTCCATGAGAGCGTCGTCCAGGTCGGCGCGTTGCCGATGGCGGGGTTGGCGTCCTTCATGGAGGAAATCAGGTTGCCGGTCGGCGCGAAGCCGTTGTTTACGTACGTGTGAAAGCCGCCTGAGAAGGCCGAGATCGTCCAGGTGCTGCCGCCGTTCGTGGAACGGACCGCGGTACCGAACGGATAGTCGGTCGCGGTGGGGCTGACCGTGAAGAAGTAGCCAGGGGAAGCCGCCGGACTCGACGGGTTGGCGACCGGCCGGATGATGAAGGCGTAGGTCGTCCCGGCGGTGATGGCCAGCGGGCTGCCGAAGACGGCGGTGTGGTAACCGCCGAAGCCGCCGTCATCGAAGCCGGCCATCGTGGTGGACACGAGATCGGCGCCGGTCGGAACACCGGCGGCTGTGGCGCGGATGGACACCGTGAAGTTCGGCGTGGTGCTGCCGGCGTTCAACAGGGCGAACAGATTGACGTCAATCGCCACGAGTTGTCCGCTGCTGCCGGCTTTGAAGAGCTGACCTCTCCAGCTTGCCGTGCTGAGGCTGTTCCCGCTGTTGCTCAGCGATTCGTTCTGCTGATCGATGAAGTTTGCATTGGTCAGCTTGACGTCGCCGGGGCTGGTGGTCACATCGACGTTCGTCAATGTGCCGCCCTGGAAGTCGGCCTGGGTGGTATCGGTGAAACACGAACCGCTGCTCGCCGAAGCGAGCGAGAAGTTTTGTGTGGTGGTGCCGCCGTCGGTGACGACGATCGAGTTCACGGTTGAGGGGATGAAGCCGGGAGCGCTGGCGGTGATGTACGGGTACGTTCCCGCCGGAATCCCGGTGAAGGTGTAGACGCCGGATGAATTCGTGGTCGTGGTGCGCGAGCCGAGGTTCACCGTCGCGCCGCTGATCGGCAGGCCACCGACGGTGGCGGTGACGGTTCCTGTGACGGTGCCGCCCGCTCCGACCGGCGTGCATCCCGGAAACACGAAGGAGCCGATGCGGGTCTGGTGATTGAGGCCGGTAGTGAGGTAGTACTCGTTCGTATACCAGAACTTGCAACCGTCGGGATCGAGCGTCATGGCGCTGTAATCGCCCCAACGTTCGCAGGTGCCGCCGCACGAGCCGCTCTGCGAGCCGCTGCCGGCAAACATTAATTGCTCGGTGAGTGTGATGCTGTTGACAGGATCGCCAGCCAGACGGCCGGCGTAGCTCAGGGTCGGATTGGTGGTGGCGTTCGAGGTCGTGTAGCCGATGGCGAGGTCGCCATTGCGGTTGACGGCCGCGCTGGGCATGTAACGGAAGACGGTGGCGTCGGGGCTGTAGGTGAAGCTCTGGACCGTGTTCGCGGCGACGTTGCCGCCCGTGACGTTGACCTGGTAGTAGCGGACGGCCGACTGGGCCGAGGTGACGTTCGACACCGGGTTGCCGGCACCGACCGTATGTGAATCCCACAGCGACTCCACGCCGCCGATATTCGAGTACTGGTTCTGCACCATGAGGCGCGGATAGAGCGTGTCGAGACTGTTGGCGGGACTCGGCGCGGTTTCAACACCGCCGCCGCGGTCGTACTGTTCCCACCAGAACGTCATCGTCGAATCGAACGTGCCGGTGATGGTCGAGAGCCCGGGATTGGCCCAATCGACATGGAACTTCCAGATCTGGATCGCGTCGAGAAAGTTCCAGACCGAGGCGAAGAGGTTCGGTCTTCCCGGAGGCGGCGTGCCGGTTTGCAGCCGCGCATTCGCGGGGATGACGGTAAATTGATCGCTCGGAAGATTGAAGGAGACCACCTTCACGGTCGGGCTGCCGGCGTACATCTGCGCTTTGTTGAACGCGTAGAGCCTTGTGTTCTGGAACGATCCGGCGTAGGCGAACATGTTGACGGACATGTAGAGGCCGTCCGGCCAGATGCCCATCTTCGGATAGTCGCCGAGTCCGCCGGTGGTGTTGATCGAGTAGTAGTTCCAGCCGCCACTGACAGGATCGCCGTTCATCGACACGGCGAAGCACTGGAAGCTGCCCGGCGGATTGATGACGTTGCCGCTGCCGTCGAGCTGGAACGCGAAGTCGGAAATGATCCAGCGGTCTTCGAAGCTGTCGTAGAGGACGACCGGATCACCGAAGTTGTCCGTGTCGCAAAGATTTCCGAAGTTGCCCTGCGACATGAATGTGTCGAAAGTGAATGCTGCCACCCGAACGCCATCGGACTTGCGGTAGACACCGATCGAGGTGTTGATGGTCTGAATGTAGTAGACCGGTCCGGCGTCGCCGTTCGTATCGGGAGGATGACCGGCGCCCCAGTTGGCGTCGTCAAGGCCGGCGAAAGTGGTAAGCGGCGCCGGGGCCGGCGCGCTTCGGACCGGCGGAAGGGGAGCTGCCCCAACGGGCGGGAGATTGCCAAGCTTGGTCACTGAGCCGCGAGTGACCCGCGGCGCTTCGCGTTCCGGCCGTTCCCGCTTCACAGAGGGAACGAAGGGAAGATTGCGGAGGTCGAACTTCTTGCCTGTCGCTTTGGTGAGCCGCTGCTCGACGGGCCCTCCAACCGCTACCGGACCGGCGTTCTTCGTGGCGCCAGGATCCTCGCCGCCCAACTGCTTGCGGCCTTTGACGAGCGGCGAAGTGACCGCGGCGTGCTCTGTTTTCTTAGTGGCAACGATCTCGCCTTTGCTCGTTGCTTTCGCGCTGTGTTTCTTCGGCGCAGCAAACGAGGGAAAGACCATCAGAACAACGGACAGCGTGAGGAGTGCTCTTTTCATCGGTTTATCCTTTGGTTGACGATGACGGCAAGAGGAAGACGGACCAGCTCATGTTCAGCCGAAGACCGGACATGACGAAAAGCCGGCCCGGAAAACCGGGCCGGCTCAATCAAAATCAGAAGCGTGATCGAATGGCGATGAAGACCAGCGAGATGGCCAGCACCAGGAGTGCGATGTGGCCGAGCGCGGGCACCGAGGGGAGGACGGTGATCGAACCGTTGACCAGCGTCAGTGCGCCGTTGCTGACCATCTCCCCCACTGTTCCCGTGTCATTCGAAAGCTGCGTGAGCGAGCTCGGATCGAGCGTGAGCGTGATGATCGTCCCAGGCGTCGCCGTGTTCGCAAGCGTCACGTGCAGTGTGGCCACCTGATTACCAGGCAACGTGCCGTTGAGCGTGAAAGGAATCGGATTCGTCGCCTCGCTGAATGAATCGATCAGAGAGATCGATCCGGCACTTGATGGACTGCTTTCAGAGGCCGGCGTCAGCGATGTGGTGATTCCGCCGCGTGTGAACGTGATCGACTGCACGGCCGCCGCGGGCGCGTAGTTCACCTTGATGGCGTATGCCTGAATGTGAAATCCGGCCGGCTGATCGAGGCCGAGCGGCGTGCCGGAGGAATCACGGATGAAGACCGGCACATCAACCGTCGAGAACTGCGGTCCGGTGACCGTTGCCACCGTGACCACGTCGGGTGTGGAGATCGATCCCGCCCAGACGGCAGTTGTTGATACCACGCTGGCGATCACACCGATCAGCAGCGCG
>JAFAOU010000232.1 GCA_019247495.1 Acidobacteriota bacterium
TCGAAGGATATACTCAACGCCGCGCGGCGCGGAAAATTTCGGCGCGGGCGGAGCGTGAATGTCGGACGGCGAAGGGCGGCAGTGCATCCGGTGCGGCGTGGCCGAGGGGGCGGCGCTGCTGGAGCGGTGCGTCGCGTGCGGCAAGTACTTCTGCGCGGACTGCACGTACCGGGCTACGGGACGGCGGTTCTGTTCGCATGAGTGCGCGCGCGCGTTTTTCTACGGAGACAGCGATGACTACGAAAGTGATGTCGACGCCGACGAATGATGCGATCGCGCCGGAGCGGCGTCCACGCCGGCTGCGGCGCACCGAGTCGATCCGTACGCTTGTGCGCGAGACGGTGGTGCGGCCGGAGGGCCTCATCTATCCACTGTTCGTCGTGCCGAATACGCGGCCGAAGGTGGAGATCGGATCGATGCCTGGGGTGTGGCAGTTGCGCGTGCGCGAGGCAGTGGACGAGGCGCGGCGCGCGTACGACCTCGGCATTCGCGCGCTGCTGCTGTTCGGGTTGCCCGAGTACAAAGATGGGATTGGATCAGCGTCATGGGATCCGACCGGGCCGGTGCAGTCGGCCATCGAGGCCATCAAGCGCGCCGTGCCGCAGATGACGGTGATGGCCGACGTTTGTCTCTGCGAGTACACCGACCACGGACACTGCGGTGTCATCGTCGATCGCAACGGAACGAAGGACGTGGACAACGATCAGACGCTGCCGCTGCTGGCGAAGCAGGCGGTTTCGTTCGCGGCGGCGGGGGCGGATTTCGTCGCGCCGTCGGACATGATGGACGGGCGCGTAGCCGCCATTCGCGAGGCGCTGGACGGCGCAAGCCTGACCGAGGTCGGGATCATGGCGTACTCGGCGAAGTATGCGTCGGGGTTTTATGGGCCGTTCCGCGAGGCCGCGGAGTCGGCGCCGCAATTCGGCGACCGGCGCAGCTATCAGATGGATCCGGCCAATGTGCGTGAGGCGCTTCGTGAAATGGAGTTGGATGTCGAAGAGGGCGCGGACATGATCATGGTCAAGCCGGCGCTGTCATATCTCGACGTCATCCGCGCCGCGCGCGACAACTTCGAGCTGCCGGTGGCTGCGTACAACGTCAGCGGCGAGTATTCGATGGTGAAGGCGGCGGCGGAGCGCGGCTGGATCGATGGACCGCGCGTGATGAACGAGATCCTGACGTCGATCAAACGGGCGGGCGCGGATCTGATCATCACGTACCACGCGCTGGAGTTTGCTTCGAAGGGTTGAAGGCCTTTTCACCACAAAGACACAAAGGACACAAAGAGGTTCCTTCGTGTCCTTTGTGTCTTTGTGGTGAAAAGCTTTAACCGCACCAGACCGCACTCACCGCATCCGGATGATCGAGCAGGTATCCGTCCTCATCCGCGTCGTATTGGATGATCGCGCCGTCTAAACGGGAGGCCGACATGTCGTCGAGGGCGACACGGATTCCGTTGACGTTCACGACTTCGTCGCCGTCGATCGGGGCGTCGGCGTAGGCGAGGCGGTAGCCGCTGCCGCCGCAGCCGGTGGTGAAGGCGATGCGGAGGATGCGGCCGTCCAGCTCCTGGTGCAGATGCTCGGCCGCGGTCTGCGTGATCGAGACGTTCATTCCGTTGCTGCGCCGCGTACCAGCCGCGCTTCGGCGTCCTCGCGTTTGAACCAATCGCGATCGAGTTTGGTCAGTTCCAGCTCGCGTTCGAGCTCGACGATGTGTGCGCGCTTGGAGGCGGCAAGGTAGACGAGGAAGGCGCGGTCGATCGGCGACGTGCCGCGTCCGAGCTCGGCCAGCTTGCGTTCCATGGTCCGCTCGCGGGCGATGAGAAACTCCGTCGTCTCACGGTAGGAGAGGTCGCCTTCGAGGATGTCCTGGAACGCCAGATCATTCGCGAGCGTCACTTTGCTGCGCGACGTGCCGGTGGCGGCGATCTTCATCTCGATGAGATCGCGCGTGGCGCGCTCGTCGACGGCGAACTGCTTGAACATGTTCGCGGTCAGCGGATTGGGCAGGTTTTCGGCCAGCTTCTCGAACGTCTTGTACGCCTCGACGGTGTACTGAAAAACGGTGTTGAGCTGCTGATTGGAGAGGATGGCGGGGGCGGTTTCAATTGCAGTCATTCGTTCCTCTTGGTGGATTAGTTGATCAGTAGATTAGTGGATTAGTAGATCTGGAGAGCCGGGGTGAGCGGAGCCCTAATCTACGAATCCACTGATCGACTAATCCACTGCTTCATTCAATTTTCGCTACTTTCAACACAACATCGCCGAGCAGTTTCGACTGGCACGACAGGCGGTACGGCGGTTCCAGCTCCTTGTACGTCTCGTCGGGCGTCGGCGGCGTAAGGTTATCCCAGCCGTCGACGACTTCCACCCTGCAAGTCCCGCACGCACCGTCGCCGCCGCAGACGTGACTGACGCGGACGTCCATGCTACCGGCGCAGGTTAACAGCGTCGATCCCTCAGGGAACTCCGCGGTTTTGCCTTCGTCGACGAATGTCACCCGCGGCATGGGCGCGGATTGTAAAGGCTTTTCACGCGTAGGCGTGGGACGCGGAGAAAGGCTATTCGAGAGCGCGATGGGCCATGTAGGAGCTGCGCACCAGCGGCGCGGATTCGACATGCCGAAAGCCGAGCGCGCGAGCTCTGTTGCCGAGGGCGGCGAACTCGTCGGGAGTGTAGTAGCGGCGGACGGGGTGGTGATTGCCGGTCGGCGCGAGGTATTGGCCGAAGGTGATGATGTCGACGCCGGCGTCGCGGAGGTCGGCGGCGACTTGGAGCACTTCCTCTTCCGTTTCGCCGAGGCCGAGCATGAGGGACGACTTGGTCAGCATGTTGACGTTGCGTTCGTTGCCGGCCCAGCGCAGGACGTCGAGCGAACGTTTGTACTTCGCGACGGGACGGACGGCCGGATAAAGCCGCGGAACGGTCTCGACGTTGTGCGCGAGGACTTCCGGTGCCGAGGCGATGACGGTGCGCAACGCGTCGCGGTTGCCTTCGAGATCGGAGATGAGCACCTCAACCGCGGCGCCGGTTTGTTCGCGCACGGCGATCACCGTTTGCGCGAGATGTTCGGCGCCTCCGTCGGGCATGTCGTCGCGATTGACCATCGTGATGACCGCATGCCTCACGCCCATTTTCGATACGGCCTCGGCCACTCGTCGCGGCTCGTCGGCATCCGCAACGAGCGGCTTCCCTTTGCCGACCGCGCAGACCGTGCAGCGGCGCGTGCAGATCTCGCCGAGGATCATGAACGTGGCGGTTCCGGCGCTCCAGCACTCGAAAATGTTCGGGCAGCGAGCTTCCTGGCAGACAGTGTTGAGCGCGAGATCGTTCATCAGCTTCGAGACGGGAAGCTGCGCGAGGTCTCCCGGGACGCGGATCTTCAGCCACGCGGGACGATGGCCGGCGCGTCGGTTTTTCGGTTCGGATTGTTCGATCGATGAAGTCATTTCATTGTGGAGCGAGCGCCAAAAGCCGCGTTTCCACCTTCTCCAACGCCTCGCGGTCGTCGGTCCAGCGGATCCTTTCATAGGCCTCGGCGAATGTGAACCATCCGTAGTCGTCGTGCTCGGCCGCGTCCAGGCGCACTTGCATTCCGGGCGTGACTTCGACGGCGAATGCGGTTTCCGAGGCGATGATCGGCGGCGGATATCGTGCTTCGAGGAAGTGCGACTCAATCATGAACGACTGTTCGAGATCGATCGTCTCCGGCTCACCACCGTGCCCAGTCTCCTCGGCCAGCTCGCGGCGCGCAGTGTCGAGCGGCAACTCGCCTTCTTCGATCGAGCCGGTGATCGGTTGCCAGAAGTTGCCACGCTCGGGACGGCGATGCAGGAGCAGAACGCGCTCGCCGTCGTGTACGACGATCTTGACGAGCCGGATGCTCTCCGCTCGCGATACGACGTCGCGTTCGAAGACTTCCGCGAATTTGGCCGCGACAATCTCGCGGACTTCGGCGAGTGCGACGTCGCGTCCAACGAGGTGCGAAATCGACGTGACGCCTGTGCCGTGCAATCCGCATGGCGTAATGAGGCGGAAGTGATCGAGATTCGTGGTCACGTTGAGCGCGAAGCCATGCGACGTTACCCATCGCGCGATGCGCACGCCGATCGCGGCGATCTTGTCGTTGCCGGCCCAGATGCCGCGCTTGCCGTCGGCGCGCTCGGCGGTGATGCCGAATTCGGCGACGGTGCGGATGAGGACTTCTTCGAGCTTCGTCACGTACCTGCGCACGTCGCGATTGCCTTCGCCGAGGTGGATGATCGGATAGCCGACCAGCTGGCCGGGACCGTGATAGGTGATGTCACCTCCGCGCGTGGTCTCGAAGAAACGGACGCGTTGTGCATCGAGCGTGGCCGCGGGCGCGAGGAGATTGCGGACGTCGCCGCCGCGCCCGAGGGTGATGACGGGCGGATGTTCGAGCAGGAGGAGCTGATCGGGAACCGTCTCCTGCTGCCGCAACTCGATCAGCTTCTGTTGCAGCCGCATGCCGTTCTCGTAGGTGACGAGATGAAGGTTGCGGAGCTCACACGCGCGCATCACGGCTGTGGACAACCGGGCTGCATTCGCGCAGATTTCGCTCCCAGGTAGCGCCGCCGAGCGGCGGCGGTCCAGCCGGCGAGCCGCCGGCGCTACGACAGCGAGCGTGCCTCAATTGGATTTCCTCCAAAAGGAGTGAAACGGACCTACGTTGTCCGTCACTACATCTTTAAGGAGGACGTATGCCTGCTGACCAGAGTGCAAGTTTTAGTCTCGCCAACGTGATTCGCGCGCACGGTGTGGGAGTTCGCGGACTCGATGTTCCGCGGCGGTCGGAGCAGTACGAGGGTCGTTTCGGACGGATGTTCCGCAGTCTGCCGGGCGCTGATCATCCACGCCAGGCGCTCATCGATCTCGCAAACGAGATGACGGCCGATCCCGAGCCTGATCCGGGCGATGCGGTACCTGATCCCGAGGAGAATCGCGGCATCTCCGCGGGATACACGTATGTCGGTCAGTTCATCGACCACGACATTACGTTCGATCCCGCCAGCAGTCTGCAGAAGACGAACGATCCCGACGGCCTCGTCGACTTCCGCACGCCGCGCTTCGACCTCGATTCGGTCTACGGCCGCGGGCCCGACGATCAGCCGTATCTCTATGAATCCGACGGCATTCACCTGCTGCAAGGGACGCGGCAACTGACCGGCAATCCGAACGATCCGAACACGTTCGATCTGCCTCGCGATACCCGCGCGGCCGGCGAGCGCCGCGCGATCATCGGAGATCCGCGCAACGACGAGAACGTGATCGTTTCGCAGTTGCAGGGCATCTTCATCCGCTTCCACAACGCCATCGCCGATCTCCTCGGCGCCGGCTCCACGTTCGCCGACGTGCAGCGCACGGTGCGCTGGCATTACCAGTGGGCCGTGCTCCACGATTTCCTTCCGACGATCGCGGGGTGGGACATGGTCCGCTCGGTCCTGCCGCACGTGCGCAAGGACGGGAAGGACAAGTCGCCGTACGACGAGGAGCCCGATCTCCGCTTCTTCCACTGGCACATCGCGCCGTTCATGCCGATCGAGTTTTCGGTGGCCGCGTACCGCTTCGGCCATTCGATGGTGCGGCCGCAGTACCGCCTCAACTCGACGCTGCCGGACCCTCGCTTCCCGATTTTCCCGAACCTGCGCGGCTTCAACGAGTTTCCGTCGCCGTGGGCGATCGAGTGGCCGCTCTTCTTCCATATCCACTCCGGCGCACCCGACGTCGGTCCGACGCGCGTGCAGCCGGCGTACAAGATCGACTCGTCGCTCGTCGATCCGCTGCGCAACCTGCCGTTCATCACCGACGGGATTCCGTCGCTGGCGCAACGCAATCTTCTGCGGGGCCAGAGCTTCGGTTTGCCGTCCGGCCAGACGGTGGCGCGCCACATGTGCATTGAGCCGATCGCGGACGACGATCTGCGCGTCGGCAAGTTGACGGAAGGGGATTTTCCGAACAACAAGAAGATCACCGAGGTCAACGCGGCCTTCGCCAACAACGCGCCGCTCTGGTACTACATCCTGGCCGAGCCGCAGTTGCAGTTCGAGGACGACGACACGCCGATTACGCTCGGGCCGGTCGGCGGCCGCATCGTCACCGAGGTCATCGCCGGCCTGATCTTGGGCGACAACTTTTCCTATCTGTCGCAGCAGCCGTGCTGGCGCCCGATCAAGGAGCTGACGCGCAGCGGCCACTTCGGATTTGCGGAGTTGATCATGGTCGCGACCGGACAATTGCCGTAATCGATGGAGGCGCCGTCGCATCTCGCGGCGGCGCCTCAGTTTTCGATTACAGCGTGAACTGGCCGGATTCGATGAACGCTTTCACGCGCGCCATGAACTGATCGGCGACGGCGCCATCGATCAGGCGGTGATCGAAGGTCAGCGAGAGGATGCACATCGAGCGGATGGCGATGAAGTCGCCTTCCTTTGTTTCCACGACGACCGGACGCTTCTTCACGCCGCCGACGCCGAGGATCGCGACCTGCGGCTGGTTGATGATCGGCGTTCCGAACAGGCCTCCGTAGATGCCCGGATTCGTGATCGTGAACGTGCCGCCCTGTACGTCATCGGGCGCGAGCTTCTTCGTCCGTGCGCGCTCGCCGAGGTCGTTGATAGTTTTCGACAGGCCGAGGATGTTTTTCTCGTCCGCGTTTTTTACGATCGGAACGATGAGGCCCCAGTCGAGGGCGACGGCGATGCCGATGTTGAGGTCGCGGTGGTAGATGACCGAGGCGTCGTCCATCGATGCATTGATGATGGGGAACTCGCGCAGGCCGGCCACGACCGCCTGGATGATGAACGGCAGGAAGGTGAGCTTGGCGCCGCGCTCGGCGTAGGCGTCCTTGTACTGGCGGCGGAGTTTGTCGATGGCGGTGAAGTCGACTTCGAAGACGGTAGTGACGTGCGCCGAGGTCTGCTTCGATAACACCATGTGCTGCGCGATCTTCTTGCGCATCACCGACAGCGGCTCGATGCGATTGTTCTCGCCGGATGCGAACGTCATCGCGGGCGGGCGCGGCGCGGGCTGCGGTTGTTGCTGCGGCAGCGGCTGCTGCGCGGGCGCGGCGGCGGGCTTCGGCTGCTGCAGGAAGTCGAGGATGTCGTTCTTGGTGACGCGGCCGGAAACGCCGGAGCCTTGCAGCTTGGAAATGTCGACGTTGTTCTCCTGCGCGATTTTGCGGACCAGCGGGGAGGATTTGGTGCGGCGCCGCTCATCGAGCGAGGCGACGTTTTCGTCGTCGTTCTGTTCAGTCGCCGCGGCGGCTTGCGGAGGCGGCGCTTCGACGCGCGTTTCCGGACGCTGCGTGTCGACTTGGGCGACAGGCTCGGGCGCCGGCTCCGGTTTCGCGACCTCGGCGGCGGGCTGCGGCGGCGGGGCGGCGGCGGGTGGTGCAGGCGCGGCGCTCGCGCCGGCCGTTTCGCCATCCGCGCCAATTCGGGCGACGACGGTGTTCACGCCGACCGTCTGTCCTTCCTGCGCGACGATCTCAGTCAGCGTTCCGGACGACGGCGAAGGAATCTCGGCGTCGACTTTGTCGGTGGAAATCTCGAGGAGCGGCTCGTCGCGCTCAACCTTCTCGCCAACCTTTTTGAGCCACTTGACGATGGTTCCTTCAGCGATCGATTCGCCCATCTGGGGCATGACGACATCAATAGGCATTCATTTCTCCTGGCGCAGAGCTTTGTAATGCAAAAGCCGAGGCACGGCAACCGCGAGAGCGGCGATTATCCTTCCACGATGCAACCGCACTTTTTCAAAACGCCCGCGGACTTCCGCAAATGGCTGGCGAAGAATCACGCCTCGGCCACCGAACTCCTCGTCGGTTTCTACAAGAAAGACTCAGGCAAGCCGTCGATCACCTGGCCGGAGTCGGTCGATGAGGCGCTCTGTTTCGGCTGGATCGACGGCGTCCGGCGCCGCATCGACGACGTCAGCTACAGCATCCGCTTCACGCCGCGAAAAAAGACCAGCACCTGGAGCGCGATCAACATCGCCCGCGTCGCCGAACTGACGAAGCTCGATCGGATGCAGCCCGCCGGCCTGCGCGCCTTCGAGCATCGTCGCGAGGAGAAGTCGGCGATCTACTCGTACGAGAACGAGACGCGGACGTTGCCGGCCGAGGATGAGAAGAAGCTGCGCGCGAACAGGAAGGCGTGGAAGTTTTTCAACGCCCAGCCGCCGGGATACCGCCGCCTGTCAATCTACTGGATCACCAGCGCGAAGAAGGAGGAGACGCGAGCGCGCCGCCTGGCGACGCTGATCGACGATTCCGCACATGGCCGCCGCCTCGGCATAGTGACACTGGAGAAGAAAGTGTAGTGCGGGCGTCCCCGCCTACATCCGCCGTGGCGTCTCGCCCGGCGGAGGTTTCCGGAGTCATTCAATGTGCTGTGATTGAATCCCAGAACCCCCGTCGGGCGAGCACGCCCGCCGGACGCAGGCGAGACGCCCGTCATTCGTAAATCGCATCGCTACTTGTCGAGTGGACATCCGCCGGCCGGAGGAATCGTGCTCGCCACCGGCGGAGCCGGGTAGTACTGCGTGAACTGCTGCACCTGCTGTGCGATGTCGTAGCAGGCAAGCAGCTCGACCATCTTCAGCGCTTCGTCGAGTCCCGAGGAAATCCCGCCGCCGGTGACACGATTGCGGTCGACGACAAATCGCGGATATGCCTCGGCCACGTTGATGGCTTTGTACTTTTTCAGGCAGGGGATGAACGCCCAATGCGTCGTGGCAAGGTAGCCGTCGAGCAGTCCTGCCTGGGCCAGCAGCAGCGCGCCTTCGCATACCGAGGTCACCCATTGCGCGTTCGCGGCGCGACTGATCAGGAAATCGAGAAACGTCCGCTTCGGATCGTGCATGATTTTTTTCAACGCCGACGGATCGCCGCCCGGAACCCACAACACATCGACGTGCGGAACTTCGTGGAAGCACTTGTCAGGCTTGATCGTCACGCCGGCCTTCGTCAGCACAGGCCGATCGTTCTCGGCGACCAGACAAACCTCGACCTCGAGTTTCGGCGCACTGTTGCGCATCGCATCGAAGATCTCGGCGGGCGCGGCGACGTCGAGCAGGTCAACTTTTTCGTAGATCGGGATGCCGATGATCATGGTCGTCTCCTGTCAATCGTTGATGCGATACCAAATCATCATGGACATCTTCACCACCCCTGCCGTCGCGACGATCGCGAACAGATCCCAGCGGATGACGTGGTGCGCGATGTTGATGAAGAAAAATACGCCGGCGAGGAGGACGGCCGCCAGTCCGCCGATGCTCGTCGAGCGAAGGCGGTGAGTGAGAAAGCGTTCGTCGATCGTGCCGAGGATGGGCAGCTTCATTTCTTGTTCTCCAGCGTGAAGATTTCGTCCGTCGCGTAGCCGAAGATGCGCGAGAAGGTCAATGCGAGTGCGAGGCTTGGTTCGTATCGTTGCCGCTCGATCGAGTTGATGCTCTGGCGCGACACGCCCACGGCATCCGCGAGTTGCTGTTGCGTCCACCCGAGGGCGGTGCGCAGCTCTTTGACGCGGTTCTGGACGGATGGCGGCATGTCAAGTTCGCTTCACATGATAATCCGGTTTGAACGTGGTAGAACGCTCCGCGCTTGCGGACCGCGGTCTTCTCCATCATCTCGCCCAACTACCGGCACTACGCGCGTGTGTTGCTGAAGTCGGTGCGGCAGCATCAGCCCGAGTGGGATCGCTTCGTCCTGCTCGTCGCCAACGATGACACCGCAATCGACGAAGAGTTGTTCGCAACCGTTTCGGTCGACGCGTTGCCGCTGCCAAACCGGCGGCAATTCTGTTTCCGCTACTCGATCCTCGAGCTCAACACCGCCGTGAAGCCGTGGATGTTCGAGCATCTTTTCGCTCTCGGTTACGAGCGCGTCGTCTATCTCGATCCCGATATTCGTCTTTACAGTCCGCTGCCCGAGGTGGATGAGGCGGGGCCGGAGACGTTCCTGATGTTGACGCCGCACCTTACGGGACCGATCGCCGGCGACGACCATCCGAGCGAGCGCACCATCCTGCAGGCCGGCACTTACAACCTCGGCTTCCTCGTCGTTGCACAGGGCCGCGACACGCATCGTTTTCTCGACTGGTGGCAGGAGAAGCTGGAGTTTCAATGCGTCGTCGATGTGGCGCGCGGAATCTTCGTCGATCAGAAGTGGATCGATCTGACGCCGGGATTTTTCGAGAGCGTCTCGATCCTCCGTCACGAAGGCTACAACGTCGCTTACTGGAACCTCGGCCAGCGCACGGTGCGCGGCGCCGGCAGTGATGCGACGGTCAATGGTCAGCGGCTCCGGTTCTTCCACTTCAGCGGATTCGATCCCGCTGCTCCGGCGATGGCGTCGAAGCACGACTTCGCGCTGCGCGTATCGGAGGTCGGCGACGCACGAGCGTTGATCGCCGACTACGACGCCGAAATCCGCGCCGCGGGTTACGAATCGTTCCGCAACGCGCGCTATCCCTTCGGCTTCTTCACCGACGGCACGCCGATCTCGGACGCCGCCAGAATCGCGTATCGCAATTCGCCGGCGTTGCAGCGCGCGGGGGGAGCCGATCCGTTTCAGCATCCGGAGCTCTTTCGCGCGCATCGCCCGGTTCGCCAGTTTCGCCGCGGTGCGCGCGTGTCGCGAATCGCCGCGAAGGCGTACCAGACGTTGTCCCCGATCCGGCCGCTCGCTCTCCTCTTTCCGCAACCGATGCGCAAGGCCGCGCGCGAGTTTCTGCTCGGACGGCGCGACACGCCTCCGTCGCCTCCTCGCCCGAACCGGCCGTTGCCGCCGGGGCTGAACATCGCCGGAAACATCACGCATGACACCGGCGTCGGCGAGTCGGCGCGCCTGTGCCGCAACGCGTGCGAGGCCGCGGGAATCGCGCACCACATCATCGACGTAAACGATGAAACGCAGCAGGCGATGTATCGGACCAGCGTGTTTCACGTGAACGCGGATCAACTCCCCGAGGTGCATGACCGGCTGCCGCACGTGTTCGAAGCGAGCAGCTACAACATCGGCTGCTGGCATTGGGAGTTGCCGCAGTTGCCTGACGAGCTGGCGGAGTCGGCCGCGCCGCTCGACGAAATCTGGGCGCCGAGCGAGTTCATTCAGAGCGCCGTCAGCAGCAAGGTTTCGATTCCGGTCGTGCACATGCCGCATGGCGTCGCGGTGACGGAGATCGAAGCGTGCACTCCCGAGGAGTTCGGCGTGCCGCCGGGGCGATTCACGTTCCTATGCATGTTTGATTTGGCGAGCGTGATGGAGCGCAAGAACCCGCTCGGCGCCGTTGAGGCATTCCGCCGCGCGTTTGCGAACGATTCGAACGCAGCGCTGCTGATCAAAGCCGGACAGGCCGGCCGCCATCGCCGCGAATACGCCGAGCTGGCGGGACGGCTTCACGGCATCCCGAACGTCTATCTCACCGATCGCATGCTGCCGCGCGCCCGCGTCAACGGGCTGTTGTCCGCATGCGATGCCGTCGTCTCGCTGCATCGTTCCGAGGGCTTCGGATTGATCCTCGCCGAAGCGATGTACCTCGGCAAACCGGTTGTGGCCACCGGATGGTCAGGCAACATGGACTTTATGACCAGCGAGAACTCCTGCCCGGTCGCCTACGAACTGGTGACGCTCGATCGCGCCCACGGCCCGTACCGCGCCGGCCAGCAGTGGGCCGATCCGGACGTCGACGACGCCGCACGCCTCATGCGCCGCGTCGTCGACGACGTTGATTTTCGGTCAGAAATCAGCACCCGTGCACGCGAGACGATCCGCGCGCAGTTCAGCCCGGCCGCCGCCGGCGCGCGATACCGCGAGCGACTGGACGCGGTGGAGCAGCGCGCGCGGTAGTCTCTTCGGAAAGAACATGAACACGCCGTTGTGGACGTGCCGAAAGTGCGGTCGCTCGTTCGCGAATCGCAATCAAACGCACACGTGTGCGCCGCTCGGTGATCTCGATCGGCACTTTGCGAATCGGGCTCCGGAGTTGCGTGCGCTGTTCGATGCGTTGGCGGAGGCGGTGCACGCGTGCGGGCCCGCCGAGGTGCTGTCGGAGAAGACGCGGATCGCTTTCCATCGCCGCATGTCCTTCCTCAGCGTTTATCCGCGCAAGGACCACCTCATCCTCGGCTTCGTGCTCGCCGAGCGGATCGAACATCCGCGCTTCGAGGCCGTGCAGACCTTCTCGCCGCGTAATCACCTGCACAACCTCCGGCTGCGCAGCATTGGCGAGATCGACGAAGAAGTCCGCCGATGGATTCGCGACGCGTACGAAGTCGGAGAGCAGAAGCATCTGCGGCGCTGAGCGATACACTTCGCGGATGACGATCACCGGCGCAATCCTCGCTGCTCTGGCCGCAGCTGCACTTCTGCTTTCCGGTCCCGGCACGCGCGCGGGATGGTGGGACTTCAAGACCGGCCTCCTGCTTTTCGCCGGCGCACTTCTGGTCGGGTTGCTCGCGTTGCTGATCTCAGGCATCGCCTGGCTGCGGTCGCGGCCGAACCGCACCGCGGCGGCGGCGACGATGGCTGGCGCTGTGATCGTTCTTGTTCCGCTGGTGCAAATCGCGGCCGCGCGGAGCAAGCCGGCCATCCACGACATCAGTACCGACCTCGCCGATCCGCCGCGCTTCTCGGCCGTGCTTCCTCTTCGCGCCGGCTTTCCGAACAAAGTGGCCGACCGCGTCGACGATGCCACCGCACGCGCGCAGCGGAACGCGTATCCCGACCTGGCTACGCTCGAACTTCCGCTCCCGCCGGATGCCGCGTTCACGAAGGCGGCCGAAGCCGCGAAGAAAATGGAGTGGGAGATCGTGTCCCTCCGGCCGGCCGATGGCATCATCGAGGCGACGGCGACGACCTCGTGGTTCGGTTTCCATGACGACGTGGTCGTGCGGATCCGTCCCGCAGGCTCGCAAAGCCGCATCGACGTCCGCTCCGTCTCCCGCGTCGGCCGCGGCGATGCCGGCAAGAACGCGGATCGGATTCGGCGGTATCTGCGGCTGCTGACGAATTAGTTCACGCGGAGACGCGGAGGCGCGGAGAAAGACGTGACAACTCACAAGGTCCTCGGCGCGATCGCCAACTCGTTCAATCCGATCGTGGCGATCCTCGCTCTGGCTGTGCCGTTCGCGCGCAGACCGCGTACGCTCCGATCGACGATTGCGTACTACCTCGCGGCCGGCATCGCGATCGGATTGGTGTACGTCGTCCGCGCAATCGACGACCGCTACGGGCTCTGGGCGTCGCGTGGACTCGACTACAGCACGCATTCCGCCTTCGCCGCTTCGCTTGCCGCGTCGATCGCGGCATTCCACCGCCGCTGGGCCGCGCCCCTCGTCGGCGCGACGGTTCTCTATTTCGCGCTGGAGATGTTCATGCGGTACCACGGCGTCCTGGACATCCTCTCTTCAGCAGTCCCCGCCGCGATGGCAGCCGCCGTACTTCTCATCGCCTCTCTCCGCCTCTCCGCGCGCTCCGCGTGAACCGTCTCCCTCTCGACCTCAGAACGGACAGTCATCGCAGCCGGAACCACAGCAGGTCGGTTCGAGCGCGGCGCGGATTTCGGGCTTGGGTGTTTTGTCGGGCGACGGCGGATCGCACGCGGTTTCAGCGCGCGGCGTCTCTTCGGGAGGGAGTTCTGATTCGTTCAATCGGCGACGATTTCCGACCAGGGGAGCTTGCGGACCTGAAGCACTTTCTCGTCGATCTGCTGCTGCGTGGCGCGGTCGCCGAGGACGCGTCGAAGGTAATCGACCTCGGTGGAGACGAGCTTGTTGTGCTTCGGCAGCAGACGGAGCGCGGCGCTTTGCAGGTTGCGTTCGGACACGGTGACGGTCTTGGAAGCTTTCGTGACCTTTTCGCTCATGGGAGTCGCAACGACGGCTTTCGCCGAAGTAATCCTTCGAATGCGATTACCTTTTTCGGCCGATTCGCCCGGTGCGAATCGGGAGCGCGCTCCGGAACACCAGCGACTCCTGCATCGCGGCCGGACGCTCGGAGCTGCAACGGCACAGCGCGCAGTGAACTCCGTCGACGTGCGCCGCGCGAGAATGCCCGCAGATATCGCAAAGCCGCTTTTCCATCACACTGCATCCCTTCTCAAAGTTCGTGCCGGAAATTGTGAAGGAGGGGAGGGGAGATCGAACGAAACTCTGCAATAGGTGGATTTTCGGAGTGTCGTTCCGTCTGCCGCTTACCGCCTACTCCACGCCTCGGAGACTGCGCGTCCCTTCTCGAAATCGTCCACGACCAGGATCAACTGATGATCGTGGTCGCTGTAGAGGACTTCGATGTTGACGCCGGCGTCGGCCATGCGGCGGGTGAGCTTGCCGAGTTGGCCCGGCTCGGATTGATTGAGTCGTTGAACGAGAACGTCGTTCACGGCGAGGACCTTGATGCCGGCCGCTTCGAGCGCGTTGCGCGCGGCGTCGCCGTCGTTGAACAGAAAGTGCGCGACACCATGACCATCAACAACCCACGCGCCGCCGCCTTCGATGCTCACGCCGGCGCGGCCGAGGGCATCGCCCATTTCGGCGAGTGCGCCGGGGCGGTTGTCGAGGGAGATGGCAAGATCCTTCATTCGTAGCGCAATGCTTCGATCGGATCGAGCTTCGACGCCTTCGCGGCCGGGTAGATGCCGAAGATGATGCCGAGGATCGCGCAGAAGCCGAAGGCGAGGACGATGGCCCACATCGGCGTGTGGACGGGCGGGAGCTCCAGCCAGCGTTTCAGAATCAGGCGCACAGTGGCGGCGCCGAGGTAGCCGAGGGCGATGCCGATCGCGCCGCCGAATCCGGAGAGAGTGACCGCTTCGATCAGGAACTGGATCAGCACGTCGTAGCGGCGCGCGCCGATCGCTTTGCGGATGCCGATCTCGCGGGTCCGCTCGGTGACCGACACCAGCATGATGTTCATGATCCCGATGCCGCCGACCAGCAGCGCGATGCCGACCACCGCGCCCATGATGCCGGTGGTGGTGTTGAGCACCGTGGAGATGGTCTTCATCAACTCTTCCTGCGACGTGATCTGGAAGTCGTTCGGCTGCCCTTTTTTCAGATGGTGGCGCGCGCGCAGGATGTCGGTGACCTGCTCCTTGGCGAGGTCGATGTCGTCGCGCGTACGCACCTGCAGCGCGATCGGAAGGTGCTGCATGCGATCGGGACCGTAGAGCATCTGCGCGGTGGCGAACGGGATGTAGATGACGTCGTCCGGGTCGTTGCCGATCGACGAGCCGCGCTTCTCCATGACTCCGATCACGGTGAAGTTGTTATCGTCCATCCGGATGTCTTTGCCGACGGCATCGCCGAGTCCGAGCTGCCGTGCAGCCTCGAATCCGAGGACGGCCACGCGCTTTTTCGCATCCTCATCGAGCGTGCCGAAAAAGCGGCCGTGGTCGACGAACTGCTTGGCCACGTCCGGATAGCTTTGATTGACTCCGAGCAGTGATGTGTCGTGACGCGTGTCGCCGTACTTCAACGAGGCGTTGCCGATGAACAGCGGCGTGAAATCGCGTACGGCCGTCGCGCCGCGTTTGACCGCGAGGGCATCCTCATACGTCAGCGATGGCACCGGCAGGAAGGGATTGCCGCGCGATGCCGAAAAGTCGGGGACGACGCGGATGAACGTGGCGCCGACGTTCTCGAGCTGACTCGAAATCTGATACTGCATCCCCTGCACGAGCGAGACGACGGCGATGACAGCCGCGACGCCGATCATCACGCCGAGGACGGTCAGGATCGACCGCATCTTGTTGGCGCCGATGGCGCGGAGTGCGATCTTGACGTTTTCGAAGAACATCCGCGGGTCAGCTTAGCTCACACCACAATTTTTCCGTCGCGGATGTGGATGACGCGTTGCGCTTCCTGGGCGACGTCGTCTTCGTGCGTGACCATGATGATGGAGTTGCCGCGCGAGGAGAGCTCGCGGAAGAGGTCGAGGATTTCGCGGCCGGTCTGCGAGTCGAGGTTGCCGGTCGGCTCGTCGGCGAGCAGCAGCGACGGCTTGTTGACCAGCGCTCGTGCGATGGCGACGCGCTGCCGCTGACCGCCGGAGAGCTCGTTCGGCTGGTGGTTCATCCGGTCGCCCAGCCCCACCGCGGTCAATGCTTCCTCGGCCATGTCGCGCCGTTCGGCGCGGCCGATCTTCGCGTAGACCAGCGGCAGCTCGACGTTCTGCAGAGCCGTTGTGCGCGAGAGAAGGTTGAAGGTCTGGAAAACGAATCCGATCTTCTTGTTGCGCACCGCGGCCAGCGCGTCGTCGTCCATCGATTCGACCGGCGTGCCGTCGAGGATGTACTGACCGGCGGACGGGCGGTCGAGGCAGCCGACGATGTTCATCAGCGTCGACTTGCCCGATCCGGACGGACCCATGATGGCGACGTACTCGCCGTGATTGATGACGAGATCGACGCCGCGAAGTGCGTAAATGTCCTGCGGGCCGAGCTGATAGGTGCGCGTCAGCTCGCGCATTTCGATGAGATGGTTGCCGTTGCCGTTTCCGTTCACTTTGAGGCCGTCCCGTTTTGAGGAGTCTTTGACTCTTCTTTCGTCACTTCTACGGAATCGCCGTCTTTCAGTTTCTTCAGAGTGCGGAATGGTCCGGTAACGACCTTGTCGTTCGCCGTAACTCCGGAGACGAGCGCCACATGCGTTGTGTCGCTGACGCCGGTCTTGACCTCGGTCATTTTCACTTTGCCGTCTTTGACGACGAAGACATACTTCGACTTCGGTGCGTTCTCGTCCTCGTCGTCCGTGCCGGTCTTCGACTTCGCCAGCGCCGGCGGAACGCGTTCGACGACGCTCTGAATCGGAACGGACAACGCGGCGCCGGACGTCGTCGTGATGATGGAGACCTGTGCGGTCATGCCGGGACGCAGGCGGTCGTCGGGATCGTCGAACTGAACCTTCACCTTGAAATAGCGCATGCCCGCGCCGGCGCCTTGCTTGAGCGCGGCGGAGCTGCCGATCTCGGCGACGTGTCCGTTGTACTCCTTGTCCGCAATGGCGTCGACGTGGACCTTCGACGATTCATTCAGACGAATGCCGGTGATCTCGGTCTCGCCTACATCGGCTTCGACGAGGATTTCGGAAAGGTCGGCGATGACGGCGATCACCGAGCCCGGATTGTTCATCGTGCCGGGGATGACCACTTCGCCCTCGTGTGCGTTGAGCTGCACCGCCCGGCCGTTCATCGGAGAAAGGATGGTGGTGTGATCGAGATCGTTCTGGGCCTGTTGCAGTAGTGCCTGCGCCTGCGCGACGCCCTGGTTGGCGGAGTCGTACGCCGCCACGGCATTGTCATGACTCTGCCGGGCCTGATCGAACAGCTCCTGCGCCTGGATTCCCTGCTGCCTGAGATTCACGGCGCGCTTGTAGGCGAGCTCCGTCGTGGCCATGTTCGTCTTCGCGCGCGCCACTTCGATGCGGCTGTTCGAGACCGCCGCAGCCGCGCGTGAGTACGCGGCCTGATAGGCGGTTCTCTCCAGATCGACCAGGCGCTCACCCTTCTTTACGGCGTCGCCTTCCTTGAAGTAGAGCTTCTCGATCTTGCCGATGATGTACGCGCTGATGTTGACTTTGACCTTGGGGTCGACTTCGCCGGGCGCGGTGACGATCGCCTGGATGTTGCGCTGCGTCACCGGCTCGACATAGACAGGCTCGCCCTTCGACCCGCCGCCCTTGACACTCGCAAAGATGATGACGCCGACGAGAACGACCGCCCCGACGATGATGAGGGTCTTTTTCATTTACTGGCACGCAGCGACTGGAGTGCGGGACCGATCAGTTTCAGCAGGAGCACGAGGATCCAGAGGCTGATGATCGTGACAGCCGCTTTCACCTTCGACACTCGCGCGACGTAGGAGAAGCCGATGATGAGGAGCGCGAGGAACCAGACGGAGAAGATGTCGAACGATGAGAGAAGCGCGAAGGCCACCGGGTTCGTCTTGTAATCGACAAGAAATCCGAGGTTGGATCGGACGATTGTCGCGAGCGCCTGAGCGGGGATGATTCCCCCTTTGGCAATGATGATGATCAGTGTGACCACGCTTTTTATGATCGTTGGTATCGAGGCGTAGCAGGTGACGGAGAAGGCTTGCCTGAAATCGCCCTCACCTCCGAAGATGCGGAACGCGAGGAGCACCACGCCCGCGATCACGAGCAACCCGATGAGGCTCAGTACTGGCGAGAGATAGGTGATCACCTTGCCGATCGAGGCGGAAATGCGGACCGCTTTGTCGACCTGCTCCTGTGGAACGTTCTTGTTCTGCTCCATCGACTCGCGCGCGGCGGCGCCGAAGTCGATGTGCGGACCCATGATGATGCCCGCCGCGAGCGAGACGAGCAGGAGCAACACCAGCGGCACTACCCAGTCCGGACGTCGCGCGATCGAGGCGAATGTCGCATCGGGCGAGAACAGCACGCCGATGATGCGCTGGAACGGATTCGGTTTCGGCTCGGCGCCGGGAGCGGGCGTAGCGATGGCGTTATCCTGACCAACAGTCATGGCTCATTTCTCCTCTGGTGCAGTGTCGTGGGATGAGAAGTTGAGCCAATTGTAACGGGTGAACTGGGAGAAGATCGAAGGTTCCTCCACCTTCGGCTCATCGACGGTGATGTTGCGGGTGTCGAGGAGGTCGCCGACCGCGCGGTGATACGCGGCCACTGCTTTGTTGTAGCCGACCAGCGCCTGCAGCTCGTTCGCACGCGCATCCGAGAGCTGCTGCTGAATCTGCAGCACCTGGAAGTTCGTGCTCATGCCGTTTTCGTAGCGTTTGCGCTCGGCGTTGACGTTCTCCTCAGCCGCTTCCCGCGCCGTGCGCGTGGCGCTGATCTGTTTCGCGGCGGTGTCCACCGCGCGCGCCGTGGCGCGGACGTCGACGGCGATGTTCTGCCGCGTCTGCGCCTCGGTGATCTGAGAGGCTTGAAGATCGAGCCGGGCGCGGTTCTTTTCGGCGCGCGCGCCCCAGTTGAAGACCGGCACGCCGATCGTGAAGCCGATGTTCCAGCCCGGGAAGTCGTTGCGGAAGACCTGCTGAACGGCGTCGCTGAAGCGTGTGGAGCTAAGTCCCGGCGTCGTGCTGATGACGGTGCCCGCCGCGCCCGCGACGTTGTAGCCGAGGTTCAGATCGAACTGCGGTAACACCTGGTTGCGTGCGTATTGATACGTGACGCGGCGGGTGGCGGTGGTGAGCTGGTTTTCCTTCACCTCGGGGCGAAGTTCGTATGCCTTGGCCACCGACTCTTCGACGTTGATGCCGATTGGCGTGTAGCCGATTGTGTCGGTGGGGATAATCGGCCGGTCCCAATCTTCGGCGGGCAGATTCAACAGCGCGCGCAGCCGGTCTTCGGCGGCGCGGACGTTGGCGACGGCGGTGATGAGGTTCTCTTCGCCCGTCGCAATCTGCACGCGCGGCTGGAGGATGTCGAGCGGCGCCGACGCACCAACGTCGATGCGGATCTGTGTGATGCGCGACTGGTCGCGGGCCAGGAAGAGCGCTTCCTTGACCACGTCGACGAAGCGGCGGCTGTAGATCAGGTCGTAGTAGGCCTGCTCGACGGCGGAAGTGCTGTCGAGCAGCACGCCGCGGAACGCTTCGCGGCTGATGCCCAGGTTGTTGCGGGCGATGGTGATGCCGCGGCGGGTGATATCGACGCCGAAGTTGCGCGCCAGAGGCTGCGTGAATCCGAAGCCGAGGCCCGTCGAGAAGCCGGGACTGATGGTCGTGCCGGCGCCGCTACGTGTGAAGCGCTGGTTCGTCGTCGAGATCGAGAACGAGCCGCCGGTGGGGATGGTGTCCCGCACCGAAGCGTTCGCGTTGGTCGTTCCGCCGCCGCTGGCGTCGAACGCCGAGAGGGCAGGGCTCTGGCTGCTGGTCTTGCTGATCGTCGCGCCGGCGAACGGATCGAAGATGTTGTACGCGCCGGTGACGCCTTCCGCCGACATCTGCAGGTCGTAGCGCTGGATCTGCACGCCGATGTTCTTTTCGAGCATCGTGTGGATGGCGTCATCGAGCGACAACCGCAACGCGCGGGCGTTGTTCGCGTCCTTGTCGGTGTCAGCCGACACGGTCACCGTCGGCGCCTGATCGGCCTGGGGAACATCGACCGGCGTACCGGACGGACTGGTGGTCACGGTGACCGGCTGCGGCATCGATGTCGTAGTCTTTTTCGTCGTCTGTGCGGAGAGCGGCAGAGCGCTCGCAACACAGGCAATGATCAGCAACCGTCGAACAGCGGTATTCATGTAAACCCTCCTGGACACGCCTCTTCTACGCAACGTTGTTTGGATTGTTTCGTGCGCGCGCCCCCGCCGGCGAAGGCGAGGCGGAACCGATTTTCGGCGCGCGCATTGTATTCGGGACTGCTACGTTTGACGTCGCGAAACGTGGAAGGTTAACTCGGCGACGAGGCTGTCGGGTGTCGGCTCTCGGCTGTGGGGGTTTCGCGTTCTTCTCGATTCGAGGCGAATGACATGCGGTACTCGCATGCGCACGGCGTTGCTCTTTCCGACAGCCGACAGCCGACAGCCCAGGCTACGACGGTAGCTGCGTCCCCTCCGGAACCGGCTCACCCGCAAAGTGACACGCGGCAAACTGCCCCGGCTTGTGCTCGATCAGCGGCGGAACGACGTCCTTACAGATTGGGAACTGGGCAATGGGGCAGCGCGTGTGGAAGACGCAGCCGCTCGGTGGATTCAGCGGCGTGGGGATGTCGCCGCTCAGTATGATGCGGCTCTTGTGTCGCGTCGGGTCGGGGATCGGCACCGCGGAAAGGAGTGCCTTCGTGTACGGATGGAGTGGATCGGCGTACAGCTCGCGGCGGCCGGACAACTCCATGATCTTGCCGAGGTACATGACCGCGACCCGGCTGGAGATGTGCTCGACGACGGAGAGGTCGTGGGCGATGAAGAGATACGTCAGTCCGAGCTGCTCCTGCAGATCCTGCAGCAGATTGACGACCTGCGCCTGGACGGAAACGTCGAGCGCGGAGACCGGCTCGTCGAGCACGAGGAACTTCGGATTCGTGGCCAGCGCGCGCGCGACGCCGATGCGCTGGCGCTGTCCGCCGGAAAATTCGTGCGGATACCGTTTGCGATAGTCGGCGCTGAGCCCGACGGTTTCGAGGAGCTGGGCCACGCGCGCGTCGCGATCGCTCGACGACATGCCGCCATGCACGATCAGCGGCTCGGCGATGATCGTGGAGACTGTCATCCGCGGATTCAGCGACGCGTACGGATCCTGAAAGACGATCTGCATGTTGCGCCGCATCCGGCGCATGTCGCCGGAGCCGAGCGCAAGGACGTCCTCGCCTTCGAACTCGACGCTGCCGGAAGTCGGCTCGATCAGACGCAGGATGCATCGGCCGACGGTGGTCTTGCCGGAACCCGACTCGCCGACCAGACCGAGGGTCTCGCCGCGGCTGACGCCGAAACTGATGCCGTCGACGGCTTTGACCTGCGCCACGACGCGGGCCAGCACGCCCCGCTTGACGGGGAAGTACTTCTTCAGGTCGCGCACGACCAGCAGCGGCTCGCCGATGCCGAGCGGTAGCACCGGCGTCTGCTGCGAGCCGCTGGTTTCGTCGGGATCGTGCGGCGTCTTCGTCACCGGATTCCGTTCACGCGCGGTCTGGTCCGCGGGCATTTGCAGACCGCCGGTGATGGCAGGGGAGACCTTGTCGTCGCCGGGGACGAAGGGTTTGTCGGTCATGTTTCCCCTTCGAAAGGCGAATGTTGAATGTTGAATGTTGAATGTTCAATGTTGAATGGGCTGCGCCTCGCGGGCTCGTTCCCTCGGCATTCAACATTCAACATTGAACATTCGACATTCAGCATTTCAAGCCTTTTCAACCCTCTCCGGATCCGCCTCGTCACCATGCAGATAACAGCGCGCATCATGCCCAGGTGACACGATCATCCGCGCCGGCTCGTTGCCGAGGCAGATGTCCATGACGTCAGGGCATCGCGGGTTGAACTTGCAGCCGTGTGGAAGATTCGAGATCGGCGGCACCATCCCTTTGATCGTCGGCAGGCGGTTCGGCGCGGACGGATCGCCTGCGCTGACGCTCGGCAGCGATTTCAAAAGTCCGCGCGTGTATGGGTGCGCGGGCGCGGCGAAAAGTTCGCGCACCGGAGACTCTTCGACGACGCGTCCGGTGTACATGACCACGACCCGCTCGCAGAATTCAGCGACGACGCCGAGGTCGTGGGTGATGAGTAGGATGGCCAGCCCGAGGCGTTGCTGAAGCGATGCAAGCAACTCCATGATCTGCGCCTGAATGGTGACGTCGAGCGCGGTAGTCGGCTCGTCGGCGATCAAAAGCTCTGGATCGCAAGATAGCGCCATGGCGATCATGACGCGCTGCCGCATCCCGCCGGACAGCTGATGCGGATAGTCGTCGAGCCGTTTGATCGGATCGGGAATCGAGACGAGCTCCAGCATCTCGCCGGCGCGCTTCCACGCCTCTTTCTTCGATACCTTGTTGTGAATCCGCACCGCCTCGGCCACCTGCGCGCCGATCTTGAACACGGGATTCAACGACGTCATCGGCTCCTGAAACACCATGGCGATGTCGTTGCCGCGGACGGTGCGCATGTCGTGCTCGGAAAGGTCCGCGAGATTCTTCCCCTTGAATCGCACTTCGCCTGCGGTGATCCGCCCCGGCGGCGCGACCAGCCGCATGATCGACATCGCCGTGACGCTTTTGCCGCATCCCGATTCGCCGACAAGAGCCAGCGCCTCGCCCTTGCGAACGCTGAACGAGACGTTATCGACCGCATGAACCAATCCACCATCTGTAGGAAACGAGGTCCTCAGGTTCTTGACTTCGAGGATCGCCTCGCGCGGATCGACATCCGCGTCAGCGACGGCGGCGCCGGGTAACCCCAGCGGTTGCATCGGTTGCGAATTGTCGATAGCGGGATGCTCACTCACGCGACCAGCATCGTAGCAAGAATGGTGTCAGCACTTCCGAGGTAGCCTCGGCGGCTGTGAAAGTCACGGATCACGGTCAACGACGGCTGCGACGTCGCGAGATCACCGAGGCGATGTGCCGGGAAACAATTCGTCATCCTGTCGAAATGGAAAAGCAGGGAAACGGCTACTTCAAATCTGAGTTATGTCGAAGCCGAGGAAAGGTATCTGCGCGTCGTCACGTTAGCGGGGAAAGGGGCGCAAGCTCCTTTCCGCCTTCTTGTATGCTCGCGCCATGACGTTCGACCCTGATGCTGCGGCTTCCGAGGGCGCGGGCATTTACGGACTGCCGTTCAGTCCTGACGATGCGCACGTCATCGTCATTCCGGTTCCGTATGAGGCAACCACCTCGTACGGCGGTGGCACGTCGAAAGGACCGGAAGCAGTTTTCGAGGCATCGAAGCAGGTCGATCTTTTCGATCGAGATACCGGACGGCCATACGAAGCCGGCATCGCCATGCTCGACGTGCCGAAGAACATCGTTCGATTGAATGAGAAGGCGCAACGCATTGCCGCCGCCGTCATCGAGAAGGGCGGCGTGGTCGACAACGCCACGCGCAAGGCGGCCGCCGAGGTGAACGCGATTTCGGAAGAGGTGAATGACTGGGTTTACGAGCAGACCCGCGCGCTTCTCGTCGCCGGAAAAATGCCGGTGGTCCTCGGCGGCGATCACTCCGTCCCCTTCGGCGCGATCCTGGCGTACGCGGAAACGCATCCAAACCTCGGCATCCTTCACCTCGACGCGCATGCCGACCTTCGCGATGCCTACGAAGGCTTCACGTGGTCGCACGCGTCGATCTTCCATAACGTCATCACGAAAGTCGGCGGCGTCGACCGGCTCGTGCAGGTCGGCGTGCGCGATCTCAGCAACGCCGAGTCGGCCATGATCGACGGATCGGAAGGACGCATCGTGACGTTCTTCGATTCCGATCTGGCCGCGCGCAAAGAAGAGGGCGCGACGTGGGCGGAAATCGCGGACGAGATCGCCGGCGCGCTTCCGACCGACGTCTATCTGTCGTGGGACATCGACGGACTCGATCCGACGCTTTGCCCGTCGACAGGAACGCCCGTGCCGGGCGGCTTGTCATGGAACGAAGCGATCGGACTGCTGCGCGCATTGCGCCGCAACGGCAAGCGCATCGTCGGACTCGATCTCTGCGAAGTGTCGCCCGGCGAAACGGAGTGGGACGCAAACGTCGGCGCGCGCCTGCTGTACAAGATGATCGGCTTCGCGCTCCTCACGAATCAACGAGCGTAGTGCGGACGAGACGTCCGCACTACGATGATCGCCGCATCATCAACATCGCGCTCGTGACGCCGAGGGCGCCGCAGGCGATCCAGACGGCGGCCGGGTTGTGCTCGAACACGAAGGTGCCGGCGGGCGGGCCGATGACCATGCCGAGGGACCACATCATCATCACTAGGCCGAGATAGCGTCCGCGGTATTGCTCGGGCGCGATTTGGACCGCGTACGCGGTGGCGACGGGAGAGCTGATCATCTCGCCGAGCGTCCAGACGACGACGGTTGCGGCGAGAAGCGGAACGGTGTGCGCGAGGCCGGTTAACGCGAAGCCAATTCCGGCCAGCAGATAGCCGAGGGCGATCATCGGCCGCGGATGGAAACGGCGCGTCCACTGCGTGATGGCGAGCTCGAAGACGACGATCAGCATTCCGTTCGTCGAGACGAGCAAGCCGAAAACGCGCGGTGGGAAACCGGCGGCGCGCACGTGCAGCGCGAAGGTCGATCCGAGTTGGAAATCGACAATGGTGATGCAGAGCGTGGCAAGGAGAAAGATGATGAACGGCTTGTCGCGAGCGGCGACGCGAAGCGCTTCGCCGCTGCGCTCATTCTTCACATACGTCCGCAATCCGTGCGGCAGTGCGACGAGGGCGATGAGACCGTAAATGATCGATGTCGCCGCGTCGCCGATGAAGAGCAGCGTGAAGGAGCGGTCGGCTAGAAATCCAGCCGTGGCAGGTCCCGCCGCGAAGCCGAGGTTGATGGCCAGCCGGTAGATGCCGAAGGCAGTGACGCGATGCTCCTCGCCGACCAGATCGCCGACCAGTGCGTAGCTGGCGGGTCGATATAACTCCGACAGCGCGCCGGTGATGCAGGTGAGGATCACGATCGGCACATAGCTGCGCGCCTGCGAAAGCGCGAGCATCGACGCAGCAGAGCCGAACATCGACAGCACGATCGTGTTGCGGCGGCCGATGCGGTCGGCGAGATGTCCGCCCGCGGACGATGCGATGAGATGGCCGAGGCCGTATGCGCCGACGGCGAGTCCGGCCTGTGCGCTGCTGTAGCCGATGCGCGTGAGGTAGAGGATCAGGAACGGGATGACGAACGTGCCGAAGCGGTTGATGAACGTGCCGCCGAAGAGAATCCAGGCGGCGCGCGGCAGGGCTTTGACGTTTTCGCGAAACGATTGCAAGGGGGACGATTATCACGCGGAGTTCGCGGAGAGGCGGAGAGAGGCTATGCGAATTCGAAACGGACGCGTTCTCGCAAGTGGCCGAGGATGGCGCCGAGGAAGGCGCCGGTGGTGTTCCAGATGATGTCGTTGATGTCGGCGACGCGGTCGGGGAGGAAGTACTGCCACCCTTCGATCGCGCAGGTGAAGGTAAAGCCGAGGAGGAGCGTGAGCACGTAGGTTTGCAACGTCGGACGGTTGATCGTGTAGAGCGCGATGAAAAGCAGGAAACCCCACGGCACGAACAACAGCACGTTCGCGATGATCGGCACGACCATCACTGCCAGGATGTGCGTCGACACCGGATGGCGCGCGATGCGGTGTGAGATGTGACGGAGATCCTCGAACGGCAGCGGATCGACTTTCGCGTAGCTCTTGCCCGACATCCACACCGTCGTCATCACGATGAGCGCCGTGACCACGAGCAGCAGGACGACGGTGACTGGGCGTTTAATCGTGATCTCGGTCTGCATCACACGTTCACGAATCTTCGGAAGCCGACGTTCAGGATCAACCCTATCGCCATGAAGAACATCATCGTGGCTGAGCCGCCATATGAGATGAGCGGCAAGGGGATTCCGGTCACGGGCAACAATCCGATCTGCATCGAGACGTTGATCACGATGTGGAAGATGAAAAAGCAGATGAGCGACAACACCAGGAACGTGCCGCCGCGGTCGCGCGACGCTTTGGCGACCGACATCGACTCGATGATGAGGAACAGATACAGCGTGAGCACGACGCTGACACCGGCGAATCCCCACTCTTCGCCGAGCACCGAGAAGATGAAATCGGTGTGGCGGGCGGGGAGGTACTCGAGGTTCACCTGCGTCCCGTGCAGGAATCCTTTGCCGGTGATGCCGCCGGAGCCGGTGGCGATTTTCGCCTGCAATACCTGATAGCCGGAGCCGAGCGGATCGTGAGTCGGGTCGAGGTAGTTCGCGATGCGCTGCTTCTGAAAGGGCTTCAGGAAATGCCAGCTGATCGGCGCGGCCACCAACAGACAAAGCGTCGCGATCAGCCACAACTTTGGTTTGATGCCGCCGAAGAACATGGCCACGCCGAACAGCGGGAAGAAGCTAGCCGCCGATCCGAATGCCGGTTGCAGCGCGATCAGGACGACCGGAAATCCGATCATTCCCATCACCACCGCGAAACTGCGAACGTCGAGGTAGGCGCGGTCGTTGGAATCGAAATACTTCGCGATCAGCAACGCCGTAAAAATCTTCATGAACTCCGACGGCTGAAATTGAAAGCCGCCGACGTGAATCCACGATTTGACGTTGCGCGTGAGCCGGTCCGACGCCAGCAGATAGGCGAGCAGCACGATTCCGACGCCGTACAGAAACGGCGCGACCTCCATCAGCAGGTGGTAGTCGATGGCGATGAAGACCACCATCAACCCGATGCCGATCAGCGTCCACAAGACCTGCTTCCGAAATAGCGGCGCCTCTGGGCCAAAGTACGTGGCGCTGTAAACGAGCAGACAGCCGATCGCCGCGATGAGCAGCGCGGTCGTGAGCAGGTTCAGATCGAGGCGGGAAATCGTGCGTGAGACGGACATCGTCGCGACGCTTGCGAGAGTAGCAGACTGGCGGAGGAAGTGGTCAGTGGTTAGTGGCCAGTGGTCAGAAAAGAAGTGGCCAGTGGTCAGTGGTTAGTGGCCAGTGGTTAGTGGCTAGTGGTCAGAAGACAGGGCGCCAGGGCCATTGCCATGGTTTCCCTGACCACTGGCCACTACCCACTGGCCACTAACCACTAGTGCTTCGGGATTTCCTGGTTGTAATAGAACATCGCCGTGACGCGCTCGGAGTCGTTCGGGAAGTTCTTTGGCAGCGGATTGAGCGGGGAGGAAAGCTCGATCCCTTTCTTCGCGGCAAAGTCGTACGGCGGTATGCCGGAGCTCTGCAGGATGGTCACGTCGGTGATGCTGCCGTCGCGATGGATGGTGAAGCGGATCGTGACCACGCCTTTAAGGCCGGTCTGGATGAGGTGCGGCATGTTCGCGTACCAATTCACGCGAATCCTGCCGACCATCCCCTCGGCGTAGTCGCCCCAATCGAACCAGGACGATTCGAACGACAGCGGACCGTCCTGCGCGAAGCCCTTCTCGCCGCCGGCAGCACCTTTGAGGTCGGGGCCGTCCTGTCCGCCGCCCAGCGATGCGACCTTGCCGACTTCTTTGATGGCGTTGCGCCAGTTGACCGGACCGACGGCAGCGTTAGCCTGCGCCGGCTGACGATAGGTGAGCGTCGACAGTGCTTGCGGATTTGGTGGCGTCGGGGGAGCTGAGGCTTGCTGCTGCTGCTGCGCGGCCGCGGTCGCGGCTTGTTGCGATGGCGTGGGCTGTTGCTGCTGACCGGCTGGACTTTTCGGAGGCGTGTAGATCTGACTCCCATCGCCGGGACGCTTCGTCGGCTGCTCGCCCGTGGGATTCGGGGTCGACGCTTTGCGATTGCCGTCAGACAACGCTGCGTTCGCCGATGGCGCGCGATCGAGTTTCGGGCCGGGCGCTTCGACGAATGTCTTGTCCGGATTCTGACGAATCAGTTCGACGTAGTGCGCAATCGGCGGCGCCGGCGCATCCTTCGAAACCGGCTTGTACGTAGCGATGAAATACGCGAGGAGGAGCGCGTGGACGATGAAGGAGACGATGACGGCGACGCTGACCCCGCCGCGCCGCGTATCGGCCTGGTTGCCGAGGAGGTCGATTCGCTCTTCAAAATCGTGGAGTTCGTGGTCCAATCGGGAGTCCTCAGCGTAGAAGTTGGCCTGTCTCCGATTTCTTCCCCGGAGTGGATGCTAAACTCGATTCAATGTCCGACGTTTTCCAACCGGCACCGCCGCCGCCACCGCCCCCACCACCGTTGCGGCCGCCAGTAACCGGATTCGATTTCGCGCGTCCGTTTACCTTTACGTTTGAGGACCCGCGTTGGGTACACAAAGTTTTGCTCGGCGGACTCTTCGCAGTGGCGAGCATCTTCATCGTCGGCGCCTTTTTCCTCTACGGCTACCTGGCGCGCCTCGCGCGCAACGTCATCGCCGGCGTGCAGCATCCTCTCCCGGAGTGGGACGACCTCGGCGAGTTCTTCAGCGAGGGCCTGCGAATTTTCTGTGTCGCCTTGATCTATACGCTGCCGATGATTTGTCTCGTGCTCGTTTTCATCGTGCCGTCGATCATCGCGCAGAACGCCGACAGCGAAGCACTGCGCAACATCGGCGGCGGGATGGCCGCGTGCGTCTGGTGTCTGATCTTCCCGCTCGGGCTGGCACTTGCGATCTGGCTGCCGGCCGCGCTGCTGTTCACGGCGGTCGAACAACGATTCGGTGCGGGATTCGAGTTCGGACAAATCGCGGCGTTCATCAAAGGGAACGTCGGCAACTACCTGTTGGCCTTTGTAGTCTGGCTGGTCGTGCGGATGATCGTTCCCTTCGGCTTCATCCTGCTGTGCGTCGGCATCTTCTTCACCTCGTTCTGGTCACTGGTCGTGGCCACGTATGCGTTCGCACAGACATGGCGGCTCGCCCACGGCGCCCGGTGAAGCGGGATACCAAAATCGTGGCCGGAGTGATTGCCGGAATCGCGAGCGCGATTCTGGCGGCCTCGGTGACCTGCGCCTTGGCGATTGCGAACGGCGCATCGATGCGATGGCGCCTGCTGTTCCGTGCCTTTTGTCACGGCATCCCCGAACGTTGTCTCTACCTCTGGAACGTGCCGATGCCGATCTGCGCACGCTGCACCGCGATTTACGTGGGGCTGATCGTTTCCATCGCCGTGTTTCTGATTCTGCCGCGGATAACGGAGCGCGTGGCCAGAATCGTTCTTTGCGCCGCGGCCGTTCCGATGGCCATCGACGGTTTCACGCAGCTCGTAAAACTGCGCGTCAGCACGAATGCGCTACGCATCGAAACGGGTCTCGTGCTCGGGATTGCGTTCGGTGTTTGGGCTCTGAGCGCGATTGAAAATCACACCGCCGTCACGATTCCTTGACCTCACCTTCACCGTGGGTTACGCTTCGAAGCAAGCTTCCATCGCACCGAAAACAATCGAAATGGCCTTCCAGGGATCGCTCAAAGAGCTACCGCTGCCCGACATCATCCAGTTGGTCAGCGTATCCGGAAAGACGGGCAAGTTCACTCTCTCCCGAGATCACGACCGCGGCTACATCTACCTGAAAAACGGACAGATGGTGCATGCAACGGTCGGTGAATTGGTCGGCGAGGAAGCGATCTACGCGCTCGCCATCTGGAATCAGGGAGACTTTCAATTCGGTCCCGGCGAAGAGCCCGACCGGCAGACCATCACCAAGTCGAACACGAACCTGCTGATGGAAGCCGCCCGCCGCCTCGACGAGTGGCGCGTGTTGTCGAAGAAGGTCCCGTCCGTCGATTACATCCCCGAACTGCAGGTGCGCGAGTCGCGTCACGAGCAGATCACGCTGAATCCGCAGGAGTGGCTGCTGGTCACGCGCATCGACGGCCATCGCTCGATCGCCGACATCGGCAAGGTGCTCAACATCTCCTCGTTCGAGGTTGCCAAGATCCTCTACGGAATGATCACCGGGGAGCTGGTGGCCTTAAAAAAAAAGTCTGAATTCGTTCGAGACGAGGAGAGCGGCGAGCTAGTCGACCTGGCCGCGCGCATTCGCACCATCGCCGAGGAGTACATCGGTAACTCTGCGCACAAAACGATCGAGAAGCACTTCCTGCGCGCGCTCGACGGCATCATGAGCGGCGACGGCGAGCAGGCCGTCGACGCGATGGTGACCGAGTTCGAGAAGACCGCGTCGCTGCTGCGCGGCCTCGCGGTCACCGAGCAGCTGCGCTCGCGCATCAGCGAATTGCGAACCGCGGTCTAACCACCGAATCATAGAGAGAACCTCTGTGATCTCTGTGTCTCTGTGGTGATAACCGCCGACCCCCGCCAGCGTATACCTGCGCATGCTTCAGCTCGACGGCGTCAGTAAAAAGTTTCGCGGCGGCAACTACGGTGTCCGCGATCTCTCCCTCTCCATCGGCGGCGGCGTCCTCGGACTCCTCGGCCCGAACGGCGCCGGCAAGACCACGCTGATGCAGATGATCGCTACGATCACGCGGCCGACCTCGGGCTCGATCCGCTTTCAGGACATCGATGCTGTTCGCCAACCCGACGCGATTCGCAAAAAGCTCGGATATCTCCCGCAGGACTTTGGCGTCTACGACAACCTCACCGCGATCGAGTTCCTCAGCTATTTCGCCGCGCTTAAGGGCGTGCACAGCCGCGCACGCATCAACCAGATGCTGGAAATGGTGAACCTGCACAACGTCGCCAAACGCGCTGTCGGCGGGTTCTCCGGCGGCATGAAGCAGCGCCTCGGCATCGCGCAGGCGCTGATCAACGATCCCGATCTGGTCATCGTCGACGAGCCGACCGCGGGACTCGATCCCGAGGAACGCGTGCGCTTTCGCAATGTGCTTGCGGATGTGGGCCTGGGGAAGCTGGTCATCCTCTCCACGCACATCGTCTCCGACGTCGAATCGGTGGCGACGCACATCGCCATCATGAACGCCGGCTCGATCATCGCCTGCGCCACGCCGGAAGAGCTGATGCGTAGCGCCGAGGGAAGCGTGTGGGAGCTGGTGGTGGCGTCGGAACGGTTCGATGACCTGCGCCGCACAGCGCGCGTCTCCAGCGCGGTCCGCAAGTCGGATGGCGTTCACGTTCGGATCGTGAGCAGTGATGTTCCGCGCGGCGCGACGGCGGCGGAGCCGACTCTCGAGGATGCATTTCTGTACACGATGAGCACGAAGGCCGCGGCGTGATCCAACGAATCGCTGCGATCGTTCGCGCGGACTTTCTGATTCGCTTTCGTCGACTGTCGACGGTGATCGTCTTCCTGCTGCTGAGCGGCTTCGCGTACGTCTGGGTGCCCGACGCCACCACCGGGCGGACGCTGATGCAGATCAACGGTGCGCGCGTGCTGTACAACTCCGCCGCGATCGGCATGGGCACTTCGATGCTCGCTTCGATCTTCATCGGACTCTTCGGCTTCTACGTCGTTTCGAATGCCGTCCGCCGCGACGTGAACTCGCGCTGCGGCTACGTCATCGCCTCGACGACGATGCGCAGCGGCGAGTACATCGCCGGCAAGTTCCTCGGCAACGTCGTCTTCCTGACGACGTTCATCGCGGGCTACATGGCCGCGTCGATGGCCATGCTGCTCGTGCGCGGCGAGGCGCCGCTGGAGCCGCTGATTTTCATGAAGCAGTACGCGATCGTGACGCCGTCGACGATCGTCTTCATCTCCGTCGCCGCGATCGTCTTCGAATCGATCCCGTGGCTGTCCGGCCGCTTCGGTGATGTCTTCTACTTTTTCGTTTACGCGGCGTCGCTGGGCATCATAGTCAGCATGATGGAGCGGGGCGGCACGGGCCTGGGCCGGTACCTCGATTTCAGCGCGTTCGGCTACCTGATGGAGCAGACGCAGAAAACGTTTCACACGCAGGCGATGTCGATCGGAGCGTCGGACTTCAACCCGGCCAAAGCGCCGATCACGATCGCCGGACTCAATCTGGCCGGCGACGCGTGGGCGACGCGCCTGGTCTCGACGATCACGCCGATTCCGATGCTCTTGCTGGCGCGCGTCTTTTTCCACCGCTTCGATCCCGCGTGCATCCGCGCCGCCGGCGCGAAGGGAAGGCGCGGCTGGATGCGCAGCTTCAACGCGCTCGCCAAACCGTTCGCCCGCGTGTTTGCCGCGATTCCTGTCCGCCGAGCGGCACTGACCGACGCGATGATCACCTTCGCGATCACGCCGTTCGCCGGCATCGCCCTGATCGGCATCACCATCGCCGCGCTAGCCAGCGCGAAGTCGCTGCCGGTCACGTTCGCCATCGCCGCGATCTTCATCGCCGACATCGCCTCCCGCGACCGGCGCGCCGGGACCACGCCTCTCATCTCCGCGTCTCCGCGCCTCCGCGAGAACATCGTCCTCTGGAAATTCGCCTCGTCGTCCATCGTCGCGGCGATGCTTCTGATCGTGCCCATCGTCCGCAACCCGATCGCCGTCATCACCGGCATCCTGCTCATCGCCGCCGCCGCGACATCACTCGGCGTGATCAGCGGCAACCCGAAGACGTTCATCGTCCTCTTCCTGACGTTGTGGTACGTCGTCGTGAACGACCACGGGAAGACGAAGTCGCTCGACTTTGCCGGCTTCTACGGCACGCCGTCCATTGGCGTGACGGCGATGTACGTGGCGATTGCGATCGCGTTTGTTGTCGCAGCGGCCGTTGTGCATCGGACGCGCGACCTCGCGTAAAGCTTTCACGCGGAGGCGCGGGGGCGCGGAGAAAACCTATTTCTTCGCTTCGCTCACCAATGTCGCGAGCCAGGCGTCGGTCTTGATGAACCCCTTGCCCCAGGAATCCCACGGCGCGAGGATCTTGTCGGCTTTCATCTGATCGAGGGTCTTGCCGGCCGCGAGCGCTTCGGCGACGGCTTTCGAAGTGCCGCGGAGAACCTCGGCGAATGCGCGCAGGCCGGCTTTGTCGGAGAGCGGGCCGTGACCGGGGATCACTTTCGCGTCGTCGGGCATCGTTGACAGGACCTTGTCGATGGCTGCGAGCATCCCCTTCACGCTGCCGCCGTTGTCGGTGTCGACGAACGGGTACATGCCGTTGAAGAAGTCGTCGCCCATGTGAACCACGTTGGACTGCGTGAAGAAGATGATCGAGTCGCCGTCGGTGTGGCCGTGAGGGAAGTGGACGGCGCGGACGTCTTCGCCATTCACGTGAATCGTGGCGCGGTCGTTGAACGTGATCACCGGCAGCGCATCTTTCGGCGCGGGCGGAGTGGAGCCGCCGATGTTTTTGGAACCGGCGGCGAGGCGCGTGCGGACGTTTTCGTGAGCGATGATCGGAGCATCTTTGCCGAAGATCGCGTTGCCGCCCGTGTGATCGCCGTGGTAGTGCGTGTTGAGGATGAACTTGATCGGTTTCGCCGTGATGCCGTGCAACGCTTCGCGAATCTTGGGTGCGAGCGGCGCGAACTGGTCGTCGACGATGACGATGCCGTCGTCGCCCGACGACACGCCGATGTTGCCGCCGGCGCCTGTGAGCATGTACACGGTACCGGCGACCTTCTGCACCTTGATCTCGATCTTGCTGTAATCCTGCTGGGCGAAAGCGGAAGTGGCGGCGAAGGCGAAAACGGCGATCATCAATTTGCGCATGGCGGCGGATTGTAAATGAGGTCTGGCGAAGCGATCGTTCGCGTCGGATATCCGTGGTGGCTGCGCCCCTTTCTGCAACGCCGCACCATCGCCATCACGCTCGGGCGCCGCGTCTACATCGCGGAGGGACACGCCAGCGATGCGCTTCTGCGGCATGAGCTGGTGCACGTCCGCCAGGCAGGCGAGCTGGGAGTTCTTCGATTCCTCTGGCGTTACGCCGCCGAGTACCTGCGGAACCGGCGCCGCGGGATGCCGCACGATGACGCCTACCGCGCGATCTCATTCGAAGTGGAAGCGTTCGCTGCCGAAGAGAGTCAACCCGTATAATCGCCTCTTCGCGAACATCCTGATGATCCAATTCCACGCGCTCGAAATCCCGCAGCTGGAACGCTTTCTGGAGCGCCAGAAAGCGGGCCTCTCACTCAAGAGCGACATCGATCTCGATCTCATCCTCCGGCAGATCCTGCAGAAGGCCAACGAGTTCGTGCCGTCGGAATCGGGATCCATCCTCCTCGACGATCCTTTCCGCAAAGTGGCGACGCGGCGCGACAACGAGCTGGTCTTCATCGCCACCTTCGGTCACGCCAGCCGCAACCTCATCGGCCAGCGGCTCTCCGCGAAGTTCGGGATCGTGGGGCAGGTCTACCAGACCGGCACGCCCTACGTTTCCGCGGACGTGAAGGAGGACGACTTCTTCTACGCCGAGTTCGACGAGCAGCTCGGTCACAAGACGCACTCAGTCGTCTGCGTGCCCATCTACATCGGCAAGACCGTCTGCGGCGTGCTCGAGCTGATCAACCGCCTCGACGGCAACATCTTCACGGAGCGCGACAAAACGCTGCTCGAGATCTTCGCCGGCTACACCTCCTTCACGCTGCAGAACGCGCTCGACGCCAAGCGCGCGCATGAGCTGGCGAAGAAGGACGACCTGACCGGTCTTTACAACGATCGCTGGTTCAACGTTCGCCTCACCGAGACGCTGTCGGACGCGCGCAAGAGCGGCAACGAAGCGGTGCTGATCTTCATGGACCTCGATCGCTTCAAAGCGATCAACGACGGTCACGGGCACCTCGCCGGCAGCCAGGTGCTGCGCGAGATCGGCTTCCTCCTGAAACGGATCGTCCAGCAGGGCGACGCCACCGTGGCGCGCTACGGCGGCGATGAATTCGTAATCGTTCTTCCGAACACGAAGCTGGACGATGGCATCGCCGTTTGCGAGGACATCCGACGCACCATCGAGGAGACGGAGTTCCTGGCGCGCGAGTGGGGTTTCAGCATGCCGCCGCTCCACCTTGCCGGCCTCCTCTCCGCCTCCCTCGGCATCGCTCAACATCTGGCGGTCACCGATTCGAACGAGTCGATCGATCAGGAGAAAAGTGATCTCCTCCGCCGCGCCGACGCTGCCATGTACCGCGCTAAATCGCTCGGCAAGAATGTCGTCGTCGTGAGCAGGGTGGGGGAGGAGTTACAACCAGCCTCGGTGGCCCGGGCGGGAGTCGTGGATCGGTAGATCGCGTCATCCTGACAGCCACTACACTACGCGCCGAATGAACCTCTCCCGGCAGATCGCCTGGCGGTATCTGCGGCGTCCGACCGATCGGCTTGTTTCCGCTGTCGGATTCGTGTCCGTTCTCGGATTGGTCATCGGCGTCATGGCGCTGGTGATCTCGATGGCGCTGATGACCGGGTATCGCGGCGACCTGCAGCGAAAACTTCTCGGTGGCAACGCGGAGATCTTTGTCTACTCCGTCGGCGGACCGATCGAAGACACGGAGCGGCTCGTCGCCGCCGTGCGCGGGACGCCGGGGGTGGCCGAGGCCGCGCCGGTGTTGTTCAAGAGCGCGCTGGTGACGACGGAGCGAAGCTCGACCGGCACCGAGACGATGCTCAAAGGAATCGAGCCGGCGCGGGCGGCGGAATCGCAGATGCTGGCGAAGATCGTCGGGCCGCGGCGCGCGTTCAACACGCGGGAAGGGGAGCGCGGCGTCGCGGTTGGACGCTACCTAGCCACAAAACTCGGCGTGACCGCGGGGCAGTCGATCAGCATCACCGTTCCAGTCGAGGACAACGGCAGTTTTCTGCCGCGCAGCGCGTCGTTCGTCGTCACGAACGTCTTCGACACCGGCTTTTACGAATTCGATGCCCGCTGGCTCTTCATCGATCTGCACGAAGCGGAATCGCTGCTCAACGCGCCGGGCGCGGCGAATCTGCTCGAGGTGAAACTCGTCCCAGGCGCCGATCTCGACGCGGTCTCGAAGGCCATCGACGCGCGCACGCAGCATCGCTACGCCGTCAGTGACTGGCGCGACATGAACCGGCAGCTTTTTTCGATGCTGAAGATCCAGCAACTCGTGCTGTTCATCGTGATCGGCCTGATCGTGTTCGTGTCGACGTTCAACATCGTGTCGACGCTGATCATGACCGTGCACGAGAAGCGGAAGGAGATCGGAATCCTGGCGTCGATGGGCGCGGAGTCGGGCACCGTCAGCCGGATCTTCGTCTGGTACGGCACGATGGTCGGTCTCCTCGGCACCGCCACCGGCATGCTCCTCGGCGTGGTGATCTGCTGGGTGATCACGCGCTACCACCTCGTGTCGTTCCCCCCGGAGATTGCGCAGGTCTACTTTGTTTCGTCAATCCCGTTCGTGACGCGGCCGATCGATCTGACGATCATCGGCACGTTCTCGCTGGCGGTCTCGTTCGGCGCGACGATCCTGCCGTCGCTACGGGCAGCGAGGTTGAATCCGGTCGAAGCGCTGCGGCACGAGTAACGTCGTAGCGCCGTCGGCTCGACGGCTGGACCGCCGCCGGCTCGGCGGCGCTTAGTCACAGCTGCCAGCGAGCCGCTGGCGCTACAGCCGTCGAGCCGACGGCGCTACGAGACTGCACCGTATAATCCGCGCCCAATGTCCGCGCGCCTCATTCTCGAAGATGGAACCGTGTACGACGGCGAGGCGTTCGGCGCCACTGCCAACTCCATCGGCGAAGTCGTTTTCAATACCTCGCTGACCGGATATCAGGAGATCGCCACCGATCCTTCGTATCGATTTCAGATCGTGGTGATGACGTATCCGCACATCGGAAACTACGGGATCGAAGCGGCGGTCGCGCAGCACGAGCAGGCGCAAGTAGCGGGGTTCGTCGTTCGTGACGCGATCGCCGAGCCGTCGAACGCGCTGTCGGAGATGCCGCTGGCCGACTATTTCGCGCGCAACGGCATCTCGGCGATTCAGGGCATCGACACACGTGCGCTGACACGCCGCATCCGCAACCAAGGTGCGATGCGCGGCATGATCACGAGTGAGAACGAACGCAGCGTCGAATCGATCGTCGACGAAATCCGCCGCGCGCCGTCGATGAGCGGACTCGATCTCGTGCAGCGCGTGACGGCGTTGCGCCCGTACACGTTCGACGAGCCGCCCGCGAAACCGACGAAACGCATCGCGCTCTACGATTTCGGCGTCAAGCGAGACATCCTCCGCCATCTTTCGCAGGAAGGTTGCGACGTCACCGTCTATCCCGCCACCACGCACGCGGACGAAATCCTCGCGCAGAATTTCGATGGCGTGATGCTTTCGAATGGACCGGGCGATCCCGAGCCGGTGACGTACGCGCAGGAGAACATCCGCCATCTCATCGGCAAGGTCCCGATCTTCGGCATCTGCTTAGGCCACCAACTTCTCGGACTCGCGCTCGGCGGCCACACCTACAAGCTGAAGTTTGGACATCGCGGCGGCAATCATCCGGTCAAGGATCTGCGCACCGGACGCGTCGAGATCACGGCGCAGAATCACGGTTTCGCGGTCGATCCCGACTCGCTGAACGCGAACGAAATCGAACACACGCACATCAATCTCAACGACCAGACGCTGGAAGGTTTCCGGCACAAGAGCGAGCCGGTGCTGGCCGTGCAATATCACCCCGAGGCCGCGCCGGGGCCGCATGACTCCTTCCATCTGTTCGGCGAGTTCATGAATTTGAT
>JAFAOU010000079.1 GCA_019247495.1 Acidobacteriota bacterium
TGACGCCGGTCTTCGGAAACAATCCGGCGTTCGAGATCGTCGACGTGACCCGTGCCGGCGCGATCACCGGCTACACCGCCTACCACCTGCCGAATGTTGCGCTGCCGTGGTCGCGCGAGTATTCGTTCGATGAGGCGTATGCGAAACGGGCCTACACGGCCGCCACACTGTCCGAGATTGAGAGGGCAATCGGCAGCGACGCGGCGATCCGAACGAAATACTTCGATTACTACTCGTCCGGCGCTTCGAAAGCCTCCGCCGATGCGTTAGCGAAATGGCGAGGCTACTGGTGCGGGCTGCAGACAATACCGGCGGCGGCGCTCACATCCTGCGCGTGCGCGCTATGAGTGCCGCGCTCGTGTGACGCTCACATCCGCAGTGCGATCACCATTGCCACTCCAATCACGGCGTAGAGCGCGCGGTAACGTTCCTGGAGACGGGAGACGCTGGCGAAGGTCAGCCCTTGTTTGAGAGCCTCTGCGGACCAGAAAAGTTGAACGGCAAACAGCGCGACCACAGCAGCGAGCGGGCGCGGAAGAACGCCGTTGAGCGCCAACAGGGACAGGAGGATCTGGGCCGCTGTGAAAAGGACCAGGCTCGCCGCGAACGTGCGACGCGGGCCGAAGATCACGGCGTTCGTCCGGATGCCGTTTACTGCGTCGCCCTCATGGTCGCGGATCTCCTGGGTCAAGTGACCGGCCGCGAAGATCAGGCCGAAGAATGTAGCGATGGTGAGTCCGCGGCGGTCGATGACGTGTCCGAGCGAGTAGCCGAGGAGGAAGTGAAGCGTACCTCCGGCCAGATGGTTTATCGAATTCAGGAGCGGTTTGCTTTTCCAGTCGAAGTGGGGGAGCGAGTAGAGAGCGCTCAGGATGGCAACTGCCAGCGCCAGGCCGAGCGTTACCGGACCGAGGTGCGTGAAGAGGATGAGACTCAGAACGAGCAGTGCCGCCGTCAGGCCGGCCATCTCGGCGCGTCCGACACCTCTGGCCGTAAATACACGGTCGGCTTTGTTCGGGTCGGCCAGATCCATCGTCAGACCGGACCAGTCATTCAGCATGAAGATGTGCGTCACCAGCAAGATGTTGGCGGCGATGAGAGTCGCCAGCGAAGTCAGCTCGAACGCTCCCGCGTGGTGGATCGCGAAGACCGCGCCCAGCAGCGGCGAGCCCTGGAGAACGAGGATGTCCTGCGGGCGCAGGCAGGAAAAGTAGCGAAGAGCGGAAGTCTTAACCGTGGGGAGTGGCATTCGGGGAGTGTTCGTATTCCTCATAAAGTCTGAGCCAAAGCGCGTAGCCCGCATCCTCAGACCAGTAGTATCGCGCGACCGACGCGGTGAGGTCGTTATGGTAGAGGAGCGGCGGATTCATTCGGATGAGAGCGAAGTCGTTCCGGGCCAGTTCGCGCAGCACTGTGCGGATCAGTTCTGGGTCGGGTGATGAGTTTCCGAGCAGCTTCGCCACGGACACCCAGATCTGCTGCTCCGGAATGGCTGTTTGCATTCGCGACTCCGGCAGCGTCAGCTCGCAGCCGGCGCGACGCAGATCGGGGAGGCGCAGGATTGGGATCAGCGGCGTTTTCCGGTAGTAGACCCATACGCGATCATCATTAATCAGTGGACGAAGCGCATCGCAAAGGGCACGGCCGGCGGGTGGACGGACCTGGGATAGCAGCATGATCACGTGCATCTGAATGGCGATGTCGGTCGGGTTTGGATCGCTGCCCGGATCGAGACACTGATAGTTTTCTCTCGGCGCGAGCCACGAGCGGTACAGACCTTCGCGAGTCCGGTATCGATCAATCGTGGCCAGGGCAGCGGTCAGCCGGCTGCGATCGGACGCGGGTGCGATGCGCCAAACCAGCGCCGTGTCGTCCGTGTCGGGCGTGATGACGCAGCCGAGGGTGCCGATGCCGGGAGCGTCGGGGAGACCGTGGTAGCGCACCAGACCGCCGGACTCAATCTGACGCGTGAGGTGCAGCCGGGCACGTTGCAGAGTGTCGTTGAGACCAGCGTTGGCCGCGATGGGGTCTAGCAGATCGACGAGGAGAGCGGTCAAGAACGTGTTCATCTCCTGACGCGGCTCATGAAACCGAGGCTCGCTGGTGAACGCGGTGAGCCAGTAACCCGGCGCCTGCTGGTGCGCGCGAAGCCGCGCCGCAGCTTGCCGGAAATCGGCGAGGTTGGGAAGCGCTGCCTTCCGTACGGTCAGCGTGCGCTCGTCGAGGTACTGTCCCTCTCCCTCGGCGAACGGCCACACGAAAGCCGTCAGATGGTGCTCGCCGGGAGCGAGGGCGGCCGTGTCAAGCGGAATTCGCCACCCCGACGGACTGGCTTCCGGCAGCATGCGGCGGACGTCTGCGCGATCGAAGAAGGTGCTGGCAGTGACGCTCTGCCGGCCGTCGATCATGACCGACACTTGCGCAGGTGTAGCGTCGCCGGCCAGCGCCCAGCCGGCTGCGAAGGCTTCCTCCCCAGCGATGATCGTGGAAGCCGCCCGGCCATTGCGCTCGATCCCATCAAAACTCCCGCGCACCGGGACCGCCAAATCGGCGGGCGCCAGCCCATGTCGGAAGGACGCGATGAAGGGCGCGTTCCGCCAGTGCCACGCCGCCCGCAGATCGTGGTACTGCCAACCTCGGTCATTGGCATAGATCGGATCGTCGATCGAGCCTGAGTACGCGAAGGCACCAATGGCTTCGATGGCGACGGACACGCCGACGGCAATCAGGAAGCTCACTCGTCCAATGCCGCGCAGCGCCGTAACCACCGGCACGAGCATCCACATGAGGAACGGCAGGAGGTCAGTCATGTAGCGCGGACCCCAGGAGAGGCCGCCGCGCCAGTCGGCCTTCGCATAGAGAAGAATGTGGAGGACTACAGCGACGCTAATGGCCAGGGTGAGATTCCGTTCTTCGCGATCGCGCGGAACGTATCGCCAGACCAGAACGACAAACACCAGGAACGGCGAGAAGACCAGCAATCCTCGGGTCGGGCTGACCAGCACTCCCGCGATGCCTTCAAACAACGGGTGCGCGAAGAATTGCGCGTGTCCGAGCAGCCCATACCCGCCCGCGACATTTCCCGACACGCGGACGTTGTAGACCATCACCACCAGCATCGGCAGAGCTGCTGCCGCGGCGAGCAGCGCCGCCCGGCGCCGGCCTGCCCAATAGAGTCCGCAGATCCCCAGCGCCGCCGCGAGGATGACATCCGGCGGGCGGTTGGCGGCGATGAGCCCGAACAGCAGTCCCGCCGCAAGCGTGCGAGGAGCGGTGCACGGCGCGGTGAGGAAAAGCAGCGCGCCGATCACCATGAGCTCGGCCATCCCGTGCTGCCACAACGCCTGGCTTCCAATCACCCACGTGGTCGTGCCGAACGCATAGGCCAGCGTGAGAAGCAGTGCGATCGACGCCTTCGCCCGTCGCCGCAGCAACAGGAAGAGCAGCGACGCGGAGAGTGCGGCGATGAGCGACGCGCAGAGCTTCTCCATGACTCTTGCGATGCGATCCAACCGAGCATCCGACCAACCTCGCAGATGCAGGTAAGCCACTGCCGGGATGTAGAGCGGCGCGATCAACACCGGCACGACGATTGGGTAAAGCGAGAAGGTGTGGCGGCCTGGCCGATGCACGATCCAGAACGCCCCATCGCCTCGTCCCTGCGCCGCGACCTTCTCGATCGGATCGAAAAAGATGGTGTGGTACTGCAGGATCGCAAACGGGAGGTAGCGCGCCGGGTAGGTATCACCGGCGGTGATCGCACGGAGATTTGCGTTGTAGATCAGCAGACAGCACAGCCCGATCACGACGCTGGCGCGCACTCCGTCGCTGTCGCGTTGGTTCGTTTTGGGATGAGCGCGGGGCAACTCACCGGCGGTTGAAGTTTTGGAATCGAACACCGAGGACGGCGGAGACTACTACACGGAGCAACACGATGTTCTGGATACACTGCGCCGCATGAAGCTCACGACTCCATACGGCGGTGCACTCATCGATCGACTCGTGCACGGCGAAGAGCGCACGGCGCTGGCCGCGTACGCGGCGTCGCTCCCATCGATCCAACTCTCCGCACGCGAGCAATGCGACCTCGAGTTGCTCGCCACCGGCGCTTTCTCGCCGCTTGACCGCTTTCTCGGATCCGACGACTACGAGCGCGTGCTCGCAGAGATGCGTCTCTCGGACGGGACGCTCTGGCCGATTCCTGTCACGCTTTCTGTCGACGCCGGCGCGCCGGTCGCGCTGGACAGCGACATCGTCCTCCGCAGCGCAAAGAACGAGATCCTCGCCGTCCTCACGGTCGAGGAGATCTACCAATGGGACCGGAGCGAAGCGGCCGCGCGCATCGCCGGCACGAAGGACCACAGACATCCGCTCGTTGCGGAGATGCAGCGGTGGGGCAAGTTCAACGTCTCCGGAACTCTGCGCGTCCTCGCACTCCCAACGCCACCCGATTTCCGCGAACTGCGGCGGACACCGGCCGAGGTGCGCGCGGCGCTCGAACGTCTCGGACACGAAAATGTCGTCGCCTTCCAGACACGCAACCCGATGCATCGCGCGCACGAGGAGCTGACCAGGCGCGCGATCGACGCCGTCGGCGGCTCGCTGCTCCTTCATCCCGTCGTCGGCCTCACCAAGCCGGGCGACGTCGATCACTACACGCGCGTCCGCACCTACAAGGCTCTGACCGAGCATCACTTCCCACGCGACCGCGTGCTGCTATCGTTGCTGCCACTGGCCATGCGCATGGCCGGACCGCGCGAAGCGGCGTGGCACGCGATCATTCGGCGCAACTTCGGCGCAAGCCACTTCATCGTCGGACGCGATCACGCCAGCCCCGGCGTCGATTCCTCCGGCCAACCGTTCTACGGACCCTACGACGCGCAGGAGCTCGTGGCGCAGCACGGCGATGAGATCGGCGTGCGGATGGTACCGTTCCAGGAACTCGTCTACCTCGTCAACGAAGATCGCTACGAGGAAGCATCGCGCGTTCCACCGGGAGCCGCCACGCGCTCGATCTCCGGCACGCAGGTACGCGACGAGTACCTCGCCGCCGGCGTACCGCTGCCGCCCTGGTTCACGCGCCCTGAAGTTGCGACGATCCTCGCCGACAGCCATCCGCCGCGGCACCGCCAGGGCGTATGCATCTGGTTCACCGGTCTCTCCGGCGCGGGGAAGTCGACGACCGCCGAGATGCTCGTCGCGCTGCTACTCGAGAACGGTCGTCAATCGACGCTGCTCGACGGCGACGTAGTTCGCACACATCTCTCCAAAGGGCTCGGCTTCTCGAAAGAGGACCGCGATTCGAACATCCTCCGCATCGGCTTCGTGGCATCCGAGGTCGTGCGCCACGGCGGAGTGGCCGTCTGCGCCGCGGTGAGTCCGTATCGCGTCACTCGCGATCAGGTGCGCTCCATGATCGGCGCGGAACGCTTCATCGAAGTTTTCGTCGACACCCCGATTGAGGTTTGCGAGACGCGTGACGTGAAGGGTATGTACGCGCAGGCGCGCCGCGGCGTCATCAAGGGATTCACCGGTATCGACGATCCGTACGAGCCTCCGCTGATGCCGGAAATCACCCTTCACACCACAACCGCCACCGCAGACGAAAACGCCCGCCGGATCCTGGCCGTCCTGCGCGAACGCGGCTACGTATACGCGTGACTCCGCCTCGTCATTGATGTTCTGGATACACCGCGCCTATGCGCAAATGGATCGCTCTTCTCCTTTTCTCCGCCGTCGCCGTCACGATCAGCGCCGCGCCGCCGGCAGATGTGCACGCCGCCATCCGCCAATACCGTGAAGCGCTGAAGTCGAAAGACCTGGCCACGCTCGACGCGATCTGGTCCGACGACTACGTCTTCGTCAACGGCCACGGCCAGCTCCGAACAAAAGCAGACCGCATCGCCGACATCCGCTCCGGCGCCTCGTCCATCGACTCGATCACGCACGAGGAAGCGCCCATGGTGAAGACGCACGGAAAGACGACTCTGGTCCTCTCGCGCGTAACCATCGTCGGCACCTACAGCGGCCGCAAAGTCGCCCACGACTTCCGCAGCCTCCACGTCTGGATCAACGAGGACGGGCGGTGGCGGTTGGTGTTCAACCAGCTCACGGCGGTGGAGTAGTTTTCTCCCTCCCGGGCGCTGCCCTTCCCACCATTCGAGCATCGGGCATTTGCGAGCCGGCGGACGCTTCTCCGCGTTATTGCTAGACTGACGCCTCTCCACAATCAGTTTACTTCGGGCAGGTGCTTCGGGGTTCGCGTGAACAGAGCGCATCGGCTGAACCTTTGGATCGCGCAGGTGCGCCATCGCTGGCAGCAGCGCGGGGAGAATTACGTCACGCCGTCCGTCTTACTTTTTGCTGACCGTCGCAGGGGTATCACTGCCGTTGCAGCGATCGTCATAACCATGCTTTCGACTTTGGTGACGTACCCGACCGGTCGGCGGACAACTCCGATCGAAGCGTTGTCACGCAGCTTCGCCAAGCTGCATTACCGGCTCATCGACGGTCGTTTGAGCGGATTGCCGTACCGGCCAATCAACAGGACAGCTTCCGCTTTCTCGGTGGGCTTTCCCGCCGCGGCAGCCACCGCGCTTGATGGCGGAGCCGATCCTCACACGCTCGGTCTCGTCCTGCTTCTGAATGGCAGGCCGGCCGGTGCCGTCGACGCGCTCGAGCAAGCGTCGGAAGCGCAACCGCAGAATGCGTTACTGCTGAGCGACCTGAGCGCGGCATATTACGCCCGGGCCAAAAGCCGTAATTTTCCTCCCGACTATGCCGCAGCGTTGGACGCGGCAGAGCGCTCATGGCGTCTTCGCCCCACGCCTGAAGGAGCGTGGAACCGTGCGCTGGCGATTGAGGGTTTTCACGCGATCGATGCGGCGCAACAGGCGTGGAGCGATTTTCTAGGTATCGAATCCGATTCCAGTTGGCGTGCCGAGGCCGGGCAGCGCCGGGCTGCATTGCGAGTGCGAACCGAATTGGATGGATGGCGCAGCATCGAGCCGGAATTGCAGAAGTGGCTCGACCACGACGACGCCGCCATCTCCCGTGCCGTCCACCGGTTTCCGGCCCCTGCATTCGCCTATCTCGAAGATACGTTGCTGCCGCGATGGGCCAGATCGCCTGCCGACGAGAACCTCCGGCGGTTGGGTCGCGTCATCGCTTCGGCGCTTGCGACAGACGGTGATTTATTCGCGAAGGATACGTTCGATGCAATCGATGTTGCCTGTCGCGATCGCCCAGGATGTAGCGCGATGGCACGGGCACACGCGCGCTACGCCGATGGACGTGATCTCGTTGAGGCCAAGGCGTACGCAAACGCTGCCGATGCGTTCGAGCAGTCGGCCGCCGATCTCGAGAGGTTTCGCAGCCCCTACGCGCTTGCGGCACGCGTTCGACTGAGCGCATGTCTGCTGTACGAGAACCGTTTTGCAGAGGCAGGCCGCATCGCAGGTGCGGTCATCACGGAAACCGGAAGCCGCCACTATCGGATTGTGCTCGGGCGATGCCGGTCGCAGGCGGGATTGGTGAAGCTTCACGAGGCTCGCCCCGAAGAGAGCATCGCGCAGTATGCCGCCGCGCGCCAGCTCTTCATCGACGCTCGCAATACACCGGGTCTCAGTTCGACCGAACTCCTGCTCGCTAACGCCTGCCAATATGCGGGCGACCGCGATGTGGCCATGACGCATCGGCTTGCCTGCCTCGACGCGATGCGTAAAAGCGGCGACAACAGACAATTGGCGCTGGCGCTCTTCGAAGCAGGCACGGGCCTCTCCTCGGCGGGATGGCTTACCGCGGCCGATTTCGTGCTAGCCGAATCCGAACGCGAGGCGGCGAAGCGTGGCCGTTTCGACATTGCGGCGCTGGCGTCGATGTGGAGGTCGACGATTTCGTCGCGGCGCGGCAAGCTCTCGGACGCCAGCGAGCAGTCGCGTCAGGCGAGTGACTATTCGAATCGGATGACGGATCCGGGCTCGCGTGCGCTGGTTGCAGCGAGCGCGAGCCAGGTGACGGTGTCCTCCTCGCAGAAAGTGACGGCGGCGATCCATTTCTTCGAACAGGCGGGAAATAGCGCCTGGCTTCCGCAGTTACTGCGCGAGCGTGCGCTTCTCGCGGAAAAGGACGGTGACCTTCTCGCCGCGGAAGCCGACTATCGCCGCGCCATCGATATCACCGAGCAGACGCTCGACAACGCCGCGCCGGCGACCATGCGCGACGGATTCGCAACCGATACGCGCGCAAACTACGAAGACCTGATACGGCTGCTGCTCGCGCGGCAAGCGCCGCGGGAGGCTCTCGGCTACGCCGAGCGTGCGCGGCTGATCGGACAAAAAGCGGCTGCAGACCGCGACTTGTCGAAGGTCATCAGCGCCATTCGGCCGTCAACCGCGGTCGCAGTGTTCGAGATTCAGGGCCACACGGTGATCGTCTGGCTGATCGAGCATCATTCGATCGCGTTCTTCAGAATGCCGGCCAGCAGCGTTGCCGATCTCGCCGCCGCATCCAGTCGCCAGGCACTCGCGCGCTCCTACGACATCCTGATGCGCGGTTGGATCTCCCGCGTTCCGGCGGAATCCGATCTGGTCATCGTCCCGCCGCCGGCGTTGGCCGGTGTTCCATTCGCGGCGCTTCTGAACCGCGACAGCGGCCGCGCGGTCGTCGATGACTACGCCATCAGCGTCGCTCCAAGTCTTGCATCGCTGGGAGAGCCGTCCGTGACCTTGTCGGCATCCGACCCCATTCTCATCGTGGGGGACCCGCGGTATCGCGATCTGCCTCTTCTTCCGCGATCGAGAAAGGAGGCGACAGGCATCGCGCGGCGCTACGCTCATCCGACCGTTCTTCTCGGCGATGCGGCGACTGCGGGCAACGTGGCGCGGCAACTTGGGAACGCGACTGTTTTTCAATTCGGGGGTCACGCCGTTTCGAACGATTACGCCCCCGAGATGTCCAGCCTGCTTCTGGCGCCCGAGGGGGATGGCGACTCTCGCATCTACGTTCATGAACTGCTGGCCCGCCCGCTGCCGCTGAAGCTCGTCGTCCTTTCCGGCTGCAGCACCGCCAAGAGCTCCGGCAGCGTGCGCGGCACGCTCACCATTAGTCGCGCGTTCATCGACGGAGGAGCGAGAGCGGTCGTCGGGACCCTGTGGCCCGTCTCGGACGATGCGGCGGCCGCCTTCTCCATGTCACTACACGATGCATTGGCTCACGGCACCGATCTGGCGCGCGCCACGCGCTGGGCGCAACTCCACGTTCGTTCGATCACGAGCGGCGACACGAGTTGGGCCGCGTTCTGTCTTCTCCTCGGAAACGCTTCTCACAAGGAGGTTCATCCTGATGCCTAAGATATTAAAGTTAGCCTTCACCGGAAATGCCGTTTTAACCCCGGAGTATCCGGAGAACCTGCAACCCATTGACGGGCCGCTCTACGCGGTGATGCCCGGAGCCAGACGGGTTCGACAATCGGATTTTCCGAACAACCAAATCAACGCGCAGCTTGCCTTTCTCACCTTTCCCTACCGGAACCTGGTGGTGGAGGTGGCTGATGATCGCGATGCCGACTACAAACATCCCGACATCAGGGATACGAAGACCGGACTCTGTTTTCTCCAGCGGGAACACCTTTTCATCTCTCCCCATCCGCTCGAAAATAAATTGACGTTCGACGACAGCGCTGCGACGGATTTCCCCACCAAGACCTCTACGGGCGTGAAGTATGTGGCGCAATGGAGCCATTTTGCGGATGGTGGCGGGTCGGCTCTCAAGAAGGGTTTTTTGTCCGGCGACGGCGACTACGTTCGGGTTCAGATCGACGGAGGCGAGGTGTCGGCTTCGTTTGTCGGCGAGCCGATCGCACTGATTGACTTCGACTATGGCCAAAACTCCGATAAGCGAGCGTATGCGCAGGAGATCGTGATCACAATGACCTACCCGGATGAGACGGAGTTCTTTCAATTGCAATCTAGGCCCTTCACTGGCGAAGCGCCCGGGCCATCGGCCCTCAAGTTCTATTGGTACGATTCCCCGGAGATCAAGATTCTCTTCGGTAATGGCTCGCTCGCTTCCATCAACAGCGTCCTGAGCGGATCGTTCGCCGGCAATAATCACGAAGGAGACTACGACCTCGAATTCGAAGTGCTCTATAACGTCGTTGATGTCAAGCCTGATCAACTGGGCCGGCTTCCTCTTCCACAGATCGTGAGCAGCGAGATCTTGCATGTTCCCTGCGTCGCTTCGATGGTCTCGCCTCCAAAATCCACTGAGACACCAACGACGTTGGCGCTTCCAAAAGCAAGCGCTGCGTCGGGCCTTACTCAAGCGCCGCGCGAGCCTGGAGAGCCCCGCCGGAGGCCGTCGTCCAGGACGTCGGTGCTTCCTAAAGCGCAAGCGGCGCTGGGCAAATCCCAAGCGCTGCGTGAGCCGGGAGCATCTCGGCCGCGAGGGAGGAAACCATGACGGAAACGAACGATAAGAGCTTAAAGGATCTCTCCGCTTCCATTCACGAGAAGTTGCGCGAATTCGACGCGGGCTATGGGGACTTTGACGCGAAGGCACGGTTTGATCTTGCCGAAGAAGTCGCCACGTTCGGTTCCGCTCCAGGCGGCTCCAGCCCCATCGTGCCAGTGCCGAAGCACCTCCTTGATCTGGTCAACGCCACGAACCAGATCGTCAGCTTCATCCTGGATGACACGACGCATTTCGGAACCGGCATTCTCGTCGGACCGGGATACGTGCTGACGGCCTCGCACCTCTTTTTCGAGAGGACGACCAGGAAACTGACTGATTCGACCCGTCTCCCGCGCATCACCGCAGAAGTGCAAACAACGAGGATCGGCAGCACTCTGATGCCGGGTGAAACGATTTCGTCGCCGCTCTATCAACCGGACACAAATGACTGGCTGATCGATCCGCCGATCAAGGACGGGGTCGCACAGCGCGAACTCTTCAACCTCGACTTCGCCATCGTCAAGCTGAAAGAATCGCTTGGCGACGATATGGTTGGGAAGTTGAAGAGAGGTTGGTTCAAGATCCCCACCGCGGATGCGGCGGAGGTTTTAACCGCCGGCCTTGGATTCCGAATCCTTCAGTTTCTCGACCGAGGTCCACTGCTCACGTCCGCCGGCTTCGTGCATAAGGTCAACCCTAACGGGATGCGCGTCCTTCACACCGCCTCGACGGCGCAGTCGGCCTCCGGAGCACCGCTCCTGAGCGACGAAGGCAACCTGCTTGGCATCCACGTCAGTGGATGTCCGTCGAACGAACTTCCGAAATTCAACCGGGCCATTCCGATCCGGCGGATTGCCGAGATCATTGACGAGCCCGACGCCAACGGCGACACGATTCGTGATCGGCTGCAATCGTAAGTAAGTGAATGGAGGGCGGGAAGCAAAGAGCTCGTCCTCCATTCCTCTCAGCGGTGGAACTCACCGATTGAACTGCTTCGCCACGTAGTCGTAGAACGCTTGCTGACCCTTCTTTGAGAAATTCAACACGACCTGCACCTCGCGGCCGCGGGGCGCTTTCTTGATGCAGCCCTGCTTCGGTCCCAGGGTCGTGTCGATGGCGAGCTTCATCGTCGTTGGTGGTTCGAAGAACTTCTGATTCGCGAGCCAGCAGGTGGTGACGACGTCCCACATGTCGTAGAAGGTTTCGTAGCTCACCAGCATGTAGCTCTCGAAGGCCAGCTCGGAGTAGCGGGAGCCGTTGCTTGCCTGTACGGCCAGCGTCTTCATGAAACTAGTCGTGATGGCGGCGCGGTTGGTCATGTCCAGCGGGAACTGGATGATGGGACAGGTCGTGTTCTTGAAGACCCAGTCGACGGAGACGGCGTCCCAGAAGGCGTTCCATTCGGCGCAGTTGTTCCAGGGCGGGGTCGGGACGGTAGTTGGATCGAGGTTGCCGGGGACGTTGATCGCGCCGCCCATCCAGATGATCTGTTCGATCTTTGACGCCAGCGCAGGCGACTTCTGGAGCAGATTCATGATCGGCGTGAAGGGGCAGGTCACGAGCAGCGTCACGTTGCCGGCGGCGTTTTCCATCAGCGACTGCAGGAGCGCGTCGCCGTCGGGGAAGGGCGGCCAGGCCGGATTGATCGGGAACGGTTTCAGGCAGTTGATGGCTGACTCGCGGACGCAATCGCTGCGGTACTGCCATGGGAACGGGTTCCATCCGCGCGCGCTGCTCAGGCCCATCGGGATGTCCGTGCGGCCGATGTAGCTCATGACTTGCCAGGCGGTCTGCATCGCCGCGGAGTCGATGCAATCGGCGTTGACGATGATCGCGCCGAGGAGGTTGATGCCGGGCATGGTGGTGAGGAGAACCTGCGAAATGTACTCGTCGATCGCGGCGTCGTGCACAAGGATCACGTCCATGGGATGCTCCTTCTGAATTTTTGGGTGGATTTGCATCCTAACATTCTTGCGGGCCGAGGCAACGCGCTTTAGGATGGCGTGAATCCCGGACAACGTGCGAAAGGCGGACCCATGACGCGAATCCCTGTGCTCATCGACACCGACGTCGACATCGACGATTGGATGGCCATCCTCTATCTCTCGATGCATCCGGACGTCGACCTGCGCGGCATCACTGTCACCGGCGTCGGCGCGTGTCACCTCACGCCGGGCACGCGCAACGCGCTCAATCTCCTGCAGCTCACCGGCAAACCGGACGTGCCGGTGGCGAAGGGGACCAGCGCGCCGCTCAGCTACAGCAACGTCTTTCCGACATCGATCCGCGGACCGATCGACGCCGTCTACAACGTGCCGCTTCCGGCGAATCCGAACGGGCCGGTGAGCGAGAGTGCCGTCGATTTTCTGCGCGCGACGCTGATGGTCTCTGCCACGCCAATGACCATCCTCGGCATCGGCGGCGGCACAAACCTCGGAACCCTCCTACACACCTATCCCGATGTCGCGCCGAAGATCGAGCGCATCGTCATGATGGGCGGCGCGGTTTACGTTCCGGGCAACGTCGCCGTCGTCGATCCCGACTACACGAACCAGGTGGCCGAGTGGAACTTCTTCCTCGATCCGCTGGGCGGGCAGTACATGTTCGACTCGGGCGTGCCGGTCACGCTCATTCCGCTCGACGCCTCCGATCACGTGCCGCTGAACCTGCCGTTCTACGATCGCATCCAGCAGCGCCACACCACGCCGCAGGCAACGTTCATCTACCAGACGCTCACGGCCGATATCCCGTTCGTGCAGAGCGGCAGTTTCTTTTTCTGGGATCCGCTCGCCGCGGCGGTTCTCACTGATCCCGCCCTCGCAAGCGGAAAGACGCTCAAGCTGCGCGTCGTGCAGGAGCTGGATGAGGAAGCCGATCACTCCGGACAGCTGGTCGAAGATCCGGATGGTGCGTCGATCAACGTGATGCTCGACGCGGACGCCGATGCGTTCTACGACCTCTTTCTCAATGTCATCAATAGCTAAGGAGAACGCATGAGCACATCGCACGCGATCGTCTTCTACGTCAATGGAAACCGGGTCGAGATCGGCGATCCCGATCCGACCACGCTGCTCATCGATTGGCTTCGCGGCGATGCCATCGGGCTTACCGGCACGAAACTGTCGTGCGGTGAGGGTGGCTGCGGCGCGTGTACGGTCATGCTCTCGCGTTGGGAGCCGGAGGAACGGCGCGTGGTCGAGACCGCGATCAATTCGTGTCTGCGTCCGCTCTGTTCGCTCGACGGCGCGATGATCACGACCACCGAAGGGATCGGAAGCACGCGCGAGAAACTTGATCCGGTGCAGTACGCGATCGCGGCCAACAACGGATCGCAGTGCGGCTTCTGCACGCCCGGGTTTGTGATGAACATGTTCACGTTCCTGCGCAACAATCCGAAGCCCGAGCAGCAGCAGATCGAAGATTTGTTCGACGGCCATCTCTGCCGCTGCACCGGCTACCGCCCGATCCTCGAGGGGATGAAGAGCTTCGCGGTCGATTTCAAGAAGCACAACACGTATTCGACGAATCACCGCTGCTTCGCTGACGTGCCGATCGAGCAGCACTTGCCGGGACCGCGTCCGGCGCTGGAGTTTCCGCCGGAGCTGATCGAGTACGCGAACAGGATGTCGTCGCTCGAAAGTGGCGGCCGAGGATATCGGTGGTTTCGTCCGGCGACGCTTGAAGAGGCGCAAGAGATCAAAGCGGAAAACGGCGGCAACTCAAAAAACGTGAAGCTCGTCGTCGGCAACACGTCGATCGGTATTTACAAAGCCGACGTGGCCGACCCGCACGTTCTCATCGACATCCACGCCATCCCGAACCTCCTCGGGTTCCGCGATTCCGACAGCGGTCTCGAAGTCGGTGCCGCGGAGTCGCTGCAGAACGTGATCGATGAGCTCCAGCGCGTCATCGCGAAGAAGCCGAAGGAGAAGACGCGCGGCTTCGCGGCCTTCCGCACGCATTTGCTCGATGTCGCCAATCTGCAGGTGCGCAACATCGGTTCGATCGGCGGCAACGTGATGATGACGCGGGCGCAGGCGGAGACCGATTCGCCGTTTCCGTCGGACGTCTACCTCGTGCTCGAAACGCTCGGCGCATCGATCACGATCGCGTCGCGCGATTACGACGGAGGGAGCAAGAGCTTCGCGATGGCCGATCTGCCGCCCGTGTCGAAGCTTCCCGCGGACGCCATCGCCCAGTCGTTCCACATTCCGTACTCGCAGGCGGGCGATGAGATCGAGACGTTCAAGATCGCGTATCGCGATCAGAACGCGCACGCCATCGTCAACGCCGGCTTCGTCGTCCGGCTCGACAGGAAAGGTGTCGTCGAGAGCGCCACGATTCTCTACGGCGGCCTCGCGGCGCTTCCGTCGCGCATGACGAAAACCGAGAAGGCGATCACCGGCTCGAAGTGGAACGACGCGACGCTGCAGAAAGCGCTCGACGTCCTCGGCCACGAAGCCGCGAAGGTGATCATTCCGATGCCGGGCACGAACTTTCTGCCCGACGGCTATCGCGAGTCGCTCACAGAAACGCTCTTCTACAAATTCTTCCTGCACGTCGCGAACGAGCGCTTCCCGAAAGAGGTCGAGCCTGAGAATCGCTCGGGCGGCGAAGTGTTCGTGCGCCCGCTTTCCGGCGGCACGCAGACCGTCAGCGTCTATCACCAGGAGCGGCCGGTCGGGGAGCCGATCCTCAAGACCACCGCGTTCGTGCAGGCAGCCGGCGAACAGAAATACACGCAGGACATCCCGCTTCCGCCGCACGGCTACGACTCTGCGTTCGTCATCAGCGAGATCGCCAGCGGCACGTTCCGTTACAAGAAAAACGCGCAGGCGGTTTTGAAAGCGGCGCAGGAAAAATTCGACGGCGTCGTAGCCTACATCGACGCCGACGATGTCCCGAACAAAAAGAATCCCTACCTCGGGCTCGGCGGAGACGACGTCGTTTTCGCTGTCAATCAACAGATCATCTGCTGGGGCCAGCCGATCGGCCTGGTCGTGGCGAAGGATCGCTGGACCGCGCAACGCGCCGCGTACTTTATTCAGACCGAGATGATCGACTTCAAGCCGGTGAAGCCGGTGCTCACCATCGACGAAGCGGTCGCGCACAAAGATTTCTTCACAGATCAGCCGAACAACGAGCACATCCCGTACATCACGCGCAAAGGAAGCGACGAGAAGTGGTTGAAGAATCCGTCCAGGCCGATGAAGGGATGTGAAGTCGTCGAAGGGGAGATGGGCAACGAGGCGCAGGAACATTTCTACATGGAGACACAGGGCGCGCTGGCGCTGCCGGACGCGCAGGGCGTCATGACCATCTACTCGGGAACGCAGCAGGGATCGTCGGTGCAGTCGTCGGTCGCGCAGCTGCTCGAGATCGAGAACAGCGCCGTCACCGTCTTTCAGCGTCCGCTCGGCGGCGGATTCGGCGGCAAGCAGGCGCGCCCGCTGGTGATCAATCCCGCGCCCGCCATCGCCGCGTGGATTCTGAATCGTCCCGTTCGTCTGATCCTCGACCGCAATACCGACATGAACGTGACCGGCAAGCGCCATCCGTATCAGGGCCACTTCCACGCCACGTTCACGAAGAAAGGCGAGATCAAAGGCTACAAGGTTCAGCTCTACTCCAACGGCGGATCGACGTACGACCTCAGCTTCCCGGTCATGGATCTTTCGCAGCAGCATTCCGACGGCGCGTACTTCGTGCCGACGTGGCATAGCCGCGGAGACGTGACGCGCACGAACAACGCCAGCAATACCGCGTTCCGCAGTTTTGGCGTGGTGCAGGCCACGCTGATCTGCGAGGAGGCGATCGAGAAAATCGCGCACGCGTGCGGGATGCGCGCCGAGGATGTGCGGTGGAAGAACATGTACCAGGATGGAACGAGGAAGAAGTTCCAATCGACGCCGTACGCGCAGGAGCTCGATCAGTGCAACATCCGCGATCTCTGGAAGCGGCTGATGAAATCGTCCGACTTCGAGAAGCGCCGCGATGCCGTCGATAAATTCAATAAGAAGAATCGCTGGCGCAAGCGCGGTCTGACGATGATCCCGCTCAAGTACGGCGTCGGCTATCAACCGCGCCTGCTCGATCAGGGCGTCGCCTACGTCGTCGCCTACGCCACCGACGGTAGCGTGATGCTGCAGCACGGCGGCGCGGAGTCGGGCCAGGGCATCGACACGAAGATGATGCAGATCGCCGCGGAAACCCTTGGCATCGACATGAACATCATCCGCGTCGCCCAAACGTCGACCGACACGATGCCGAATGCAACGCCAACCGCGGCGTCGTCAGGATCCGATCTCTTCGGCGGCGCAGTGCGCAATGCCTGTCTCGAGCTGCGCGCCCGGCTCGAGCAGTACTGCAAGGAGAACAAGGTCAAGGGGTGGCGGACGAATTGGAAGAAACTCTGGCCGTCGATCGTCGGCGGCGCGTACGCGGCGCGCGTGAACCTCGCCGTGGACGGTTTCTACAACACGCCGCTGATCGGCGACGTCGAAGGCGACAATCAGTACGGACGCGCGTTCCTCTACTTCGTCTACGCCGCCGGCGCGAGTGAAGTCGAGATCGATGTGCTCACCGGCGAAACGACCGTGCTCCGCTCCGACATCCTCATCGACATCGGTCACAGCCTCAATCCCTGCCTCGACGTCGGTCAGGTCGAAGGCGCGTTCGTGCAGGGACTCGGACTCATGACGACGGAGCAGATGATGTACGAACCCGACGGCCGCCTCTATTCGAACGGCACCTGGGAGTACAAACCGCCCTGCTCGAAGTCCATTCCGGTCGACCTGCGCGTGACCATCGCCAAAGGCGGCGATCCGAACCAGACCAATTCCGCGGTCATGTCGTCGCGCGGCATCGGCGAGCCGCCGCTCGTCTTGTCGACATCCGCCTTCTTCGCGATCAAGCAAGCCATCATGGCCGCCCGACGCGATCAGGGCGACAACACATGGTTCGCGATGCCCGCACCCGCAACGGTCGGACGTGTGCAGAGCAACTGCAACGTGGGACGAGCTTCGATGCGCTTATGACGCGATCACCGTTGCGTCGAGCGCTACCGCTGCGAGGCGGTGGATGACGCGTTCGTGCGGGACGACGTCGTCAATCCAGACTTCGACGCAGTCTGCGGAGTCGATGCCGGCGCGGGCGGCGGCGACGCGTCCGTAACGCGTGACCGGGACAAAGACGAAGCCGGAGACGAGAGGGGCGTGGCAGACGCCGCGTTCACGCAGCGCGAGGACTTCGTGCAGACGGAGTACGAACGGCGGCGAGGCTTCGAATGTGATGTCGACATCGCCGCCGCGCCGCACGACCTGCGAGACAGTGATGTCCCGCAGGCCGTTGATGCGCGCATTGACCTCGCGCAAGGCGAGCATGCGCGGATGCATTACGGTTGGAAGGTGGGGGCGACGTTCATCCAGTCGCTGAGCGTCTTCAGCATGTCGTCGTCCCAGAACGGACCGCCTGGCGGCATCTGCGGCTGTTCCGATCCGTCGAGGCGCGCGTAAACATGGCGCGCGTTGGCGTGATCGGGATAGTCGCCGTCGCCTGCCGGGTCGGACATGTAGTCGAAGTCATTGAGTTTTACGCCCATTCGCGCCATGTGTTTGATCGAGGGCTGCGTAAAGAGTGGCACTACGTCCGCTGCGAATGATCCAGCCATATGTTCTCCTTCAGTGAACGGATTTCGTCGGTTGTCCGCCGAGGGCGGTATTGCGGCCAAAGGCGTGGGTGAGCTCGCTGCGGCGCTTCAGCGCAACCTTGTTGGAAGCGGAGCCGGGGAAGGCCTCCTGGAGCAGGTAGCTGAAATCGGTGCTGTACGTAAACGACGAATCGGTCGCCAGCGTGTGGCAATACATGCAGCTCGAGTCGTTCGTCTTCGGTCCCATCAGGTACGTTTCCATGGTCGCGTTCGCGAGGTCGTGCGGAATCTGGCCGGCGCCCTGATTGATCAGCGTTCCCTTCTTCAGCACTTGCGCTGGTTTGCCTTTGATGTAGGGCACGGATGGCCACTGCGTGCTGACGAGCTGGTAGTACTGCCAGACCGATCCCATGGCCGCGAGTTTCTGCTGCACCTGCGCGTTGATGTCGGTCGCCTTTACCTTCGCGACCGAATCGTCGGCGACCACCATCTGCGTCGGCGGGGTCTGTTTCACGCGCGGATCGCCGCTCCATCCGCCTTTCGGAGCCTTTGGTTGCAGGTTCGGCGGACATTGCGCGGCGGGGCAGGCGGGGTTGTTGAATGAAGGAGTAGGGCCGGAGTAGTTGTCCACCTGCTCGAAAGTCGACCAGATCCACTGCGGCGCATTCTTCGTCTTGTGAGCGATGTGCAGCCCGACCAGTCCCATCGTGTACTGCTTGCAAAGAAACTTGCCGGTCTTCTCTTTGTTGGGCCAGGCGATTTCGACGGTACGCGTGTGATAGCGCGGGCTCGGCGCCGGAAGAATTCTCCACGCTGCTTTGACTTCGATCGGGCCCATCGTTTTGTCATCATTCGAACCGACCGGCTGGAAGTTGACGTCGGCTTTCAGGTTGCGGCTGTCCCAGAACTTGTTCGCGTTGATGAAGTTGAATTCGTCTTCGTTCATGCGCAATTCGTAGCGCACGAAGGAACCGTTCTGGTCGATGAGCGGCGCGAACGTGCCGGCCTGCAGAAACTCCTGCGCGGTATTCGCATCCTTCATGATCATCCGCAGCACCGGCATCCTGGCCTCGGCGGCGTCATGCGCGTCGAGCGAGTCGCAGCCGGGCAGCGGATCGAGCGGGCAGTTCCACCCGGCCGGCTCGATACCGGAGTGCGAGTCGCCGCGGAAGACTGCCCAATCGGGTTTGTACGTTTCCCAAACGGTCGGGCCGTAATCGCCGGACGGAAGCGGCTTGCCGCAATCGCGCGCGGCGCCGTTCTGCAGATTGCACGGTCCCGATCCGCTGGTCGAGTTGGACGCCGGCCAGTTCAGCGCGAGAAAGATGTTCCACGAGTAAATGTCGAAGTTTGCCTGGCGATTGAAGTCTCCGGGATCGGGCAGAACGACGTCGTAGGGGATCTCGCAACTGTAGTTGACCGGTGGCCGCAGCACGTCGGGAGGCTGCGGTTGCTGCGCATTGGCAGAACGGGAACTTGTCGCAACGCCGATGGACGCGACTGCGACGACCGAGGCAATCACAAGACACCACGAGGATGAGCGCATGGATCTCCTTCAAATTTGAGATGCCGATGGGTTGTGACTGAAGCTCCGGAACTATACCTCTCTACATGCCGGACCTTACACGGCCTGCGCCACGATTGGTGCGGCCGCGGGCGTTCGTCTCCGCAGAATCGCGGCGGAGATCAGCGTCACGATCAGCCCGACCGGGAACGGTTCGATGAAGGTCATGGCGGAGTTCATGATCGGGTTTTTGAGCATCTCTTTCATCTTGTCCATCTGCGCCTTCTTCTCGGCGATGGCAGAGTCCGAGGCGCCCTTCGCGCGCATCGTGTCGATTTCGTGGGTGGCCCACTTGTCCATGTGGCCCTGGGCGAATTCGGGCATCAACTTGAAGTAGATGAGCTCCCACGACGCGACGTAGAAGACGCACGAGATCAGCGTGATGAGGATGCCGACGCTGAAGCCGCGGCCGAAGGTGATGGTGCCGCCGGCGTTTTCGCGGTACGAGCGGATGCCGAAGAAGACCAGCAGGAATGACAGGAAGATGGCGGTGTAGCCGAAGATCTCGCCGTTATCGAAATTGATCGTCCCATTCTTCATGAGTGGGAGCGTGAGAAACATCAGGGCCGAGGAGATGACGCCGGAGATGAGGCCGAAGACGATGACGATTCTTTTCATTTGGTGTTTCCTTTCGCGGCGCAAGGTACGGCCGAAGCGAGGTGTCGCGCAGTCGCCCGTTCGGGTGATTTTGGGGTAATCGAAAGTATGAATCAGGGGATGAGCCCGAGATCTTTGGCTTTTTGCACGGCCTGGACGCGGCGATTGACCTGCATCTTCTCGAAGAGACGCGAGGAGTGCGTTTTCACGGTGTTCTCGGAGACGAAGAGCTTCTCGCCGATCTCGCGGTTGCTCAGTCCCTGCGCGATGAGCGCGAGGATCTCGTGTTCACGCGCGGTCAGGCCGACTTCTTTCAACTTGTCAGCGTTCATCACGAACGGGGCGTCCATGCGCACCGGCACCTCGCGGATGACCACTACTTCCTTCGCGCGCGTCCACCGCAGTCCGAAGTAGATGCCGAGGACGGTGAAGATGACCGCGATCAGCCCGCCGTAGATTTCCGATGAATATTCGTGGACGAAGTACTTGTACTCGATGAACTTGAGCAACGCGATGAGCACTCCGCCCACGGCTCCGTAGAGCGCAACCTGTTTGACCATGTCCGAGGAGTCTACCGTCGCCGCGGCGATTCGGTAGACTGACACTCATGCCAGCCGATCTCGAACGGAACAAGCAGACCGTGACGGCTTTCTACGATCTGATGTTCAACCAGTGCCGCCCCGCCGAGGCCATCGCGCTCTACACCGGCGACACGTACATCCAGCACAACCCCGACGTCGGCGACGGCAAGCAGGCCTTCATCGACTACTTCATGCGCATGGCCGCCGAGTTCCCCGGCAAACACGTCGAGTTCAAACGCGTCATCGCCGAAGGCAACTACGTGGTGCTGCACTGCCACCAGACCTGGCCCGGCGATACCGACTGGGCCGGCATCGACATCTTCCGCCTCGATGACCACGGCAAGGTCGTAGAGCACTGGGACGTTTTGCAACGCGTCCCGGAAGAGTCGGCGAATCCGAACACGATGTTTTGATCCGCAGATTTACGCAGATGTCCGCAGACGCGGTTTTCTGCGTCAATCTGCGTTATCTGCGGATCGACACTATTAATCGCAAGGCGATCCCTTGAGTCAATTCAACCCCTCAAACAGCGCGACATACACATCGATCCCATCCCACAGATTCTGCAGGCGGATGTTCTCGTTTGCGGCGTGCTGGTTGTCGTCGTGATTGGCGATCGGTAGGATCAGGACCGGCGTGTTGGATGGCTGTTGGAAGAGGTACATCGGGATGCTGCCGCCGAGGGTGGGGACGCGGACGGGTGGGTGTCCGGCGGTCGTCATCAGTGCGGCGATTTGTTGGGAGAGCGGGAGGTCGAGCGAGGTGCGGGCGGGTGGGTAGCCGGCGCCCCAGGTGAGTTTGGCGATTTTGGGGTGGGCGAGGCGGGTGGCGGCGTCGGGGGTGGTGCGGATGATCGTGTATCCCTGCGACTCGATGTGCTGTTCGACGAGTTTCTTGATCGACTCCGGCGTCTCCGCCGGCACGACGCGGAAGTCGAGTGACGCGGTGGCCTCGGTCTGGATCGTGTTCGAGGCCTGTGCGCCGATGTGGCCGGACTGGATTCCGCGAACGTTCAGCGCGGGCAGCAGGAGCGACTGATTGAGATTTTCGCTTTCGGTTGATGCGATGCCGAATTCGCGTTTGAGGTCGGATTCGACGGGCGGCATTTTGGCGATCGCGTCGTGTTCGGCGGCCGAGGAGGGTTTTACTTCGTCGTAGAAGTGCGCGATGAGAATGCGGCCGGTCTCGTCGCGCATCGAATCGATGAGGTGCGTGAGGCGGATGATCGGGTTGGGGACCCAGTTGCCGTAGTGGCCGTCGTGCAGGCCTTTGGCCGGACCGTAGACGGTCAGCTCCGCGTCGACGACGCCGCGCGCGCCGAAGACGAGTTGCATGCGGCGGCTTTGTTGGACGGGACCATCGCAGAGAATCCAGGCGTCGGGGCGGAGGACGTCCGGATACTTCGCGAGGTAGTCGCCGAGGTGAGGGGAGCCGGCTTCCTCTTCGCCTTCGAAGACGAAGCGGAGATTGACGTTGGGCGCATGGCCGGACTTGCGCAGCGCGTCGAGCGCGGCGGCCATGGCGATGATGGGAGCTTTGTCGTCGCCGGAGGATCGTGCGTAGAGGCGCCATTCGGGATCGAGCGTTGTCGCGTTGCGCCAGTCGACGTCGTTGCCGGCGGCGTCGCGCATGACCGGCCTCCACGGTGGCGTTTGCCACTGCTTCGGATCGACCGGCTGGCCGTCGTAGTGCGCGTAGAAGGCGATGGTGCGTGTCGCCCCTCGGGACGGGACATCGACGATGACGATTGGTGGGGCGTTGTCGAGCGTGAGGAGCTTCGTCTTCACGCCGCGCTTCTCGAACATGGCCTGGATCGCGGCGGCGTTGCGGGCGATGTTCGGCGCATCCGAGGCGAGGTTCGGGATCGCGAGGAAGTCGGAGAACTCGGTGAGGATGGCGCGTTGATCGGTGAGCGAGAGCAGGAGAAGTAGAAGTCTCAGCACGCCGCTAACGATAAAGGCTTTTCACCACGGAGACACAGAGGCACAGAGAGATTTCTCTGTGCCTCTGTGGTTCAAAATCAATGCGCTTTGTGATTGCGGAAGATCTGCACGCCTTCGCCGACCGCGGCTCCGACCAACGCGCCTTTGATTGGCTGATGGTGGTCGATGGCCGCTCCGGCCACGGCGCCGATGATCGCACCGCGCGTCTGGCTGTAGTGGTGGCGATGGTGGACGTGGCGGTAGTGATGATGCGTCCTCGCGAACGCGCTTCCGGCAGGCAAAAGGAGCGAAACGCTCAACAGTGCCGCCTGGATTTTCTTGCTTGCCATAGGTTGTACCTCCACCCTCGGATATTGCGAGATCGGTGCCGGTAAACTCAGCCGTATGAGTAGTTTCAGCAAAAAAGGGACGCCGGAGCGCCCCTTTTTTACTACTGCGCGGGTACGTAGGTGGGGTCCTGGGTCTGCATGTCGATGACGGAGCCGTAGGCGGTGATGCGGCCGTCGCCGTCGACCACTTTGATGGCGATGCGGGCGTTGTACGCGGTGCCGACGCCGAGTTGCTGGAGGACGCGGAACTGGCGGTATTCGTTCGCGGCCAGGGGGATGGTGACCTTCGGCGCGACCTTGGCGTCGGGGAGGAAGACGGAGACTTCGACGGTGGCCGGCTTGCCGCTGACTTCCGCGATGCCGAGGTTGGTGCGGTAGCGGGTGGAGTCTTCGACCTGCAGAACATTGAGGACGCGGGAGCCTTTGCCGACGGCGTCGGCCGGTGTGACGGCAGCGATGAACTGGCCGTAGGTGCCGCCGCCGTCGACCTGGTTGTAGGTGCGGCCGGTGACGACGAGGTTCGAGTCGGTCAGCGTATCGACGTGCATCGCGCCGCCCAGGTTGGTGGCGCCGAATCGCGAGGCCACGATGTTGTCGAGGATGGTGACTTCGCCGGGGTTGACGGTGAGCGAGCGGGTGAGCGTGGCACCGGTTGCGTCGTTGAGCGGGTAGAGCGTCATCGTCACGTATTGCGGATCGACGCCGGCGTTGAAGATGCGCACGTCGCTGCGCCAGTTCGCGAGGTCGTTGGTGATGTCGGCCACGCCCGGAAGTACGAACGTGCGCGCGGCCGTCTGCACCAGCGGGACGCCGCTGACGAGGAGCGGATCGGTGGTCTTGTTGTCGACGACCGAGGCGTACGCGGTGACTTTTCCGTCGCCGCCGGTGACTTTCACTTCCACGCGGCCGTCGGTGAGCGTGATGTTCTTCGCGGCGAGGAAGGAGTTGAGCTGCTGCTGCTCGCCGGCTTTGAGGTTGAGCGGTAAGTCGAGGAGGTTCTTGCCGGCGGCGTCGAAGACGCTGACGAGGACGGAGGCCGCCTTGCCGGCCGCTTCGACGATGCCGAGGTTGGTGCGGTAGACGGCGGATTGGGCGATCTGCTGGATGCTGAGGATGCCGGCGCGCGGGTCGCCGGTCGCTTTGCCGATGAAGCTGGCGAAGGGGATGGCCGGGATGTACTGGCCGAGCGTGCCGCCGGTGGACTGGTTGAACGTGCGGCTCGAGGCGACCGTCGCGAAGGACACGTTCACATCGTCGGGCAGCGGCGTGCCTTTGCCGTTGGTGTTGAGCGGGCGGACTTCGAGGACGCCGTTGGCGGCATCGCCGAGCGCGCCGACGCCGTACCAGTTCTTGACGATGTCGTCGAGGGCCATGGTGTCGTTCGCGGCGATCGAGACCTGCGTCTGTTTGACGGAGTTGGTGTCGCCGCCGGCGGGCGTGAATCGCAGGAGATAGTTGATTTTCTGCGGCGCGGTGTTGGTGATGCGGACGTCGGAGCGCCACTGCGAGTTGATGCCGTCGAGGTGGCCGACCGAGGGGATGATCAGGGAGTTGGCGGAAGGGGTGGAGATCGTCGTCGGCGAAACGGGCGTCACCACGCTGATCGATATGGGGACGTTGACCGGCGGCTTGGCGTCGAGCGAGCCGATCTTCGCGGGCGAGCCGGGGAAGGTGAGGATGATCGTGGCGGTGAAGGTGCCGTTCGGGAGATCAGCCGGATCGGCCGAGACGCTGAGCGTAAGTCCGGCGGCGGGAAGGATGCCGCTGGACGGGGTGATGGTCAGCCACGGTTCATCGGCCGATGCTGTGAAGGGAAGCGCGGTGCCCTGGCCAGGAATGAAGACCGTCTGAACGACGACATGCTTGTTGTTGATGTCGACGGTGGCGCTGGGACTCTGGCCGTTGACCGGCGCGACCGGGACGACGACTACGCGCTGCGATGCGGAGAAGGGACCAGGTCCCTGGCCGCAGGCGGAGAGGGCGCGGACGCGGTAGAAGAATGCGGTCGGGACGGACGCGGACTTGGTGAAGGCGCGCGAGGTGCCGTTGACCTGGAACGACGTGGGAGTGTCGAAGGTTTCGGTGGCGGATTCCTGCAGTTCGTAGGTGGTCACGCCGCTGATATCGGTCCATTGCACGGTGTAGGTCTGGCCGGAGCTGGAGGTTCCGACCACGGACAGTTCCGGCGTTCCGCTGCTGCAGACGGTGAAGGTGCGCGTCGCGGAAACGAGCTGGTTGCAGTTCGCGATGCCGAGCGCCTGGACGAACCAGCTCGCGCTGCCGCCGGCGACGGGGAGGGTGATGGAAGTGCTGCTGGTCGAGCCGATCTCCTGCGTCGACGCGCCGCCGATCGAGGCGAAGACTTTGTAGCCGGTCGCGCCGGCGACGGCGGTCCAGGAGAAGGTCACCGGCGATGTGATGATGGCGCCACTCGCGGGCGCAGTGAGCGTGGGCGGCTGCGCGCCGCACGAGCTTGTGCCGATGGTGGTGTTGGCGGTGGAGTTGTCGTTGGCGGAGATGGGATCGAAACTCGATCCGCTCACGAAAGCGGTGTTGCTGACGGTGCCGGAGGTGGCGGTGACGGTGTACGACGCGGTGATCGTCACGCTCTGGCCGGCGGTGAGGTTGCCGAGCGTGCACGGGAAACCGGTCACGCAGTTCGGCGTGGCGGTCACGAAGGAGAGGCCGCCCGGGGTCGGATCGGCGAGGACGACACCGGTCGCAGCGGAAGGACCGTTGTTGGTGACCGTGATCGTGTACGCGACCGAGGAGCCATTTGTCGCTGACGAAGGACCGGTCTTGGTCACGGCGAGGTCGGCACTCGATGCCCCGAACGCCGTGGTGGCGGTGGCGCTGTTGTTTGCGGAGCTCGGATCCGGAGTGGTGGCGCTCGACACCGTGGCGGTGTTGGCGAGGCTGGTGCCGCTGAATCCCGGCGGCGTGGAGAAAGTGCTGCTGATGGTCTTGGTCTGGCCGGCTGTCATGGTGCCGAGCGCGCAGGGGAAGGTGGTGGTGCAGGCGCCGCTGTTGGAAACGAAGGTGGCGCCGGCGGGAGTGGGATCGGAAACGGTAACGGCGGTGGCGTCGGACGGGCCGTTGTTCGTGACCGTGATCGTGTAGACCATTGTCGAGCCGGCGGTTGACGAGGCCGGGCCGGTCTTTGTGATTCCGAGATCGGCCTGCCCGAGGATGGTGACCGTCTGCGAGGCGGTGTTGTTGCCGTTGTTCGGATCGGCGGTGGCGGCGGAGACGGTGGCGGAATCGACGGCCGGACCGTTGCCAGGGGCGGTCATCGAGAGCGTGAGCGTGGGAGCCGATCCGCCGTTCGCGATCGATGTTCCGGTCGTGCAGGTGGCTGTGCCTCCGGAGAGCGCTCCGCACGTCCAGCCGGCGCCGGAGGAAGTGAAGGACGTCACGCCGGACGGGAAGGTGTTCGTGACGCTGACCGTGCCGCTGGTGGCGTCGGGCCCGCTGTTGCTGACGACGATCGCGAACGACAACGGGCTGCCTGCGTTGACGGGATTGCCGGAAGCAGTGTTGGTGATCGAGAGATTGGCGGACGGGACGACCGGCGTGAAGGCGTTGCCGGTGTTGTTGTTCGCGGTGTTCGGATCGAATTCCGTTGCGGTGACCGTGGCGGAGTTCGAGATCGTGACCAGGTTCGGGGCGTTCAACTGCAGGCTGATGTTGACCAGCTGATTCGCCGAGAGCGAGCCGAGGTTGCAGGTCACGGTCGAGCCGGACGGCGTGCAGACTCCGATGGACGTCGCGGTGACGAAGGTCGCGTTCGCGAAGGTGTCGGTGACGACGACGTTGGTGACCGGCGTCGGACCGTTGGTGATGGTCAGCGTCCACGTGCCGTTCTGGTTGTGCTGCACCGAGGCGGGAGCGCTTTGCGTGATCTGCAGATCGGACGCGGTGACGACGGCGGTGAGACGCAAAACATTCGGCGTGCCGGAGACGAACGCATTCTGGAAGCTGCCGCCGCCGGCGAAGGTCGGCAGGAAGTAGTTGGCGAAGTCGCCGCTGCGCGTCGAGAAGCGAAGGACGTCGAAGGCGTTGCCGCCGGCGGGGACGAAGGAGTTGAAGAGCGAGACGGTGAGCGTGCCGCCGAGCGTGACGCCCGAAGCTGAGGCGTCGACGATGTCGTAGTTCGATGTGCCGCCGAGCTTCAAGCTCATCCCGCCGTTGGCGCCCTGCGAGTAGGCGCCGGTGATCGTCAATGTCCCGGCCGTTGAGCCGTTGCCGGGAGCGACGATGCCGTTGGTATTGTTGACCGCGGCGGAGACCGTGCCGTTGCCCGTCAGCGTTCCGCCGGAGAGGGCGATCGTCGACGGAGACGAAATCGAGCCGCCGAGGAGATTGGTCGAGCCAATGGTCTGGGTCAGCCCGCCGTTGAAGGCGAGCGTGCCGAGGCTCGCGTTGATGGTGCCGGTGTTGGTGACGGCGGGGCTGATGCCGATCGTGCCGCCGGTGCTGCGCTGCAGGATCCCGGCGTTGGAGATGACGTTGTTGATCCCGCTGACGCCGATGCCCGGGCCGGCGTTGAGCGTAAGCGTTCCGCCGCTCGCGTTCGTGATCACGGCGCCGTTGGCGAGTATGAGTCCGTTCGCCGCCGACACGTAGGTGAGAAATCCGTTGTTGACCATCGGACGGCCATCGAGGGTCATGGCCGCGGTGATGCCGTCCAGTTGGAAGTTTGCGCCCGCGTTGACGGTGAGCGTGCCGCTGCCATTGATCGTGCCGCCGGTCCATTCGGAGACGGGGCTTGCCGCGGTGAGGTTGATCGGGCCGCTTCCGCCGAGGGTTGCTGCGTTGTGAACATTCAGCGTGCCGATCGTGGCCGCGGAGTTCAGCGTCACGTTGGCGCCGTTGACCGTGAATGTCCCCGGCGTGACGGTGCCGCTGCCGATCGTGGACGTGCCGCCGTTGAACGCGATCTCGCCGCCGCCGGTGAGCGATGACGTGCCGCTGAAGTTGTTTCCCGTGACGAAGGTGATATTCGCGTTGAGCGCGGCGCTGAAGGCGCCGGTATGAGTGCTTCCGGAGCTGAACGCGATCTGGCCGAAGTTCACGTTGACGTTGCCGTCGTTTGTGAAGGGCGCGCTGACGACGCCGGTGCCGGTGCCGGACGACTTCTGAATCGTGCCGGTGCCGAGGTTGTGGAAGAGAGGAGGCGTAGCGCAGTTGCAGGTGACGTTGACGTCGCCTTGCATGTCGAAGAGGCTGCTGTTGTTGAGCACCGCGCCGTTTTTCAGCAGCAGCGTGTTCGTATCCTGATCGTTGATCGTGCCATTGTTGTTGAGCGTGCGCGTGTCGAGAACAGGATTGAAACCGTTCTTGAGAGTGACGGAGCCGGTAACGTTGGTAATGCCGCTGCCGGCCATCGTGCCGCTGCCCCAGATGTTGTTCGTGCCGATGAGCGCGATCGTGCCGGTACCGTCGAGCTGACCGGAGTTCAGCGCGAGGCCGGAAAGGGAGAAGGGCGCATTGACGGTGACGTTGCCGCCGGTGACCCAGAACCCGCCGCCGCTGTTGCCCCAGGTTCCGCCGGTGATGGTGAAGGTTGCACCGCTGCTGAAGTTGATCGCGCCGGGAGATACGGCATCGAGCGTGCCGCTGCTCGTGCCGGCCATGAGCGTCAGCGTCCCGCCGAACGATTTGATTAAACCGGTCGCATTGTTCGTGATCGTTGGCGCAACGCTGGAGTTGCCGGAGGCCTGGAACGTGCCGCTGTTGACGATGCTCGTGCCGCCGCCGCTCTGCAGGAAGGCGGAGTTGTCGGTGATGCTGACGAGGCCTCCGCTCTGGTTGGCGATCGATGCGCTGCCAAAGAGCGTGAGTTGATTGCTCGTCCCGCCGGTCAGCGGGTGATAGGTGATCGTGCCGCTGTTGCTGATGGTCTTCGAGAGGAGCGTCAGCGCCGAGGACGAGGTACCGGGGACGAGAAGGTTGCCGCCGCTGGCAATCACGAACTGGCCCGTGCCGCTCATCGTTCCGCCGTTCCAGGTGTAGGTGCCTCCGCTGGGAATGGTCAGGTTGGCCGATCCCTGCAAGGTGCCGAAGTTCTGAATGAAGTTCGTGGCCGACTTGGCGACGTTGATCGACACGGCCGCGCCGCTGCCGGTCAGTCGCAGCGCGCCCGGCTGGCCGTTATTCAACGAGCCGCCGTTAATGTTGAACGTGCCGTTGAAGAAGTCGACGAAGTTGGTCGACGACGTCGCCTGCAGCGCACCGCCGCTCAGCGTTCCGCCGTTGTTGAAGATGATCGTGCTCCCAGGCGTCGCCGAATTCGCGTCGGTCGTGCCGGCGGACTGGGTGTACTGGACGTCGAAACGGAATCCCGAGCCGCCCACGGTCTTCTTCACCGTTCCAGTGTTGGTGAAGAGGTTGATGCCGACGCCGTCGGTGAGCATGGAGCCGTCGCTCTGGATGTCCAGCGTGCCGGTATTGTTGAAAACCGAGCTGCTGTTGAGACTGATGGGCTGCGTGAGCGCGGACATGGTGGCGTTGCCGGCGTTGTCGATGGCGTGCGTCGTCATCGATCGCGCGCCGAACTCGCTCAGCATGTCGAAGGTCGTGCCCGAGGTGATGACGGTGTGGCCGGCACCGGCCAGCGTTCCGTCCGTCCACTTGAAGCTCGCCGGTGAGCTGATCGTGAACGTGGCGTTGTTGGTGAACGTGCCGCCGTTCAACTCGAGGTTGGTGCTGCTGAGCGTCATGGCGACGCTGTTGGCGACGCCGCCGTTGCCGTCGAGCGTAACTTTGCCGCCGCTGAAGCTCGTTCCGGTCGCCCACGTGTACGTCGTTCCGAACGGCGTCGGGAACCACACCTCGGTGCCGGCCGACATCGTGAATGGCGCCGTGCTGGTGCCGTCGCCGTCGAGTGTGAGGACGCCGCCGGTGACGGCGACGCCGGTTCCGTTGTTGTTGAACGTCGGCTTGACGATGAACAGACCGCTGTTCGTTTTGTTGAACTGACCGTTGTTGGTGATGAACACGGCCGAGCCGTCCGTGTCGATCGTGCCGCCGCCGATCGCGGCGAAGGTGCCGCTGTTGAGAATCGAGGCGCTGTTCTTCAGGGTCAGGTTGTTCGTTGGGGAGTTGTAGGCAACGGAACTGTTGTCGTTGAGTACGCGGCCGTCCAGCGTCATCGGTCCGAGCGCGCCGGTGATGGCCAGGACGCCGGTCGACGAGACGTTGAACGGACTGCTGCCGGTGACCGTTCCGCTGGACCAGTTCGATGCGCCGAGGATCGAAACGGTGCCGGTGCCGCCGAGCGTGCCGCCGTTGATGTTGAGGTTGGGCGTGCCGCTGCCGAACGACGTGGCGGTGTTGATGTTCAGCGTTCCGCCAGCGACGTTGATGATGCCGGCGCCGGAGAACGCGCCGTTGTCATCGAACGTCCCGCTGGTGAAGTTCATCGTGTTGCTGGCGGTGGGGACGCTCATCGTGCCGGTCGATTTGCCGCCGCCGGCGAAGTTGAGCGCGCCCGTGGCGTTGTTCGTCACCGTGCCGCTGGCGTTGTCGACGTAGGCCAGGATCGACGAGCCGGTCGCGCCGGCGCTCTTCGTGATTTGTCCCGTACCGCCGGTGACTCGCAGTGTGCCGGCGCCGGAGGGGACGGCCTGGATGTCGTAGTCGCCGGCGATGGTGAAGGAACCGCTGGTGGTCTCCAGCTTGGCCGTGGCGCCGTTGATGGTGAGCAGGTTCGTGACCACCGTCGGCGCGTAGGTCATGGCGCCGGTGTTGTTGATGACGCCGGTCAGGATCATGCCGGAGTTGCTGCCGTCGAGCGATGAGGTTCCGGAGACGTTGAGCGGTCCGGTGCCGGCGATCGTTCCACCTGCCCACTTGATGCCGCCGGTTGCGCTCACGGCGGCGTTGAAGGTCTGCGTGCCGTTGACGAATTTGACCGGCGTCGCGCCGCTGAATGATGCGGGGCTGTTGAACGTATTGTTGCCACCGAAGGCGATCGTCTGCGAGCTTGATCCGGTTACGAATGAGCCCGTGTGCGTTCCGCTTCCCTGGAATCCGAAGCCGCCACCCGCGCCGGCGCCGGCCACCGTGACGGTGCCGTCGTTCTTCACGAATGGTGAGATGACGTTGAAGCCAGTGCCGGACGTCTTCTGCATCGAAGCGCCGCTGGCGATGCTGATCGTTTCCGTGGCCGTACCGTTGATCGCGGCGTCTGTGGCGATGCTGAACTGCCCCGCGCCGGTAACGTTGATCTTCGCGCCGCCGCTGAGCGTGATCGGATTCGTGGTTGAGGTGTAGCTGACGAATCCACTGTCGTTGATGGTGGTGCTGCTGATCGACATCGGACCAAAGGCTCCGTCGAAGATCCCGGAGTTGGTGATGTTGATGATTCCGGTGCCGTTCAGGGTTCCGCCGCTGTGAGTGAACGTCCCGCTCGTGAGCGAGATCGTCCCGTCGCTGGTGAAGGTGCCTCCGTTGACGTGTACGTTGGCCTGAAAGCCGGCGATGTTCGCCCCCGAATTCGTTCCCATCGTTCCGCCGCTGTCGACGGTGAAGGTGTTGCTGCTCGTCGCGGTGCTGGAAGTCTCCAGCGTCAACGTCCCGCCGCTGGCCACCTGGATGGGGATGGAGCTGGCACTGCCGCTGATCTGCAGGATGACGGGATTGTTGAAGGCATCGACCTTGAGCGTGTAGCCGCCGCCAAGCGTGACGATGGCGGTGTCGCCTGCGCCCTGGCCGGGATACGTTCCGCCGCAGCCGGTCCATTTGGTTGGATCTGACCAGAGCGTAGTCGCCGAGGTGCTGGTCAACGTGCAGGTGTTTGCGGCGTTGGCGTCGACCGGCGCGAGCGCCATGGCCGCGAAAAGCACCACCATCGTGATGAGCGTCGCGCCGAGCGAGACGCTGATGATTCGCCGGCTTCGCTTCTTCGAGGCTTCATCGATCGGGTTGACGGCGACGGCAGACGAATCGTGATTCAGTGTCGGCATGGCGGCACGAAGCTCCTGTGGGTCTCTCGGAAAAGTGGGCAACGGCCGGACCTTGGCCGCATCAAATAACGGAATGGGCGCGAATTGTAGGGCATATCATCGCTGCTCCCAGCGAGCGCATCGGTGACGCAACGCACGGAATGGCCATGAGTAAGGATTCAGCGCAATCACGCTGTCCCGGCTGCGGGCTGGTGATGCCGGCCGGCAACGCGATCCCCTACACCGGCTACTTCAACGCCTCGGCGGAGTGCTGGAGCGTCTTCACCGAGGTTGCGGGCCGCGAGTTCAGCAACGCCATTCTCTTCGGGCAGGTGCACCAACTCTCAGTCGACGCGTACGCGGTGCAGCACGCCGGTGGACGGCATCCTGACAAGTCGGTCGACATCCATCTGGCCGGTCTCTGTCTCATTCTCGACCGCGGCGTCGCTCCGACGGCGGTCGCACCGCGCCTGCAGGCGCTTGCGTCCGCGATCTCCGACTGGCCTCACCTGGAACCGCCGGCGATTGCATGGCGCCAAACCATCTTCGATGTGGCCGTGGCTGACGATCACATCGCCGCCGTCCGCGAGTGGAGCGCGGGCGTGTGGGAGGCGTGGTCGCCGCAACGCGATCGCGTCACGGCGCTGTTGCGTGCTCTGGATTAATCTACGTTCATGGCGTGGCGCATCGACAAGCAGGCAAACGGCAAGTTCGCCATCTTCTCCAGCCGGATCAATGACTACATCGTGATCGACGCCGATGAAGCGGAGATCGAACGGATCTACAAAGAGAAAGGCATCAAGGTTTATCTCGCCTCGGCGAGGGCGCAGATGACGACGCGCGTGCACTCGGTCCCCGCGGAAGGGGAGGCTCAGATCGCGGCGAGCCGGGTTCGGGGAACGCCGTCGGAAGGTTCGGTGCCGATTGGCGTCACCGGGTTCACATTGGACGACGAGTGAAATGTTGAATGTTGAATGTTCAATGCTGAGTGTTGAATGGAGAAGTAAGGCGCGATGGCCCTCTCATTCAACATTGAACATTCAACACTCAACATTCAACATTCGTTTTCCGACTCGCTACGCAGCTCTCCATTGAATCCAGAACCGGTTCACGATTACCACTAACCAGATGCCCGACTTCTCCCCAGTCGCCGTCACCTTCCAAGCCATCGGCACCCTTCTGCTCGCCCTCGTCCTCGGGCAGATCGCGAGGACCTTCGGCTGGCGCTACGCGCGTAGCTGGGGCTGGGCCTGGGCTGCGATGTTCGTGGCCATCATGGCCATCCGCATCTTTATCTCCTCGGCGCGGCCATGGCCGTGGTGGCTCGTCTACCTCCTCGCGCAGTGGGTCTTCCTGGCGCTTCTCTTCGCCGGCTGCCGTGATCTCGTCGACGATCCGCTCCCGCTCAAGCTCCTCGGCTACGCGACTCCGCTCGCACTCGCCTTAGCAATTCTGATCGTGATCGCCGCGCCCGATTTCGGTGCGCTCTTCATGGTCGAAGCGGCCATCGTCGCCGTCGTCATCGTGGCCTGCTACCTCACGCTCGGCCGCATCACGCACCACTCGGTCGGCTGGCACATGATGCGGCTTCCGCTCGCGTTGATGGCGATTCTGTACTTCGCCTACGTGCCGCTTTACGCGTATCAGCGGCGCGGCATCACCATTCCCTATCTCGACTCCTCCTCACTCGCGGATCTCCTCGCGGCCATTCTCCTCGGCTACGGAATGGTGCTGATTGCCGCCGAGGAGGCGCAGCGCGAGCTGAGCGACGCGGTGAGCGCGCTGCAGATCGCCCGCGACCAACTGGCCATCAAGGCGAATACCGATCCGCTCACGGCGGCGTTGTCGCGTCACGCCTTCCACGCCATGCCGCGCGAGATGCACGGCGTCGTGGTGATGGCGGACGTCGACCGCTTGAAACGAATCAACGATGCCGAGGGGCACGAGGCGGGCGACGAAGCAATCCGCAGCGTCGCCAACGCCATCCGCAAACGCATCCGGGCGGACGACCTCCTCTTCCGCTGGGGCGGCGACGAGTTCCTGGTGGTGATGCCTCAGTCGCCGCTGGATCTGGTTACGCAACGCTTCGCGACGCTGCACGATGACATCACCACGCCGCGCGGGATCACCTGCACGGTGTCGTGGGGTGCCGCCGCGTTCCCGAATGCGGATGCGATCGACGAGGCGATCCGCGAAGCGGACCGGATCATGTACTCGCGCAAAGCCGCGGCGCGCGCGAGTTGATCTCACCACAGAGACACAGAGGACACAGAGAGACCGTCTCTGTGTCCTCTGTGCCTCTGTGGTTCAAATCACACCCGCGTACGTCTCCTCGCCGCCACTCGCTCCGTTTCGACCCAGGCTTCGATGCCCGGCACGCTGCAGCGCGGGATCTTTTCGCCGAGGACTTCTTCGATCTGGCGGACCATCGGCAGGTCCTGCCACGACGCGATCGTCGACACGATCCCCAGCGCCGCGCCACGCGCGGTGCGGCCGGCGCGATGGACGTAATCGTCGACGTTTTCCGGGATGTCGAAATTGATCACGTGCTCGATTCCCGGCACGTCAATCCCCCGGCCTGCAATGTCGGTGGCCACGAGGATGCGATGCTGCCCTTGTCGAAATCCGGCCAGCGCTTCCACGCGCCGTCCCTGCGAACGGTCGGCGTGAATACGCGAGACCGGATGTCCGCGCCGCTGGAGGATGTGGTACAGCCACTCGGCGTCGATCTTCCGCCGGACGAACACGAGCGTGCTCCCCAACTCCTCGGTGAGCAGCGCCAGCAGGCAGTTGCGCTTGTCCTCTTCCTTGACGACGTACAGCCGATGCGTGATGCCGACTGCAGCGCCGCCCTCCGGCGTGATGTCGATGCGCACCGGATCGCGCATGAACTCCTTGGCGATCATCTCGATCGAGTCGGGCATGGTGGCCGAGAACATCATCGTGCGGCGGTTGCGCGGGAGGAGACGAAGGATCTCGCGCATCTGCGGGAGGAAGCCGAGGTCGAGCATGTGGTCCGCTTCGTCGAGGACGAGCTCCTCGATCGCGTCGAGCTTCACATGGCGCTGGCGAACGTGATCGAGCAAACGTCCCGGCGTGGCCACGATGATGTCCGGCTGATTTCGAAGCGCCTCGGTCTGCGGATTCATCTTCACTCCCCCGATGACGCAGGCGGTCTTGAGATCGTGATTGACGCCGAAGACGTCGAGGAACGCTTTCGTCTGCAGCGCAATCTCGCGCGTTGGCGAGAGGATCAGGCCGCGAACGCCGCGTCCGTGCGTGAGGCGCTCGGCCAGCGGCAGCGAAAACGCGGCAGTTTTGCCCGAGCCGGTCTGCGCCAGTCCGATGATGTCTTTGCCTTCGAGCGCGAGAGGAATGACTTCGGCCTGAATTGGAGTCGGATTCTGAAATCCGATCTTCTCGATGATGCCGAGGATCGGAGCGCTCAGGCCGAGGGATGAAAAGGGTTTGTCGGTCGTCGAGACCGGGTGCTGCGGGATGGCTAATGAATCCATTCAGTAAAACACTTTCCTATAAACCGCGACGTTGATCGCGATGACGAATGCGGCGATGGCGAATTCCATCCCGCGGGTGAGGCCGTTCGGGTAGATCACGCGGAAGATGTGATGCGCGACGAAGCCGTCATCATACCCAGCCGCGCCCGCTCTGCGCAGAAGCGCATTCTCGAGGATGGTGAGCGGACAGATCCAGCCGCCGATCTCGATGAGCGCTCCCCACAACGCCGCCGGGAGATGAATCCACTTCAGCACCGGCCAGCGCAGGACGAGAAATCCGCCCGCGATGACGAAGACGATAAACCCGAAGTGGATGATCGCGACGGCGGTGGCGAGAGTTTGGTAGAGCATGGTGGCAGGGGGTGAAGCAGGGACGGAGGAGGCAGGGACGAGGGGAGAAGAAGGGACGAGGGACGAGGGGTCAGGGGACGGATGTTCGTCTTTCCTCATCACTTGTCCCTAAGCCCTCGTCCCTCGTCCCTTGTCCCTGCCTCTCCCCTCATCCCTGCCCCCTATACTTCCGCGCCATGAAACGGCTCCTTCCCTTCGTTCTCTTCCTCGCTGCAGCCGCCGCGTACGCCGCCGATCCGAAGCCGGTGCATGTTTTCGTCGTCGGTACGACGGATATGCATGGCTCGTACGACAGCCATCATGAGTCGAAGACGGCGCCGGCGTACGGCGGACTTCCACTCATCGGCGGCTATCTCAATGTGCTGCGCGCGAATCATGGACGCGTGATCGTGGTCGACTCGGGCGACCTGTTTCAGGGAACGCTGGAGTCGAACTTTTTCGAAGGCGAACCGGTGGTGAAAGGGTACAACGCCCTCGGCTACGACGCAGCGGCTGTGGGCAATCACGAGTTCGACTACGGCCCTGTCGGTCCGGACTCGATCGCGCGCACCCCGAAGGAAGACCCGCTCGGCGCGCTGAAGAAGAATGCGAAAGCGGCGAAGTTCCCCTTCCTGTCTGCAAATCTGACGGAGAAGTCGACCGGCAAAACGCCGTCGTGGGCGAAGCGCTACACGATGGTCGAGGCGAACGGCGTGAAGGTCGGAATCATTGGGTTGTCGACGCCCGAAACGCCGGCGGTCACGATGTCCGCGAACGTTGAGACGCTCAATTTCGGCGATCCGGTCGCGGCGACCGTCACCGCTGCGAAGGAGCTGCGCGCGGCCGGAGCCTCCGCCATCGTCGTCATCGCGCACATGGGTGGCCGCTGCAAGAACATCGAGACGAATCCGGAGGATCCGTCGAGCTGCGAGACGGACCAGGAGGCCATGCGCTATCTGAACGCGCTGCCGAAAGGGACCATCGACGCGTACTTTGCCGGTCACACGCACTCGAACATCCGCCACTACATCAACGGCGTGGCCACGCTGCAGCCGTCGCCATACGGACGCGAGATCGCCATCCTCGACATGACCGTCGATCCGTCCAGGCACAAGGTGATGAAGACGGAGATGGCGCCGCTGACGATGGTCTGCGCGCAGGTTTACGAACACACCGAGACGTGCGATCCGAAGAAGGCGCCGGCCGGTGCGACGCTGGTTCCGAAGAAGCTGGAAGGCAAGCCAGTCGCGGAAGTGGCGACTGTCGCGGAGATCTTCAAGACCTACCTCGAGCAGGTCGCCGTGAAAAAGAACGAGGACCTCGGCATCCGCACCACCGATCGTTTCAAGCGCGCCTACTACCGCGAGTCGCCCCTCGGCGATCTGCTGACCGACGCGATGCGCGCGTCGATGAAGGCCGACATCGCGTTCCTCAACTCCGGCGGCATCCGCGCCGATCTGCCCGCCGGCACGATCCTCTATTCGCACATGTTCGACGTCTCGCCGTTCGACAATTTCCCGGCCACGATCACGCTCACCGGCGCGCAGGTGAAACGGATGCTGGAGATCACGTCGGTCGGCGGCGGACGCGGAATCCTGCAGACCAGCGGACTGCGCTACACATTCGATGAAGCGCGCGACGCCGATAAACCGGCAGCGCAGCGCAATCGGCTGCTCTCCATCACGCTGGCCGATGGCAAGCCGCTCGATCCTGCGGCGTCGTATCGCGTCGCGACGATCGATTTCCTCGTCACCGGCGAAGGGCTGGAACCGTTGATGAAAACGATTCCGGCGGATCGGATCAAGATCGACTATAGGCGTCCGATCCGGGAGGTGTTAATCGATGCGCTCAAGGCGATGCCGCAACCGTTGGCGCCGAAGGTTGATGGGCGAGTGACGGTGATCAATCCGGTGGGAACCGGGGATTAGTTCACGCGGAGGCCGCGGAGAGGCGGAGAAAGACGGAGGGAGGCAGCGCGATTGCAAAATGGCGCGCTATGACTGTGATTGTGCTCTTTGGCGGGCGCAGCGATGAGCGGCATGTTTCTGTTGCCTCGGCGCAGAACGTGGTGCGCACGCTCGGTACGCCGCTGGCCTGGTTCTGGGCGCCCAGCGGCGCTGTGTACGACGTGAATCGCGAGGAGTTGCTCGCGCATTCGAATCCGTTTATGAATGACTTTCAGCCGTCGCGGCCTGCGATCTGGCCCGATCTGGAGATGGCCCTCGATACGCTGCCGGTCGAAGATCCCGTCGTCCTCCTCGCGCTTCACGGCGGGGAAGGGGAAGACGGAACCGTGCAGCGGTTGATGGAAGCGCGCGGCATTCCATTTACCGGTTCCGGCTCATCTGCGAGCGCCGCAGCCTTCGACAAGGGGCGCGCGAAAGAGATCGTGAACGGTCGCGTGCGCGTTGCTGAATCGCGGGTGGTGCAGGATGTTCGCAACATCGACGCGACGATCGCGGAGATGTTGCAGCGTCACGAGAAGCTCGTGCTGAAACCGCTGGCCGGCGGCTCCTCGCGCGGATTGTTTTTCGTCGAGCGGGGAAGTGCGATTCCCGCCATCGACAACATTCCGTACATCGTCGAGCAGTTCATCGCCGGACGCGAACTGACGGTCGGCGTGGTTGAAGGGGGCGACGGTCCGTTCCCGCTTCCGGTCATTGAGATCGAAACGGATCCCGGCGCGAGATTCGACTACGAAGGCAAGTACCTGGGCAAAGGCACGCGCGAAATCTGTCCGGCGAAGATTCCGGATGCGATGCGCGATGAAGCGCAATCGATGTCGCTCGCCGCACATCTTGCACTCGGCTGCGAGGGCTACTCACGCAGCGATCTGATCGCGAGTTCTGATGGCGTCTACTTTCTCGAACTGAATACGCTGCCGGGGTTGACGACGAGCTCTCTCGTTCCGCAGCAGTTGCACGAGGCGGGGATTTCGTTTCGCGATTTTTTGGAAGAGCAGATCGCGATTGCGAGGGAGAACGTTTTCACGCGGAGATAGGGAGAGGCGGAGCCTCCTCTGCACCCTCGACTACTCGACGGTAGTGTTGCCGAATCGGTCGCGGTGAAACTTCATCCCCGGCCGGGCACGTCGATACACTGCCTCACTTACTACGATCGTTTCGCGCGTACCGTCGCTCTGCTCGATGACGACGTCTCTTCGGACCGGATACATCTGCTTGCCTGTTGGAAGACGAGTCGCCTTTGCCACAACTACTCCGTCGTAATTGCGGAAGCTGATGCGCTCCGCTGTGGCGTAGTGCCAGCACATCCCGGAAAAATAGATCAAGACAACGGCGGCCGTTGTGAGGATGGCCCTATCTTTTTTCGTAAGGCGCGGCGCTTTCCGATCTGATAGACGCATGTCCTTCGTTCGTTAGTACTTTCCCCCGCACTCCGGACAGAACTTCGGCGAACCCTCGGCCTCGTGTCCGCAACTGCCGCACTTCTTTTTCGCGTTGTACGCGGCGCCGCATTCGGGGCAGAACTTGCCGCCTTGCGACTTCGTCCCGCACGATCCGCAGACGGCGCCGGAGACTTGGTCGATCTTGCGTGACTTCGTCCAATCCACTTCGCGTGCTTTTGTCTGAATCTGTTCGCGCGCCGCTTCGGCTTGCGCGGCTGCCAGCTCTTCGTCGAGGTCGGGCGCGCAGTTCTCGCAGAGGCCGGCCTTCTTGTTCCAGCAGATCGGTTCGCAAACCCAGTTGCCGCAGCGGGTGCACTGCTTGAAGATTGGGGAGATCTCGTCGACGGCGTCTTTCAACGCGCTGTCGTGCGCGGGACCGCCGACGGCGCGCTGCACTTCGTACGAGCTGTCCGCGACGCTGCCGAAGACGCCGCCGAACAGATTGCCCGCGACACGAGCGGCCGATCCGAGGACGCCCATCGTCGAGGTTTTGAATGACGACATGTAGCCGTTGTTGCACTTCTCGCAGAAGAACTTGAACTGATATCCGCGATCGGTGGAGAGGTCTTCGTAGTTTCCGGTGAAGCGGATGGCAACCATGGTGTCTCCTTGGGTTGGCGTTGGCCGGGAGTTTATCGCGACCCGCTCCGCCGTTTTGCTAGGATTCGCGCCGGTTTGAAACCGAAAGGAGCTTCCATGCGCAAGTTGATTGCGATTTGTATTTTTGTGATGTCCGCGCTGCCGCTGGCGGCGCAGACGCCGCCGCCGGCGCTCAAGTTGCCGCGCGTTTCGCAGCATGAGGTGATCACGCAGACGGTCGGGCTGACCGACATCACCGTCGACTACAGCCGTCCGGCCGTGAAGGGCCGCGCCATCTGGGGCGCGCTCGTGCCGTACGACAAGGTCTGGCGCACCGGCGCGAACGAGGCCACGCAGATTTCGTTCAGCGACGACGTCACCATCGACGGCAAGCCGCTGCCGAAGGGGACGTATTCATTGCACACGATTCCGGGCAAGGATTCGTGGACGATCATCTTCAACAAGACCGCCAAGCAGTGGGGCTCGTTCAACTACAAACAGGAAGACGACGCGTTGCGCGTGACGGTCAAGCCAGTGAAAGCGAATTTCATGGAGTTGCTGACCATCAACTTCCCGAGCGTCACGAACGATAACGCGACGGTTGTCATCCGCTGGGAGAATGTATCGGTGCCGTTCACGGTGGGCACGAACACGACGGCGAAGGTGATGGCCGACGCAAACGCTGCCGTCGCCGCTGCCGCCGCCACCGACTTCCAGACTCCGTATCGCGCGGCTGGTTTCGCGTTTGATGCCGGCAACAACGATCAGGCCACCAAGTGGGTGGATCAGTCGCTGAAGGTGAAGCAGACGATGGGGAACCTCTATCTGAAAGCGCGCATCCAGGCGAAGAACGGCGACAAAGCCGGCGCGATCGCGACGGGTGAATCGGCACTGAAACTGGCCGGACCGAACGACAAAGAGCTGGCAAGCGAGATTCAGGATTCGATCAACGACTGGAAAAAGTGATCTCTGCGAACATCTGCGTTCATCTGCGGATCAAAGCTTCATCCGCAGATGACGCAGATGAACGCGGATCGTGCTCGGGAACGAAACGCTGCACGATCAGCGCGGCCGCGACACCCACCACGCAGCCGATCACGTTCCACCAGAGCCAGGCCAGGTCGGTCGCGAGCGCGCACCAGACTACGGCCGCTTCTCCGATCAGTGCGCCGAGGAAGGCGGCGGTGCCGCTGACGCGCTTTGTGTAGAAGGCCAGGAGGAAGATCGCCAGGATCGTTCCGTAGAAGAGCGAGCCGAGTTTGTTGACCGCTTCGATGAGCGATCCGAGGCGGTTGGCGAATTCGGCGAAGGCGATGGCGAAAAGTCCCCACGCGATCGTCGAGAGCTTGGACAGCCGCACGCATTCGGCGTCGGTCGCGTGAGGCTTGCCGAGGCGGCGGAAGATGTCGACGACCGTTGTCGACGCGAGCGAGTTGAGGCCGGATGAGGTCGCGGACATTGCCGCGCAGAAGATCGCCGCAAGTACGAGTCCAACGACGCCGGCGGGCAGATAGTCGATGACGAACGTGAGGAAGATGTAGTTCGTGTCGCTGTTGTCGGCGCCCGGTTGCGTGCGGTTGATGAGCGACGCAGCGGCGGTGCGCGTGGCGGTCTCGCGCTGCTGCACGTCGCGCAGCGCGGTCGTGGCGGCGGCGGTGGCGGCATCGTCGTGCGCGCGCATGGCGGTCAAAAGCCGCTGCACGTCCGCGCGCTTTTCGGTGAACTGCGTCTGATGCTGCGCCTCGAGTTTTTCGTACTCGGCGGCGTACTGACTCGTGCTGACCTTCGCGCGCTGAACGGTGTTGAAAAACAGCGGTGGCGCGACGAACTGGTAGAAGACGAAAACCATCGCTCCGACGAAGAGGATGAAGAACTGCATCGGCACTTTGACCATGCCGTTGATCAGCAGTCCGAGGCGGCTTTCGGTCACCGAGGAGCCGGTGAGGTAGCGCTGGACTTGCGATTGATCCGTCCCGAAGTACGAGAGCGCCAGGAATGCGCCGCCGATCAACCCCGACCAGAAGTTGTATTGCGTCTTTGGATCGAAATGGAAGTCGATGGCGTTGAGGCGCCCCATCCTTCCGGCCACGCGGAAGGCTTCGACGAGCGTGACGTCCTGCGGCAGCGAGTGAATGGCGATGATCAGCGCGACGGCCATGCCGCCGAGGGCGATCAGGAGTTGGTGGACCTGTGTGCGGCTGACTGCTTTCGTCCCGCCCGACGCGGTGTAGATCACGACAAGCAGTCCGACTACGACGTTGGTGACGTGAATGTTCCAGCCGAGGATCACCGAGACGATGAGCGCCGGCGCGTAGAGCGTGATGCCCGTCGAGAGTCCGCGCTGAATGAGAAACAGCAGCGACGTCAGCGTGCGCGTGCCGACGCCGAAACGCGTCTCCAGGTACTCGTACGCGGTGAAGATCTTCAGCCGGTGGTAGATCGGCACGGCGATGATGGAGAGGATCACCATCGCGATCGGCAGCCCGAGATAGAACTGCACGAACCGCATGCCGTCGGTGTAGGCCTGACCGGGCGTCGACAGGAACGTAATCGCGCTGGCCTGCGTGGCCATGATCGACAGCGCGATGGTCGGCCACTTCAGTTGGCGGCCGGCCAGGAGATAGCCGTGCAGATCCTTCTTGTGCCGCCCTTTCCACGTGCCGTACGCGACGATCACGGCGAGCGTTCCGATGAGGACGACCCAGTCGATCGGCCTCATGCGAACGCTTTCGTGAACGCGTAGAAGATGACGATGAGGATGGCTAGCTCGATGATTACGGCGCTGTAGATCAGGCGCCAGTGGGGTTGACGGGGTGTCGGCTGTCGGCTGTCGGCTGTCGGGAGTTCACCCGCCAAGTTGTTCTCTCCCGACACCCGAGAGCCGACACCCGACACCCATTTCCTCATTTCGCGGAAACGAGATTGACAAACAACTTGTACGCGCCCGGCACGCCCGCCGGAAGCTGCCGGAACCAGGCGTAGCTGGTGTAAATGAACGTCCCCTTGCCGTAGTGCGCGTAAAGCTCGCCGCCTTCTTTTTCCGGCTCGCCGGGATCGTTCGACGCGAGCACGGTCTGGTACTGCGGATCCCAATCCTTGACGAAGTTGAGTCCGCGTTCCTGCACCCAGCCGTTGAAATCGGCCTGCGTGATTTTGTTCGGCACGTTGAGCAGCGGCGAGTCGGGATGGACGAAACGAACCGGCGCCTCTTCGACCGTGACGCGCTCGGTGGTGACTTTGAAAGGATACGGTCCGGGCACGTCGACCAGCAGCGGCTGCGGGTTTGTGCTGTTGTACTGGACGACCAGCGTTCCGCCGTTTTTCACGTACTCCATCAGCTTCGGATGCGCGAGCCGCATGCGCGGACGGGCGTTGTACGCGCGCACGCCGGTGACGATGGCGTCGTACTTCGCGAAGTCGCCGCGATCGAGGTCGTCATCGCTCAGCAGCGTGACGTCGTATCCGACCTGGCGCAGCGCCGAGGAAACATCGTCGCCCGCGCCCATGATGTATCCGACGCGGCTGCCGGTTTTCTTGACGTTGACGCGCACGAGCTTGGCCACGGCGTCGCCGAAGACACGCTGCGGCGGGATGTGCGGATAGTCGATGTTGGTGATGCCGGTATCGATCTTCTTTCCATCGGCCGTTTCCGCTTCCGCGGCCACGTAGCTGATCAACTCACCAGCCGGCGGCTTGACCATGAACGTTGCGTGCGCTTCTTCGCCCTTCTTGGCGAAGTTGACGACGACGGAGGCCGGCTCGGAGCGCCACGACTGCAACGCGGCGTTCGGCACATCCACGCCACCTGAAAACTTGACGAACTTGAGCCGAACGCTGACCGGGCCGCTGCCGCTGAAGTTGCGCAGCCACACGGTGACCGGTTTCGCCTGCGTATCGGGAAAGACATACACGCCCGATCCAAGATTCACGGTCATCGGCGGCGTGACATCGACCCCTCGAATGCGCTCGCCCTGCACGGCATCCGTCCAGCGATAGACGGCCGGCACTTCAAAGATGATCGTGTGCATGGCGTTGTCGGTCAGCGTCACGATGATCGGAATGGCCGCAGCGTTTTCGGGGATGCCGATCAGCTTCTGATCGTCGACGACGTACGAGCCTTTGTTCGGCGGTTTCTGCAACCAGTACGGCTGCGAGATCGCGAAATCGGCGGGGACTTTGATGCTGAGATCCGTCTTGATCGGGACGTTATTGACGAGCAGCGCGTTCACGCCCTTGCTCGGATCGGCGTAACGCGACGCGACCATGGAGAGGTTGAAGGGATAGTCGGAGCGATTGACGACGCTGACGCTGACCGGGATCGAACTTCCCGCGGTGACCGAAGAATCGCCGGCAGCAATGTCGATCGAGATTCCGGCACAGGCCCGGATGGCGTTCAGCAGATCGCGCTGCTTCACATCGACCCACGGACTCGACGCCCAGCCGGCGCGAAGACGATCGAGAAGGTCGTTCGCCTGGAGCAGCAGCGGGATCGACTTCGATGGATTTTTCGGATCGAACGAATCGGAGGCCTGCTGCAGAATCTTGCCGACCGCATCGCCGCCGGTGTAGCGGGACCAGGACGTGTCGATCCCTTCGAAGATGTCGGACTTTGCTGGATCGCCGGCGAGCTGGTCGAAGTAATTGAGGAAGGTGCCGCGCCGCTCGGCCGCGCCGAAGCCCTGGCTCTTGTGCATGCTGCGGCTCTCGGCGGCGATCTCGGTGTACGACCGGCCGAGAAGCGGATTGAATGCGCCGATGTCGATGCGCAGCGATTTCGCGACCGATGGATCGTCCGGCTTGACCGGCTGAAACGTGAAGCGATTCCAGAAGAGCCGCTTCGGCTGCCAGACGCCGACGTACTTCAACTGATCGGGGAACTTCGACGGATCGCCGGCGGCGGTGAACGCTTCGACGGCGAGAATCGCGGACGCAGTGTGATGCCCGTGGCCGCCTTCGCCGGTGGTCGGGAAGCGGGTGATGATCACATCCGGCTGGAAGCGGCGGATGTTCCAGACGACGTCGGCCAGCGCGAGGTCGTGATTCCAGATGGCCAGCGTCTCCTGCGGACCCTTCGAAAATCCGAAATCGAGGGCGCGGGTGAAGAACTGTTCGCTGCCGTCGGTGCGCCGCGCGGCCAGCAACTCCTGCGTGCGGATGACGCCGAGCAGTTCACCTTTCTCGTCGCCGAGGAGGTTCTGTCCGCCGTCGCCGCGCGTCATCGAAAGATAGCCGGTGCGATACAGCCGCTCGTTGCCGAGGTAGGCGATGAGGGCGGTGTTTTCATCGTCGGGATGCGCGGCCACATAGAGCGCGCTGCCGACGACGGTGAGCTTCTTGAGCGCAAGCTGAATCTGCGCGGCATCGAGCGGCTTCTGCGCAAAGAGCGCGGCCGGCCCGACGAGAAGGATGCTGAGCAGCGTGGCGAGGAGAGCGAAGGTTCTGCGAAGCATGGCGGCGAATGGTAGCGGGTTCGCCGGTACAATCCTGTTGCGATGACGAAAAAAGTCTCGGAGTCACGTGCCTCGGCGCCGCGCCGCTCGCGAAACGAGCTGGACGAGGTGTTCTCGTCGATTTCGCCGGAAGCGTCCGCGTTCGTGTCGCGGAATCCTGCGCTTCGCGCGAAGCTCGTGCGGGCGGCGGAGCGGTTGGGGGAGGCGTTTCCGGGGCATCCGTTGCATCTCGTAGTCGCCTTCGATCATGAGTCGGGCGACCGCGATCTGTTCGTGGACATCGAGCGAACCACCGATTCAAAGGCGAACGCCGATGACCTGATGGACTTCGACCGGCAGTGGATTCGCGATCGCGAAGATCCTGAACTGCAGGTCAACTTCAACTATCACCACCGATGAGTTTCGGTTGGGAGAAGTACCTCTCTGTCGCAGAAGTGCTGTCCGGCAGCGATGTCGGCGCCGACCGCGAAGCATGTCTACCATCTGCGGTAAGCCGCTCGTACTACGCCGCATTCGGTAGCGCGCGTTCGCATGCGCGCGAGCAGCGGTTCACACGCGGCAGAGTGCCGCGGAACACGGTGAAGTCTCGGTCTTCTTCGCGCAGAAGTACGGTGACGCCGGCGGAGAAATCGCCAAAATTCTCAGCCGGCTGCGGACGAATCGAAACATCGCCGACTACGATGACGCGTGCGAAGACGCCGAAAGTCTTTCGACGGAATCAATCGCCTACGCGCGTCGGGTGCTGAACCTTCTTGCGACGCTCTAGTCATTACGACATAGCCGTCATCGGGCCGGAGCCGCGGGCCTCATCGCGGCGAATGGTGACGGGTTCGCCGGTACAATCCTGTTGCGATGACGAAAAAAGTCTCAGAGTCACGCGCCTCGGCGCCGCGCCGCCCGCGGAACGAGCTGGACGAGATGTTCTCGTCGATCTCGCCGGAAGCGTCCGCGTTCGTGTCGCGCAATCCTGCGCTTCGCGCGAAGCTCGCGCGCGCCGCGGAGCGGTTGGGGGAGGCGTTTCCGGGACGTGCTCTGCACTTGCGACGGTATGAGGATCCGGAGAGCGGTGAGTGGGACCTTTTCGTGGAAGTGGAGCGAGAGGGTGAACTTCTCAAGGACTACGCGACCCTGCGCACGTTCGAAAAACGATGGATCCATGATTCTGAAGATCCCAAGCTGGAGTTCATCTTTAACCTCTACTTCGGCCGATGAGTTTTGACTGGCGCGATTTTCTGGAGATTGCGGATGTGCTCGCGAAGTTCGAGCTCACCGACCGCCGTGAAGCTCTCCTGCGATCCGCGGTCAGCCGGGCGTACTACGCGGCGTTTGGTACGGCGAGAGCACAAGCGGCAGTCCTTCGCGCGGCGACACGCCAGAGCGCGGCGGAGCATGGCAAGTTGGTGGCGTTCTATTCAAAGCGTTTCGGGGAAGCCGGTGGGCAAGTTGCGTTTTTGCTCGCTCGGCTGCGGACGTTTCGGAACGCCGCCGACTACGACGTTAGGTTCGAAGATGCAGAAGCGATGTGTGAGCTGACGTTGAATGACGCTCATGAGCTCATCGATCTCCTTGCCACGCTCTGAACATTACGACGTAGCCGTCATTGGAGCCGGAGCGGCGGGCCTCATGGCGGCGATCGCCGCGTCTTGTGCCGGCGCGCGCGTCGTGGCCATCGACGGTGCGAAGAAAATCGGCGCGAAGATCCTCATCTCCGGCGGCGGACGGTGCAACGTCACGAATGAGGTGGTGCGTGCCGAGGACTTCAACGGCAGCCGGAACGCGATCGCCAAGGTGCTGCGGACGTTCGACGTTTCGTCCACCGTCGCATTCTTCGAGGAGTTGGGCGTGAAGCTGAAGCGCGAAGAAACGGGGAAGCTTTTTCCGATCAGCAATCGCGCCCGTGACGTCGTCGACGCGCTGCTTCGCGCGGCGGAGGGCGTTGAGATCGTCACGGGGATCCGCGTCGAGTCGATTGAATCGGGTTTCGTCATCAACGGTTCGATTCACGCCGATCGAGTCATCCTCGCCGCCGGCGGACGCTCCGTGCCGATGACTGGCAGCGACGGCTCGGGATACACGCTCGCGCGAATGCTGGGACACACAGTCACGCCAGCGTTTCCCGCGCTGGTGCCGCTGGTCGTGGAGAAAGGCCACTGGATCACGGAGCTCAGCGGGATTTCGGTCGACGCGGAACTGGCGGTGAAGTCGCCGACGGGTCGCGTCCTGCAGCGTCATCGCGGCTCGATGCTCTTCACGCACTTTGGCCTCAGCGGACCGGTAGTGCTCGACATCAGCCGTCACTGGATCGCGAATCAGCCGGCCACGCTGTCGGCGAACTTTCTGCCGGGGGAGACCTTCGAGTCGGTCGACGCGGCGCTGATCGCCGCTGCGAAGCGGAATCCGCATGCGACGATTGGAAGCGTTGTCCGTCTGCCTGACAGGCTTCTCGCGCGGCTCACTCCGGAGACGGCTCTTGGACGTTTGTCAAAAGACGACCGGCGCCGGCTCGTTCGCGATCTGGTCGACTACACGCTGCCTGTCGTTCGCGATCGCGGATTCGAGTATGCCGAGGTGACGGCGGGCGGCGTGCCGTTGTCGGAGATCGACGTGGGCACGATGGAATCGCGCATCTGCCCGAACCTCTACCTTTGCGGCGAGATCCTGGACGTCGACGGGCGGATTGGCGGCTTCAATTTCCAGTGGGCTTGGGCGAGCGGGCGGTTGGCGGGGCTCAGCGCGAGTGGCAGATGACCTTTTTCACGCGGAGACGCGGAGGCGCGGAGGAGGTCACTTGTAGATTTCGACGTGCGGAACCCCGTCCGGGCCGATCCATCCGCGGTACATCCCTTCGCTGTTGAACGGCATCGCGAAGTTGCCTTTGCGGTCGAGGATGATTGCGCCGCCGTCGCCGCCGACCGGCTCCAGCTTCTTGTGGATAACCTCGTTGCCCGCTTGTTCGACCGTCATCCCCTTGTAGAGATACAACGCCGCGATGTCGTGAGCGACCGTCCAGCGGATGAAAAACTCGCCGGTGCCGGTGCAGGAGACAGCGACGGACTCGTTGTCGGCGTAGGTGCCGGCGCCGATGATCGGCGAGTCGCCGATGCGGCCGTACTGCTTGTTCGTCGTTCCACCCGTGGACGTGCCCGCGGCCAGATTTCCGGCCGCGTCGAGTGCTACCGCGCCGACGGTGCCGTGGCGCGTTTCATCATCGGACTTGATCGATGCGTGCGGATTGGCCTGGCGCTGCTGCTCCTTGAGCAACTCCTGCTGTAAACCCTTCCAGCGGCGCTCGGTCCAGAAGTACGACGGATCGACGATCTCCAATCCCATCTTCGTGGCGAACAGCTCCGCGCCGCGGCCGGTCATCATCACGGGCGGCGATTTTTCCATCACGGCGCGCGCCGCCGTGATCGGATTGCGGATGATGGTCACGCCCGCCACGGCGCCGGCTTTCTTCGTCTTCCCGTCCATGATGGCCGAGTCGAGCTCGTTCTTCCCTTCGTGCGTGAAGACCGCGCCTTTGCCGGCGTTGAAAAGCGGTGAGTCTTCGAGGATGCGGATGCTGGCCTCGACCGCGTCGATGCTCGATCCGCCCTTCATCAGCACCGCCTGCCCCGTTTTCAGCGCCTGCGCCAGCGTGTCGCGGTACTGCGTTTCCATCTCCGCGGTCATACTTCCGCGCGTGATCGTTCCCGCTCCTCCGTGCATGACCAGCATGATGTGCGGCTTCTCCTGAGCGTTGACGGTGATGGCGATGAGGCTTGCGACAACGATGGCGATTCGTTTCATGGGGCGCATTTTTGCATGATCGGCCGCTTCGCGTTCCTCTCGATTTTCCTCGCTGCTGCGCTCTTTGCGCAGGCGCCGCATGACGATTGGCGGACCGTCGTCACCCCGCACTTTCGCGTGCACTATCCAGCGCGCTACGAAGGGTGGGCGACGCGCGCGGCAGCGAGATTGGAGTCGGTGCGCGCCGCGGTTGTCGCTGAAGTCGGCTTTGCGCCGGAGACGGTGACCGATGTCCTGATTGAGAATCCGGCCGCCGATGCGAATGGAATCACCATCGCATTGCTCGACACGCCGCGCATCGTCCTCTACGCCGAGCCGCCAGAGCCGGAGACGCAGATCGGCGAGTACTCCAACTGGATCGATCTGCTCACCGTCCACGAGACCGCGCACCTCGTGCACCTGCTTCGTCCGTCGCGCAATCCGTTCGATCGCGCACTCGCTCATCTTCTCCCGCTGAATCCGATCACGCTGCACGCGCCGCGCTGGGTGCTGGAAGGCTACGCGACGCTGATCGAAGGACGCATCACCGGCAGCGGGCGTCCATCCGGCGCGATGCGCGCCGCGGTGCTGCGCACGTGGGCGATGAACGGCCAGCTGCCAACGTATGCGCAGCTCAACTCCGACCGCCGCTTCCTCGGCATGTCGATGGCGTATCTGACCGGCTCTGCGTTTCTCGAATGGCTCGTCGAAAAAAACGGAGCTGACTCGTTGCGCAACCTCTGGTCGCGCATGACCGCGCGCCAGCGCCGCAGTTTCGACTCCGCGTTCGCCGGCGTCTTCGGCGACACGCCGCAGCGTCTCTACGGTCAATTCACAGCGCAGCTATCCGCGAACGCCATGACCGTCGCCCGCGCCGGCGGTTGGAAGGATGGTGAGCTGTGGCAGGAGACTGGGCGCGGCAGCGGCGACCCCGCCGTCTCGCCCGACGGAACGAAACTGGCCATCGTTCTCCGCAACGCGAAAGGGGAGGCCACGCTCGCGGTGTTCGCAACCGGAGCGAACGAGGAAGAAGCGAAGAACGCGAAACGCATCGCCGAAATCCTGCGCCGCGATCCGCAGGACGTCGCGCCGGTTCGCACGAAGCCGTTCCCGCGCAAGCCGCTGCATTCATTCAAACCGCCCGACGGCGGCGACATCGAGCATCCCCGCTGGACCCGCGACGGCACCGCGATCATCTATACGCACAAGCAGCCCGACCTCGACGGCGTTCTCTACCACGATCTTTTCCGCTGGAACCCCACCTCGGCACAGACCGAGCGGCTCACGCATCTCGCCGATGTGAAAGACGCCGATCCGATCGACGCCACGCACGCGGTCGCCGTCCGCAGCCGCCTCGGCGAATCGCAGATCGTGAACGTAGACCTCACCACCGGCGCGATCACGCCGCTTACCGACCCGTCGCTCGACATCGTCTACTCGCATCCTCGCGCCGGCGCCGATGGCCGTGTCGCGTGGACCGAGCACACGAACGGCGAGTGGCACGTCGTCATCGACGGCAAGCCGCTGCCGGTGGCCGGCGCGTTTTCCCCCGAATGGACAGCGAACGGCACACTCTTCGCCGCCGTCGCCGGACGCGGCTTCATCGACATCGCGCGCGTCGATCAATCCGGCGCGACGTTCGTCACGCGCAGTGCCGGCATGGCTCTCTCTCCCGCGCCGTCGCCGGACGGATCGCTCTACTTCATGTCTCTCGATCCCGAAGGCTTCGTCGTCCGCCGCCTCGCCGATCCAACGCCGCTGCCACCATCGACCCTCACCTTCGACCGCTCCCTCGTCCCCGCCCTTCCGCCGCCGCCCGCCACC
>JAFAOU010000224.1 GCA_019247495.1 Acidobacteriota bacterium
TACGGCGCGCAGCAGGATTCCGGCGCGGCGCGCATTCCGAGCCGCACTGGCACGATCGACGGCATCACGCTGATGGAGTTTCGCGAGACCACCGCGGGCGGGGAGAGCGACAACCTCGCGCCCGATCCGAACGACCCGGACATCATCTACGGCGGCCGCGTCGATCGCCTCGACACGCGCACGCAACAGACGCAGTCGGTCGATCCGACCATCGCCTATCCGGGCAACGACCGCCGCACATGGACGCTCCCGCTGGTGTTTTCGCCGCGCGATCCGCACGTCCTCTATTTCTCGAATCAGCGCATGTACCGCACCGACGACGGTGGCAAGCATTGGACGGTGATCAGTCCCGATCTGACTCGCGAAAATCCCGAAGTCCCTTCGAATCTCGATCCGATTACCGCGGCTGACAGAGCGCAGCCCGGACCGCGGCAAGGCGTGATCTACGCGATCGCGCCGTCGCGCACGATCGATCACGACATCTGGGCCGGCACCGACGACGGCCAGATCTGGCGTACGCACGACGAAGGCGCGCACTGGCAGAACGTGACGCCGCCCGCGCTGACGGCGTGGTCGAAGGTCGGCATCATCGACGCCTCGCATTTCGACGGCGAGACGGCGTACGCGGCCGTCGATCGCCATCGCATCGAGGATACGAAGGCGTACGTCTACCGCACGCACGACGGCGGCAAGTCGTGGCAGCTGGCGTCGAACGGCATCAACGAGACGGTGAATGTCGTGCGCGAGGATCCGGTGCGCCGAGGCATGCTGTACGCGGGCACGGAGCGCGGCGTGTACGTGTCGCTCGACGACGGCGATCACTGGCAGCCGCTCCAGCTCAATCTCCCCACAACCTCGGTGCGCGACATCGACGTCCACGGCGACGACGTGGTCATCGCCACGCACGGCCGCGCCTTCTGGGCCATCGACAACGTGACGCCGCTGCGGCAGGACGTGCCGGCCGGCGATTACCTGTTCAAACCTGCCGTCGCGGTTCGCGAACGTCCGGCAGGATTCACCGGCTCGCCGATGCCGAAGGACGAGCCGATGGCGGCGAATCCTCCGTTCGGCGCGTACATCGATTACGTGATCCGCAGCGCGACGACGCAGCCGGTGACGATCGAAATCCTCGACGCGAACGATGCATTGGTTCGCCGCTACAGCAGCGCCGACGTTCCCGCGGCGATGGATCTGAAGCGCCTCGGCACCGCGCCCGAATGGTTTACGACGCCGTCGACGATCGCCGCGACGCCGGGCATGCACCGCTTCATCTGGCCGCTGCACTATCCCGCGCCCGCCGGCGTCGGAGGACGCCGCGGCGGTGGCGGCGGTGGTCCATTCGCTGACGGCATCTGGGCGCCCCCCGGCAACTACAAAGTCGTGCTGACGGTGAACGGCCAAAAGTTCACGCAACCGCTGACGGTGGTTCCCGATCCGCGCGTGAACCTTCCCGCGACTGCATACGCGGAACAGTTCGCACTCGCCCGCGAAGTCGAACAGACCCGCGCATCGATCTCAGCTGCCCTCGTCGAAGCCGGCGCATTCGTTAAACGCACGGATATCACCGAGGCTTTGAAGCATCGCGCAACGGAAATCTCCGGCACCATCACTGTCGACGAATTCACCGCTCCGCCGCCACCGGAATCATCGCTGCGCTTCATCAATCAGGCGCTGGCCAAACTCGCCGGCGCGATCGACAGCGCCGACACGGCGCCAACCACCGACGCCCGCGCAAGCTGGGCGCAACTCAAACCCGCCGCGGATGCCGCCCTCGCATCCTGGGCGGGTGTGAAGGGGGAGGCACCGATCCGCAGATGACGCAGATGACGCAGATGCTCGCAGATTAATCTGTGTTCAATCTGCGTAATCTGCGGATCGCAGCTTTTTCGTTTGCGCGCGGCGCTTCTTTTCTTCGAGTCGGCGCTGCTTTTGCGATTTCGAAATGCGCGTGGCCCGGCGCTTCGCCTGTTCAGCGATCGCATCGGACAGCAGCTCCTCCATCCGCGCTAACGCCCGATCGCGATTGGCCACCTGACTTCGTTCGGCTTGCGAGGTCACGCGCAACACGCCGGCTTTGTTGATGCGGCCGGCCAGGCGCTCGCGGATGCGCACTTTGCGTTCGTCAGGAAGCGGGAGCGCATCGACATCCACTTCGATCGTGACGCGCGTCTCGACCTTGTTTACATTCTGTCCGCCTGGCCCGCCCGCGCGAGAGGTGGCGGCGCGAAGCAGGTTCGCCGGAACGATGATGCCGTCACCGAGGTCGAGGTCGCGCATGGATCTAAGGTACGTGCTGCGCGTTCGCGAAAAAGTTCGTGATCGCGTTCACGAACCATTGCGGATTGCGGCCCATGATGCCGATGTGACCGCCTTCGTCGGTCTCGATCACGTGGACGTACTTCAATGAGGGATCAGCCGCCTTCGCAATCGCATTCGCGGCGCCCTCGCCGAGAACGGGATCGTTCTTCGCCGCCAGGATCAGGAGCGGCCGGCGGACGTTTGCTAGTCGTCGCGTCGGTTCGGCTGCAGCAATCAATTTATCCATCGTGGGAAACGGAGTAGTTGCGGCTACCTTTTCGAGGTACGACCGGAACGGCTCGCGCGACCAGAACGGAATGCCGAGCCGGCGGTTTCGCATCCGCAGTGTGAGGCGGAAGTAGATCGTCATCGGAGTCCGCAACCCATCGAGTCGGTCTCGAACGTCCTTGACTGCCGCCGGTGGCGACACCGCGATCGTGCCGGCGTCGAAACGTGAGACAGCCTCCGGCAGCGATGCCGTATCGATGACGTCGAGCGCGCCGAGGCTGAAGCCGATCATTCCGACGGGCCGTCCGCGCAGCGATGCGATTTGTCCGTCGCGAACCGCCTTTGCCCACGCCATCAGATCGGCCGATTCGAGAACGCCGAGCGTATTCGTGAGACTGATCAAGCAACCGTGCCAGCGCATGTCGGGAACTACGACGCCGAATCCATGCGCGGCCAGCGCCGACGCCACGTAGCGCACGTAGCGATTCGAGTTGCTGTCATACAGACCGTGCACGACGAAAACTACCGGCTGGGCTGCATCGCCAGCATGGACAAACGCCTCCAGCCGATCGGCGCCGGTCACCGCTTGCGATACGTGCTCGAATCCGCTCCAGGGCTTGGTGTTGCAGGCGAGCGACGGCGTCTGGTTCAGGATCACGCGCCGCGTGAGATCGCCGTTTGCCATGCGGAGCGTGCTGGCGAGACCACCTTCTTTCGGCGCAGGATCGGGACGTCCGACACAGCTCCACAGCGCATCGATGTTGCCAACGGGCGCCGGACACACCGAGGCCGGCGGAAACGGGCGCAGTCCGGCACAGCCAACCAGGAGCAGCAACAACGCCGGACTGAAAATCCGCATGAACGCCTCCTAAGTCGTGATGCCCAATCGCACGCGGCGGATCGCTTCGTTGAGCGGCCGGTCCGCGAAGAGCGGATCGACCAACTCGCGGATGCGGAGATAGAGCTCAGCGGTTCCCGTGCCGAGGAGTCGGGCGATTTCGGAAGCGCGACCGGAGACCGCTTCTTCGAAAGCCCTGGCCTGCGTTTCGGCGTCGGCGAGAGTATGCGCCTCGGCGACGCCGCGCATCATCGCGACGCGCCATTCGATCGCTTGGGCGGCCACGATCAGTTCGATAGCGATGACGCTTTGCACGTTGCCGAGAATCGTGCGCATCTTTCGCGCGGCGTGGGTCGACATCGAGACGTGATCCTCAGCGTTCGCGCCGGTAGGGATCGAATCGACCGAGGCGGGATGCGCGAGGACTTTGTTTTCGGAGACGAGCGACGCGGCGGTGTACTGCGTGATCATCAGCCCCGAATTCACGCCGGGGCGCGTGGTGAGGTTCGCAGGCAGGCCGCGATTGTGATCGCTGTCGAGGAGCATCTGCGTGCGGCGCTCGGAGATGTTCGCGAGCTCGGCCAGAGCGATGCTCAGGAAGTCGGCGGCGAGGGCGATCGGCTGGCCGTGAAAATTTCCGGCGGAGTAGGCGAGGCGTTGATCGCCGCGATAGCCATCCGGCCAGTTGTCGCGGAAACGGATGTCAAATGGCTCGCCGTCGAAGAAGAGTGGATTGTCAGTGGCGGCGTTGATCTCGCGCTCGGCAACGTCGCGCGCGTAGCGGATGGCGGCGCGCGAGGCGCCGTGGACCTGCGGCGCGCAGCGAAGCGAATACGGATCCTGCACCGCGCCGTCGCGTTCGACGAGTTTGCTTCCGTCGATCAGCTCGCGCATCCGCGCGGCGCTGGCGATCTGTCCGGCATGGCCGCGCGCGGCGTGAACTTTCGGATCGAGCGCGCGCGTGCAGCCGCCCATCGCTTCGAGCGTCATCGCTGCCGCGGCGTCGGCGAGATCGGAGAGGCGCTCGGCGTCCGCGACGCCGAAGGCAAGCATCGACGCGGAGAAGTTGACGCCGTTGACGAGGGCCAGGCCTTCTTTGAATGTCGGTTTGAGTTCGTCAGCGGTGAAGCCGAGAACCGCCGGAAGTTCCGACGCATCGCGAAGATCCTTCGTGCCTGCGACGTAGAAACGGCCCGCGCCGAGGAGCGTGGCGAAGGTGTGCGAGAGCGGGCAAAGATCGCCGCTGGCGCCGACGGAGCCGCGCAACGGGACGAGCGGGATCACGCCGCGATTGAGCATGGCCTGCACGATGTCGACGAGCTTTCGGCGAACGCCGGAGTGTCCCTGCAGAAACGAGTTGAGTCGCGTAGCGAGAACGGCGCGGACGACGTCGGCCGCGAAGTAGTTCGAAAGATCGTCGGGATCGCAGTTCTCTCCGACGCCGACGGAGTGCGAAAGCAGCAGGTTGCGCTGGAGTTGTTCGAGATCGGCGGGGGCGATCGGTTTGTCTTTGAATTCGCCGAAGCCGGTCGTGACGCCGTACTCGGTCGCCGCCGGTTCGCCCGCTTCCCGCGCGCGGCGATAGTTTTCGACGACCCGCGCGATGAGCTGTTCGCTGGCGGCGACGCGCTCGTTCGTCGACGGATCGATCTCGACGCGCGCGCCTTCCCGCGCGATGCGCACGAGTTGCTCGATCGTGAGCGAGTAGCCGTCGAGGAGGATCGTTTCGGTCATGGTGATTCGCTGTCAGCGCTCCGTCTGGTTTTCACGCGCAGACGCGAAGACGCGGAGCGAACACTACTACCCACTCCGCGTCTCCGCGTCTCCGCGTGAAAAAA
>JAFAOU010000048.1 GCA_019247495.1 Acidobacteriota bacterium
AAGTGCAGGTCGCGCTGAAGAAGCTGTAATCGCTCACCTCGCACCGATTGCCGTCGCGCAGCGACGCGTTGGACGCCGGATGGCGTCCCGGAAGGTAGCCGGTGGTCGCGCGCGAAGCGCGAGACCACCGGAACCACGACCGCGCCCAATTTCCCGACCGCGGCAGCGGTCGCGGAGGGAATTCACGCCGCTGGGTATTTGATACGCGACACCCTCCGGGGTCGAACCTCAATTACGCACGTTGATCCGGTGGTCTCGCGCTTCGCACGCGACCACCGGCTACCGTCCGTGTCGCCATCCGGCGACGGGTTCGCGTTCGGCCAAGGGACCGCGCGAAATCGAACGCGAACGCGAACGCCAAGCGCGTGTGGCACAGACACTCTTGTCTGTGCCTGGGAGGCTCGCGCTAATTTCGCAAACTGCGCGACTCTAAAAGCACAGACAAGAGTGTCTGTGCCACACCGCTACGCGGTCACAGGTTCCAACTCCTCTTCCACCCGCTCCGTCTTCTTTGCGCGCATCCGTTCCTGCAGATCATCGAACAGCGAGTACGCGACCGGCGTCGCGAGCAGCGTGAGCAGCAGCGCGAGACTCTGACCGCCGATGATCACCGATCCGATGGCGCGGTTCGTTGCGGCGCCGGTTCCGCTCGACGCGACCAGCGGCAGCATGCCGGCCACGAACGCCAGCGTCGTCATCAGGATCGGCCGCAGGCGGTCGCGGTTCGCTTCGCGGATTGCTTGCGCGCGCGGGAGACCGTGCGCACGGAGTCCGTTCGTGTGGTCGACCTGCAGGATGCCGTTCTTTTTCACGATTCCGAACAGCACGAGGATGCCCAGCATCGAGAAGATGTTCAGCGACTGATTCAGCACCAGGATCGAGAACAGCGCGAACGGCACGGTCAGCGGCAGCGCGAGCAGGATCGTGACCGGATGAACCCAGCTCTCGAACTGCGCCGCAAGAATCAGGTACATGAAGATGATCGACAGCAGGAACGCGAACATGAAATTCGTGAATGCGCGCCCCTGCTCGCGCGAGCGGCCGGTGAAGCCGGACGAATACTCCGGCGGCATGTTCAGCTTCTTCGTCTCGGCCACCAGGTTGTCCATGACCGTTTGCGCGGAGTGACCCGGTGCCATGTTCGCGGTGAGCATGACCTGACGCTGGCGCTGGATTCGATTGACGGATGACGGCCCGGCGCCCGGCGACATCGTCACGACGTCGCGCAGCTGCACCACGCGCGCGCCGACGGACGGCACCTGCGCCTGCGAAATCCCTTCCGGATCCTTGCGGTACTCGTGCTCGGCGCGCACGTGCACTTCGTACTGCTCACCGCCTTCGTAGTAGTCGGTGATCTTCAGGCCGCCGACGAGCACGTTCAGCGTTGACGCGATGTCCTGCACGCGGACTCCCATGTCCGAGGCCTTGTCGCGGTCGATGCGGACACCGAGCTCCGGCTTGCCGGTGATCAGATTCGTATCCGGATCGATCACGCCGAGGTTCTTCATCCCTTTCAAATTCGCGAGCAGCGTGTCGGAGTACTTCGAGAGCTGATTGAGATCGGGACCGCCGATCCAGTACATGATCTCGGCGTTGACGCCGCCGCCGAACGCGTTGACCGGGCCGACCGAGGTGCGCAGGTTCAGGCGCTGGTACTGCGGCATGATGTTGTTGCGGACGTCGGCCATGACCGCGAACTGATCTCGCTTCCGTTTGTCGACCGGGATCAATTTGACGTAGACCGTGCCGAGGTTCTGCGTGACCTGCGGATCGTCGCCGATGGTGACGACGGTCGTATCGACTTCGGGCAGCTTGCGGACGCGCGCAGCGATCGATTCCATGATCGTCTGCGTGGTCTGCAGGCTCGCTCCCTCGGGCGCGCGCGCCTGGACCTGGAACTGCGATTCGTCGTCCGCGGGCAGGAAGTTCTTGTTGACCGCGATGCCGAGCGGAACGATCGAGACGAGCGCGATGATCATCGCCAGAACGATCACCCAGCGGTGCCGCATCGACCAGTCCAGCATGGAGAGATAGACGCCTTCAATGTGGGCGTAGAAGCCGTGCTCGCGCGTCGAGGCTTCATGCGACAGATCTTCGCGGCGCAGCCAGCGCGCCGACATCATCGGCGTCAGCGTGAACGAAACGAGCAGCGAGACGGCGATGGCGATGGCCATCGTCACGCCGAATGAATGCATGAATCGACCGACGATTCCGGCCATGAACGCCACCGGCAGGAAGACGGCGATGAGCGAAAGCGACGTGGCCAGAACAGCCATGCCCACTTCCTTCGTCCCCTCGACCGCGGCCTCGGCCGGCGCCATCTTCTTCTCTTCCATGAAGCGGAAGATGTTTTCGAGCACGACGACGGCGTCATCGATGACGATGCCGACTGCCAGCGTCAGCGCGAGCAGCGTGATGACGTTGAGCGTGAAGTTTTCATAACGCATCGCGGCGAAGGTGGCGATGATCGAGCTGGGGATGGCGATGGCGGCGATGATCGTCGGACGCGAGCGGCGGAAGAAGTAGATCAACATGCCGAGAGCGACCAACCCGCCGGCGAGGCGGACAGGATTGATTGCTAAGGAGCCGCCCACCAACGCCGCGACCACAAACGCGGCCACAAGCACTCCGATGCGCGGCCCCATCGTTAACCTGGTGAATCCCCGCTTCAGTCCTGTGTCCTGCCGCCATCGGAAACCTCCTATCGGCAGCCAGGCCAGCGCGGCGAGTAAGAGGAACGTAAGGACTGACACATGGAGATTGGGGGCGCGCGCGGCGAGGTCTTTCACACCAAACAGCAGCGTGTACGTGGCCAGCGTGGCCGCGAGCATGATCAACGCCACGCGCAGTTTCGGTGACGACAGGAAGAACCAGACGATCAGCGCGGCGAAGAGCGAGCCGAGGATCAGATGCTCTTTCACGGCGTCGACAGCGGCCACGATGTAGTCGGACTGGTCGCGCACGATCTTCATGTCCCAGCCCTTCGGCAGATCGGTGCGCACCTGGCCGAGCTGCTCTTTCAGCCTCTCGATGACTTCGACGGTGTTTGTGCCCGACTGCTTGCGGATGTTCATGACCACCGCGGGTTTGCCGTTGACGGTGGCGATCGACTCCGGCTCGGCCACGCTGTCTTCGATGTGCGCGACGTCGCCGACTTTCACGACGTAACCGTTCGACGTCGACAGCGGGATGTTCGCGAAATCCTGCGGCGATTGCACGCGCCCGTACGTGCGCAGCGTGAGATCGCGCAGCCCCTGCTCGACCTTGCCGCCGGGGATCTGCACGTTCTGCGATTGCAGCGCGGCCACGAGTTGCGCGGTGGTGAGTCCAACGGCGGAAAGCTTGGCGGAATCGACGACGACGTTGATCTGGCGCGGACGTCCTCCAACGATCAGCACCTGGCCGACGCCATTGATCGACTCGAGGCGGCGGCGCAGTTTCTTATCCGCGAATTCGGTGATGTCGCGGATTGGCGCGGGGCCGGACAGGGCGATACCGAGGACCGGAACGGCGTCGGGATCGATCTTCTGGATGATCGGAGGATCAGCGTCCTTCGGCAGGTCGCGCAGGATCGTGTTGACCTTGTCGCGCACTTCCTGCGCGGCCACGTCGATGTCCTTCTCCAAAACAAAACTGACGATGACCTGCGACGTTCCCTCGGACGAAATCGACTGCAACTGGTCGATGCCGCTGATGGTGTTGACGGCTTCCTCGACCTTGTCGGTGATGTCCGTCTCGATCTCTTCCGGCGCCGCGCCGACGAGGCGCGTAGTGATCGTGATCGTCGGGATGTCGACCTTCGGAAAGCGGTCCACGCCGAGTTGCTGGTACGCGAACCAGCCGACGACAACCAGCGAGAGAACGATGACCGTCGCGAAGATCGGACGGCGGACGCAGAGTGCGGCGAGTTTATGCATGTTGTATCTCCAGGGACGAGGGACGAGGGACGAGGGAACTAGCCCAGCGTCGTCTCTCCTTCGCCATCGCTATGTTCCTGTCATGTCTACGGGGAACGAGTTCAAGGCGAAGAGATTGGGTTCCCTCGTCCCTAATCCCTCGTCCCTGCTTCACTGACCCATCTCCACGCGGGCAAACATGCCCGGCTTCAACTTGCCGTCGCGATTGGGGAACTCGGTTTCGACGGTGAACGAACGCGTGGCCGGATCGACGACACCGCCGACCACGGCCACTTTGCCCTGAAACACATCGCCGGCGTATGCGTCGACCGTGGCCTTTACATTCTGGCCTTGACGGACGTGCGCGATCTCTTTCTCCGGAACGCGGAAGCGGAGCTTGAGCGGCGTCGTTTGGACGACAACCAGCGCGACAGTGGCGTCGCCGAGGCGCTGGCCGACGTCGGTGCGCTTCTCGGCGACAACGCCATCGATCGGCGAACGAAGCGTCGAATCCGCAATCTGTTGCCGGAAGATGTTCGCCTGCGCCTGTGCCGACTCCTTCGCCGCGCGGGCCTGATCGAACATCGCCTGCGAACGGTCATACGTCGCCTGCGGGATCGACTCTTTCGCGATCAATTCTTTCTTGCGATTGAGATCGCGCTGCGCGTCCTGCTCCGCCGACGCGGCGCGCGCAATGTCCGCCTGCGCTTTCTCGAGGTTGAGACGCGGATAGTCGGTCTCGAGCTCGAGCAGCGCCTGACCGCGGCTGATGCGCGAGCCTTCATCGACGTACATCTTCGCCACGCGTCCCGGAACTTTGACGGCCAGCTCCGAGCGGACAGGCGAGATGAACTCGCCGGTGGCGACGATGGTTCCGCCCGATTCGCTGGCAATACCCGAGGCCTCGGTCGTCGTCGCCGGCGCGGATGTCGCGGTCGCCGCGGCGGCGACGTTCTGCACATCACTGGGCAGTGCAGGCGCGGCTTGCGTCGTGGTCGCGGACGCAGTGGCGTCCTTCTTCGCGCAGCCGAACGGCAGCAGCGCCATCATGAGAATCGAAATCGTCAAACGCTTCATCGTTGTGTAGCTCCCACGCCAACGGCATCTTTGATCGCGCCGGCGGCATACCAGACGCGCAGTTGTGCAAGGTTGTGATTCAAGGTTTCGGCGGCCACGGCGCGGCGCGCGTCGGCCAACGAGACTTCGGACGACGCCAGATCGAGCGACGTCGCTTCCTGCGCCCGATACAGCTCGAATACCTGCGCGTACTCCGCCTCGGCGGCCGCAAGTTGCTCCTTCGCCAGTTGCAGCGTGGAGCCGGCGGCATTCAGATCGGTGACGGCGCGATGGACGTCCTCACGCGCGGCGATTTTTGCGTCTTCGAGCAGAAGCCGCGCCTGCTGCTCGCGCGCCTTCGCCTGAGCGATGCGCGACGACACCTGGCCCGATTGCCAGATCGGCACGCTGAAGCGAAAGGCGCCATAGCCGTAGCGGCTGGCCGGGAACGCGGCCTTCTGATTGATGTAACCGGCGTCGAACGTCACCACCGGAAAATAGGCGCCGCGCTGCTTCTGCACTTCCAGCTCGGCGACGCGGATGTTGTTCTGCGCGATGGCGACGTCGGGCCGCACCGCCTCCGCTTTCGCAACGAGCGCCTGCTCGTCCGGCACCGGAACCAGCGAGGGGTCGGGCGACGCCACGGCGATGTCGCCGGTCAGATCGAGGTCGGCGCGCAACGCGCTCTCCGCCGTCTCGCGCTGCTGCTGCGCCGCGGCCAGCAAGCGCAGCGAGGCTTTGATCGCGGTCTCGGCGCGGAGCACGTCGACCTTCGTCACCTCGCCGGCCTGATAAAACGCCGTCGCTTGCGTTTTTCTCTTCGTGGCGATCTCGATGTTGCGTTCCTCGATGCCGATGTTCGCCTCCGCGTTGGCCACCGCGAGATAGTTCGAGGCGACGCGAAGCAGCACGACGTCTTCGGTACCGAGCACTCCCTCTTTCGCGTTGACGATGCCGATCTTGGCCTGGTCATACGCGCGCTTCTCGCGAAGGCCCGCGTAAACCGGCTGCGAGAGAACGACGCGGTAGTTCCAGTCCGTTGACGGCAGAATCGTCCGCGCGTCGGCGCCGCTGCCGAACGCCACTTCCTTCGAGTTCTCGATCGTCGAGCCGGTCAGGTTCACCTGCGGCAGGATCGACGAGAGCAACTGCTTGCGATTCTGCTCGGCGACGTCGATCTCGATTCGCGAACGCTCGACGGTGTTGTTGACCTGCAGCGCGCGTGCGAGCGCTTCCTGCAACGTCAGTTTCGTCTGCGCGCGAACGCTCAACGGCGCCGCGAGCAGCATCAGGGTTACGACTGCACGTTTCAATGTGAGCTCCGTTTTGATTTCGGATTGGCAATGCCGCTGAGAATCGTGGAGACGATGAGCTCGACGTCGTCACTTTCCGGCGGCGGCGCGTCTTCGGCGAGGCGTTCGAGGACGATCGCGACGCTCCCTTCGATGAGGAAAAGCGCCAGCCGTTTCGGATCGAGCGGTCGAACTTCTCCGGCATCCATCGCCTGTTTCAAGACTCCCGCGAGCCGGTCGACGCGCGCCCGAAACTGCGGCTGACACGTCCGCTTCTGCCGCCGCTGCTGCGCCGTCGTCCCCTCCGGCATCCGCAGCGAGTGATACAGGCGGAAGAACTCGCGATTTTCATTGAAGAACCCAAGCTGCGCCGTCATCACCGCGCGGAGGCGCTCTTCAAATGTCCCGTCCCCTTCCAGCGCAGCGTCGAGCCGCTTGTGCAATTCGCCGATCGCGGTCTCGAACGTCTTCTCAACCAGCTCCTCGCGATCGCGAAAGTAAAGGTAGATCGTCCCCTTGGCGACTCCCGCCTCTTCGGCGATCTCCTGCATCGTCGCCGCAGCCATCCCCTTCCGCGAAATAACACGGATAGCCGCCTCCTGAATGGACTGAACGCGAAACTCCGAGACGACGTCTTCTTTGGATTTAGCCATGGTCACCGCGCTGAACGAACGGTCAGTGTATCGGAATTCCGGGTCAGCGACCTCGAAAGTGGTGACGAACCTGAAAACCTGCGCTTGACGCCGAAGGCGAGGATGGGCGTACGATTACCGCCATGACAGTCGTCACCTCGATGACAGCGGACGAGCTTCTCCAACTCCCCAGCGACGGGTGGAGATATGAGCTCGTTGAAGGAGAGCTGCGCAAGATGTCCCCTTCAGGCGCTCGCCACGGCCGCGTCGCGGCGGAAATTGTCTGGAGTCTCATGGCTCAGATGAAGCGTCAGCGCACGGGCGCCATCTACTCCTCGGAGACTGGATTCCGGATCTCGCGGCAACCCGACACCGTGCGTGCTCCTGATGCCGCATTCGTCACCTCCGAGCGCGTCACTGACACCGCCGGATTCTTCGACGGCCCACCCGACGCCGCGTTCGAAGTGGTATCGCCCGGCGACACCTACACCGAGATCGAAGAGAAAACCCTCGCGTGGTTGCGCGCAGGAACCAAGGTTGTGGTGGTCGTCGATCCGCGCACCAAGACAGCGCGCGTTCACCGCACAGGCAGCGCATCGAATGTCGAGGATGTCATCGAGATCGAGGACGTCATCCCGGGTTGGCGTCTACCTCTCGCTGAACTCTTCGAGTAGCGTTCCATCAACGTGCTCGCTTCGATTTTTACGACTGAAGCGTGACGCGGCGAATGCCCGGTACTCGTTCGAAATCCGCGTCGAATGTCGCGATCAACTCGATGCCGCGATTCAGCATCACGGCCGCATGGATAGCATCACGCGCTGAAAGCTCGTGTCGCTCCATGAGATCCACGGCGCGATTCGTATCGCTGAGTGTGATTTCGAAAACGATCGGACAAATCGATACAAAGAGATCGTAGACTTCGCGAGCCACATCGATCCGTCGTAGAGCCCAGTAGCGATAAAGGATCTCCTGGAGAACTTCTGTGCTCGTGCAGGCTTCAATCTCGCCTTGCTGGGCAGCTTCAAGGAATTGTAGTGAGGGCTCGCGATGAGCGTGCTCGCGTCCGCGGCGTATCATCGGAATGTTTGCGTCGATGAAGACGATCACCGTCGTCCAGCTAGCGTTTCGGCAATCATTTGCTCGATGTCGGCCGTCGGCGCATTCAACGAAGCAAGCCTTGCGACCGGGTCGAAGTCCTTCTCCGTCTCAATAGAAACGCGAACTTTCGCGTGATCGCTGACGCCCTTCAACGGCTCGACCAGGCGGAGCGTGTTCTCGGCGGCGTCGTATTCGGCAACCACGGCGCGTGACATGGCGGTTATTGTAGCGCGTCAGCTTGCTCGCGTCGCATAACCACCACCAACCCCACCGCCGAAACCGCCAACGCTCCGCCGAAGATCACGAACTGCCGCGTGTTGTGGAAGATCGCGGCGCCGGTGGCGAACATGATCGAGTAGACGAGGATGATGCCGAGGATCCAGGCGATGGCGTTGCGTGAAAGCTCGCCGTGGATTGGTTCGAGGCCGCTTTCGCGTGCGACGACGCCCCATCCCGGTCCGGCGGGATGCACTTTTCGGTAGAACGCATCAAGCGTTGCACGCGGTTCGGGTTCGGTCAGCAGTGTCACCGCGAGCCAGACCACCGTCGTCGACAGCGTGGTGATGATCAGGCTGATCGCGAATCCGCGCGGCGATGCGGCGTCGAGGAAATTGCGCAGCGTCAGCGACACCACCAGCGCCGCCGCCATCGCGCTCACCTCGGACCACGCATTGATGCGCCACCAGTACCAGCGCAGGATGTAGACGAGGCCCGTTCCCGCGCCGAGCATCAGCAGGAACTGCCAGGCGTGACTGACTTGATCCATGAACTGCGTGGCGATCAGCGACAGCACGAGCGTGAGCGCGGTCGCCAGGCGTGCGGCAAGGACGTAGTGCTTCTCCGGCGCGTCGCTCTTGATGAAGCGGCGATAGAGATCGTTGACCAGGTATGACGAGCCCCAGTTCATCTGCGTCGCTTGTGTCGAACTGAATGCCGCGACGAACGACGCCAGCATCAATCCGCGCAATCCGGACGGCAGCAGATCCACCATCGCCCGGACGTAGTTGACTCCCGGATCGGCGTCGTGAACCGCGCCGCCGTACATCACCAGCGTGCAGAGCGCGGTGATCACCCACGGCCAGCTGCGCAGCGCGTAGTGCGCGATATTGAAAAAGAGCGCCGCGCTGCGCGCTTCGCGTTCCGTGCGGCAGGCCAGCATGTTCTGCACGACGTAGCCGCCGCCGCCCGGCTCCGAACCGGGATACCACGACGCCCACCAGTTCAGGCAGAGCAGCGCGGCGAGCGTGATCGTCGGCACCATCCACACCGCGTCGCCGCTTGGCCAGAACGACATCGCCGCCGCAGAGGTACCGAACGTCGTCCCGATTGGCGAACCGGCGGGATGCGCGAATGCGAGTTTTGCCTTCAGCACGTTCACGCCGCCGACCGCGCTGAGCGCCACGACTGCCAGGACGATCGCGCCCCCCATTTCGAACAGGTACTGCACGCCGTGCGTCGTCGCCACGCCCCAATAGCCGGAGTAGACGGTGTAGGCGAAGACGATGATCAGGCAGGCGAAGAGGGCGCCGCGATTCGAAATCCCGAGCGTGCCCTGGAGCACCTTGGCCATGCCGAGGTTCACCCAGCCCATGACGATGATGTTCGCGATCAGGCCGAGGTAAGCGGCGCGGAAACCGCGCAGGAAGGCGGCGGGTTTGCCGGAGTAGCGCATCTCGGTCATCTCGACGTCGGTGACCACTTCCGCGCGGCGCCAAAGGCGAGCGAAGAAGAAGACGGTGAGCATGCCCGAGCCGAGCATCGACCACCACAGCCAGTTGCCGGCCACCCCGTTCTTCACCACCATCTCGGTGACCGCCAGCGGCGTGTCGGCAGAGAACGTCGTGGCCACCATCGCCGTCCCGGCCAGCCACCAAGGCATCGAACGGTGCGAAAGGAAATAGTCGAGCATCGAGCGCTTGGCCTTGCGTCCGAAGTACAAACCCATACCGACGATCAGCGCGAAGTAGGCAGCGACGATGGCGTAATCGAGTGGCCGAAGTGCAAAGGTGGTCATGGTTTGGCGATCCCCGTTCCGCGCGCGGCCAGTCCCGGGATGGTGACCGGCAGCTTGCCCGAAATTGGCGCCTCGCCGAACAGCGCCTGCACGGCGGCGAGTTGCATGACCGGCTGGACGCCGTAGGCGCAAATGTAGGTACCAGCCGTCGGAATCTCGCGCAGAAGGTACGGCGTACCGAACGAGATGGCGATGACAGGCTTTTGTATCGCCGTGAGTAACGTCCGCGCGACTTCGGGAACCGCAATCGATCCCGAGCCTGATCGCGCGCGGACTGCGAGCGCGAAGACGACGACATCTGCATCCTTCGCCGCGGCGGCCATCGGACCGGCATCGAGCGTGCGCGAGTCGATCAAGAACGTCTGCGGCGGCGCGGTCAGACGCCTCCGCATCTCGCGCTCAAAGTCTGGCAGCGGCGAAACGACCTCCGGAAAGTCGCTGACGGTGACGATGACAACCCGCGCGTATTTCTTCACCGGCAGCGAGTTGTTCGCTTCGCGCACGAGCGTCACGGCGCGGCGCGCGATGCTCGCGGCGAGATCGCGATGCTCTTTCGTATCGAGGCCGCGGAAAATCTCGTCCGGCGTTCCCACCGGCGCGCCCGCGAACGCCTTCGCATCGAGGATCCGCCGCACCGAGTCGTCGATGCGCGCTTCGCTCAACCGCCCGCTCGCCACCGCCGCCTTCACCGCCTTGATCGCGGCATCGACATTCGGCGACATCAGAATCTGATCCTGCCCGGCCTCGATGGCGCGGATGGCCGCTTCGCCGGCGTCGAAGTGCTCGGTGATGCCGCCCATGTCCATGGCGTCGCTGACGACGAGGCCATCGAATTTCAATTCGTGCCGCAGCAGTTCGCCGACGATCTTCTTCGACGTCGTCGCCGGCATGGTCCCGTTCTGCGGCACCTCGGACTCCGCCGTCCCGTACGGATTCTCGCCAACTCCCGGACGCCGCACCGGCACCAGCTCGTCATCGAGCGCCGGAACGGCGAGATGTCCGATCATGACCGACTTCACACCGGCATCGATCGTGGCGCGGAACGGAATCAATTCGACGCGGTCGAGCCGCGCGCGATCGACGTTCAGAATCGGCAGTGAGCGATGCGAGTCGACATGCGTATCGCCATGCCCCGGAAAGTGCTTGGCAGTAGCGAGCACATGCTCCGCCTGGACTCCGTTAGCAAAAGCCACCACGAACTTGCTGACTTCGCCCGGATCCTCGCCAAAGCTGCGTGCGTTGATGACCGGATTGTCGGCATCGACGTTCACGTCCGCGATCGGCGCGTAGATCTGATTGACGCCCACCAGCCGCGCCTCCCGCGCCACCACCCGCCCCTCACGTTCCGCGAGAGCCGGATCGCCCGTCGCCGCCACCGCCATCGCCCACGGCCAGTAGGTCGTGTCGAGAAATCGCATCCCCATCCCCGACTCCAGGTCAGCACTCACCAGCAGCGGCACGCGCGCCTCGCCCTGCAACCGCGCCGTCAGTTGCGCCGTCTCGTAAACATTCGAGACAGACCAGATCACGCCGCCGACATGGTTCTCGCGAACCTGCCGCCGCAACTCCTGATACGCCCACGACGACTCCGGCATGAAGACGCCGTGCCCGAGGACGACAAACATCTGCCCGACTTTTTCGTCGAGCGAAAGATCGTCAATGCGGATCGAGTGATGTTGCGGGACCGACGCACACATCGAAGCCAGAAAGGCTAGCACGGCAGGAACAGCGACTCGGACGCGGCGCAAGTGCGGAGAAGGATAACGGAAGGTCGGTCGCGTTTAGCGGTCAGCTACGAATCGGTCGCGCGCAGCCCAAAGCGCAGCCGCGGTTGCGACCATGGCCCAGGTCGAAGCAAGCAATCCGGCAGCAATCGATGAGTTGATGTGCGGGGAGTTTCGCGTGCTCCAGAAGCCGAGAAGAGCGCCTGCCAGCGCGGAAGTCAGAATCGCGACTAGAACGAATAAGAGACCTGTACTACGGTTTCGTACAAAGAAAAGAAAGACACCTGCGATCGCTGCCAGCAGCAGGCCACGGATACCCAGACTGATACCGAAGAAGAACCCTGAAAGGAGCGCGGACAGGCTTCGCTCATGAAAAATGAGAGCGATGTACAGAAGCGTGGCTGCGACGGTGGCGAGCATCGAAGCCAGCGTCGACAAGCAGGCAAACTTCGCGCAATCCAGTCGCATCACTTCAGACTACTTGATCACCGCCCGCACCCCGATCGTGCCCGTCGCGTTCGGATCATCTTTCGACGACACCGCGATCGATTCGTTGAGAGCTCCAGCCTTCGCGCGCGCTCCGTCGACGGTCACCGTCAGCGCTTCCTTCGCTTTCGGAGCGAGCTTCACCTTCGTGTCGTACTCGTAGTAGAGGCAGCGGCACGTCGATCGGGCGACCGTGATCGTGAGCGGCGTCGATGACAGGTTCGTAATCTCGAACTGCCGCACCGCGCGCGTTCCCTTGCGAATCGTTCCGTAATCGGCAACCTCGGGGGCGATGTGGATCGATGCCGCGGCGGCCGGCGCCGGAGTTACCGCGGCAGTCGAGACCGTATCGGGACTCGTCGTGGACGGCGGCTGCTCGATCACCTGCGGCGTCGTCGCTTTCTTGTCCGAGCTGGCGCGCCAGATCAGCCAGCCGATGACGCCGAGGACCGCGACGGCGATCAGCATCATCAGAAGCATGCGCGAGCCGTTGTTCGACGGACGATCGGTCGGAACGTCATAGTTGGCGATGCCGTGATCGGTCACGGGCTCCGACGAAACGAGCGGCCGGTTGCCGGGTGCCGTGCCCATCCGCTGCGTCTCGTTGTACGACGGATTCGGAACTGCGACCGTGCCAGACGCCGTCCCTTTTCCCTCCAACTCATCGAGTTTCCGAAGCGATGCATCGATCGACGCGACCAGCCGCTGATACTCCCCCGCAAGCTGCTCGGTCGGGGCATCGGGAACCATCCGCACGAGGGTCTCGCGATGGGTCCGGTAATGCTGCCGTAGCACCTCGATCTCCCGCGCCCGGTCCCCCCGCTTCACGCTGACTGTCCCAAAATCATCAGACATCGGTCACCTCGGACTGCGCATCTTTGCAAAATCCGGGCGGAGGGACAAATCAGCCGGCGACCGTCCGATACCGCTCCCAGTCCTCGACGACATCAATATCCCAGCGCGCCGGCAGCACGGCTACGTTGCTTTGCCATTCGGCGATTTTCGAGATGGTTGTCGTGAACACGGACGGCGTACCCCACGCAACGTTTTGAAAAATCGCGGGATCGAAGGCGGCGGCGCGGCAGCCGATGAGGTAGTAGCCGCCGTCCTCGGCGGGTCCGAGGACCCATTCGCAGGAGTCGAGGAGGGCCAGGGCGTGGTCGATGAGCGTGCGGGGGAGCGACGGATCGTCGACACCGATCGCGACGATTTTTTGCGTGGCGTGAAAGAAAAAGCGTTCGGAGAAGGCCATCGACAGGCGGTCACCGAGCGTGGCGCCGGTCTGCATGGCGGTGGGGAGATCGCCGAAAGCGTCCGCGAGCGCGACGCCGTTTGCGGATTCAGTCGGCGCCCAGAGAACTTCGATTTCGACCTCGGGGGATGGCCGTCCGATCGACGCCAGCAGATCGCGCAGCATCGTCTCGTACGCGGCGAGGGCGGCGTCCTCACCGATCGATTCGGCGAGCCGCGTCTTCACGTGGCCGCGCTCGGGCAGGCGCGCAAAGACGAGCAGGCGCTGCGCGGGCGGAGGAACGGTTGGGAACAAGGTGCCGAGTATAGTTTCGCGCTCGATGCGGACCATCGCACTCCTGACCGACTTCGGTACGCGCGATCCGTATGTCGCGGCGATGAAGGGCGTGATTGCGTCGCGGTGTGAAGCCGCGATCATCGACCTTACGCACGACATCGCGCCGTTCGATATTTGGGAGGCGGCGTTTTTTCTGCGCGACGTCGTTCGCTACTGGCCGGCGGGAACGATCTTCGTCTGCGTCGTCGATCCGGGCGTTGGGACGGCGCGGCGGATTGTCGCCGTCGAATCGGACGAGCGGCTTTTTCTCGCGCCGGACAACGGATTGCTGCATTTCGTGCGAGGGGATGCGTTTGACGTGACGGCCGAGTCGCTGTTTCTCGCGGACGGCTCGACGACGTTTCATGGGCGCGATCGATTCGCGCCGGTGGCGGCCGCGCTGGCGAATGGAAAGCGCATCGACGACCTCGGGCCGCAAGTCGGCGATCGCGTCCCGCTCGATTACACGCCCGGCGCGATCATTCGCATCGATCGGTTCGGCAACTGCATCACCGATCTCGTTCCGCCGGCGACGCCATTCGCGGTCGCGGTCAAGGACTGGCGAATCGAGCATGTCCGTACGACCTACACGGGCGATGGTGCGTTCCTCATCATCGGCTCCACCGGCTGCATCGAGATCTCCGTCGCCAACGGCAGTGCGGCGTCGCTCTTGCAGCTCAGCCGTGGCGATCGCGTCACGATCGTTCCGAAATGACCGCCGACTACGCGCAATCCCGCGAAGTGCAACGTCCGCGCGGACGCCTGCGGCGGCTCGTGCTGCCGCTGCTCATCGCGCTCGTAGTCCTGATCGCGCTGCTGTTCGCCGTGGCGTGGATTCCGCTGACGCGATCGCGCGATGCCTGGCTTCACGGCAATGACGCCGCGGCCATCGCCGGCGGCGAGCAGTGGTCGCGGCTGCATCTCTGGCCGGCGCAATATCACCAGCTCCTGGCCGCGGCTTACCTCACTTCCGGCAACGCCGCCGCGGCGCGCTCGCACCTCGGCGGCATCGGCAACATCCACTTGTCCATCATTTCGAAAGACGATGTTGCGCGGCGGCTTTTCGCGCGCGAACGCTATGACGACTTTCTCGCGTACGACGCCGCGTCGCGCGACGCGAAAGAAAACGCCGACGTCCCGCTGTACCGCGCGGCCGCGCTCGTGGCGACGAATCGCGTGGCCGAGGGGCAGAAGGTGTTCGCATCGATCGACAGGGCCCATGTGAATGCATCGCGCTACGCCTCGCTGCAGCGCGCGGTCACGGCGCGCGCGGCAGGCGACGCGCCTTATGTTTTCGACCGCAACGGCGGCACGATCGGCACGATCCGCGCGAACGATGTCATCGCGACTAACGATGACTTCGCGCCGATCATCAACCGCGAAGCAGGTGCCTTGACGATCGGCGCGAATTTGCCGCAGCTCGGCGCGAACGCCACGATCGAAACGACGCTTGATCCCTTCGTGCAGAAGGCGGCGCTGAAGGCGCTCGCCGGATTCCGCGGCTCGCTCGTGGCCATCGATCCGCGCACGAACGAGATCCTGGCCATCGCCAGCAGCCCTGGTAAGGGATCGCTCGCCAATCTCGCGCTCGACCATCAATACGAGCCAGGATCGGTAGTCAAGGTGTTGACAGGTTTGAATGCCGAGAATGGCGGCGCCGACCTGAGCTCGATGTTTCCGTACACCTGTAAGGGATTTCTCGACATCGACGGCCGCCATTTCGGCGACTGGCTCGCCGCGGGCCACGGGACCCTGAACTCGATCGACGACGCGCTCGCCGTCTCCTGCAACGTTTTCTTCGCCGACGCCGGTCTCCGCCTCGGCGTCGATCGTCTGACCCGCTTCATGACCGCTGCCGGTTTCAACGGCCAGGCGAACCTCGGCGTGTTCCAGGTGCCGCTCGGCAAAACGGTCGGCCAGGCTTTCAATCATTTCGAGACCGCCTTCCTCGCCATCGGCCTCGAACACGAGTCGATGAACGCGCTGCACGTGGCGATGATCGCGTCGATGATGGCCAACCGCGGCGAGCTGACGACGCCGAAGCTGCTCGTGCAACGCCGCTCGATCCTCGGCGACGTCGTCTACAGCGCATCGAAGCAGGGATCGACGCGCCTCGCCTCACCCGCTGCCGCCGAAACGATGGTCCACGCGATGGAAGCCGTCGCGACCGAGGCGAAAGGAACCGGCCGCCGCGCGCCAGTGGCGGGGATTTCACTGGCGATGAAAACCGGCACCGCCGGCGAACGAAAGAGCGGCCTCGAAGCGCTGATCCTTGCATTCGCGCCGGTGCAGTCGCCGAAGATCGCCTTCGGCGTGATCGCCGAGGATGCAGGGCCCGCCGAGTTCGCAGGCGCAAAGATCGCGCACGATTTTCTGGAAGCGATGTCGCCGCGGTTGAGGTGAGACCTTCTAGCGCGCGCGAAAGTCGACGATCTTCGACTGATCCCTGCGGATTTACGCGGTCCGTCGGCGAAGCCGGCGTAAGAACCGTAGCCCACATCTTCAGATGTGGGAGCGTCGATCACCTCATTTTTGTGAGCCCGCTTGAGCGGGCGAAAGAAAGCTTTCTCTCGCGCGCCAAGGCGCGCTCACAAATCGAGCAACACTCGCTGCCCCACGGCTCAAAGCCGTGGGCTACCGGTCTTATGCAGGCTACGCCGGCGGACAAGTCGTCCTTTGCGGGAGTCATACTCGCAGTCTCGAAAAAATGAGCTTCGTTTTTAATAACAATCCATGCGCTCGCTCAACTCGTTCGTGCGCCATTCGTTCGCGATGCAAGAAACTGTGACTACACCTCCGCGCAAACGCGGCGCACGATCTGCTCTTGTGGCCGGCCGGAGGATTCAATCATGCGCAGATTTTCAGTCGTCTTCGTCATCTGCATTCTTGCAGCCGGTTGTGCCACGCAGTATCGCCCCAGCGATGAAAGCATCACCGGCGGATTCAGTGAAACGCAGCTCGCGCCGGATACGTGGCGCGTGCTCGTCGAGGGAAACAGTTTTACGAGCCGCCGTCACGCGGAGCAATTTCTGATGCGGCGTTGTGCGGAGCTCGCGCTCGAAGAGGGAAAACGTTACTTCGTCCTCGGCGATCACGACGCCTGGATGAACGTGCGGCGCACGAAGTCGGGCGTGGCCGCGTGGCCGATTAATCGCGCCGAGGTGACCGTGGTTTCGGAGCGGGATCGCGATACGTTCGATGCCGTCGAAATCATCGAGCGGACGAATGCCGCTGCCGGCGGAAGGCTCTCCGCGAGAGCGCGGCGTACGTTCGAAACGTTCAAAGACAGCGTCTCCTGACCCAACGATCCCCGTGCGCGCCGCCGCGCACGGGGATTTCGCGGCGACCGGAGAGCAGTGGATTAGTGGATTAGTCGATTAGTAGATCAGTGACAGTGGATCGTGGACGGTCGATCGATTCGTGACCGCCTGTGTTCGAAACCCCTCTGATCTACTAATCTACTGATCCACTAATCTACTAAGCCGGAGGTCCCATGGGCCGCTCACTTTTTGCGAAACTGCATCGCCGTTTTGGACGCCGCATCGGTGGCGATGAACGGCGGCAACGGGCGGCGGCGCATTACGAACGTCTTCGCGCCGCGATGCCGGTCGGCCTCGCCGGCGCGCCGCAACGGATCGCATCGACCGCTCCGCGCGTGGCAATCCTCGGCGCGGGCTTCGCCGGCGTCAGCGCGGCGTGGTTCGGGGCGCGCGCGGGATTCGCGGTCACGCTCATCGAGCCGCGCGTCGTCGGCGGGCGCGTTTCGTCGACGCGCACGCTCGTTCCGGGACGCATCCTCGAAGCCGGCGCGGAGCTCATCGGCACGAATCATCCGCTCTGGATCGCGCTCGCGCACCAATTCGGATTCGCGTTGAGCGCCGTATCGACCGAGGAAAACTACGCCGCGGCAGGACTGGAGATGCCGCTCATTCTCGATGGACGTCATCTCTCGCCCTCTGAGCAGGAAGCGCTTCACGACGAGATGGATGAAGTCCTCCAGTTGTGGGCGGAACAGTCGAAGATCGTCACCAACGCGTGGATGCCGTGGACGACGGACGGCGCCGAGGGGCTCGACGCGCAATCGGTGGCGTCGAAGATTCCGGATGGCACAGGCGAGCTTGCGCGCAAAGCGATCCTGCTCGAGTTCGAGCTCGACAACTGCATTCCGGCGGCGGAGCAGAGCTGGCTCGGCGCGTTGGCGCAACTCTCGGCGGGCGGCGGCTCGCAGTTTTTCGAGGAGACCGAAGTCTTCCGCTGCTCGGCCGGCAATCAGGCGCTGGCGCAACGGCTCGCCGCCGGTCTCGATCTAAATCAGGGGCGCGCCACGAACATCCGCACCGGCGACCGCATCTTCATCGACCTCGAAGGCGGCGCGAAAGATGGCCCGTACGATTACGTCGTCGTGGCCGTGCCGAGCGTGGCGATGGAGAAGATCACCATCGACGGCAAGCCGTTTCCGTATCGCGCCATCGCGCACGGGCCGGCGGTGAAGTATCTCTCCGCGGTCGAGCGCCGCTTTTGGATTCCCGAGGGCGTCGCGCCGAGCGGCATGTCGGACAACCTCGGCATGATGTGGGAGGGAACCGATAACCAGATGGACACCGCGCCGTTCGACGTCAGCGTGTTCGCGGGCGGCCGGCCGGCGCAGAACGCGATCGACGCGGGCGGCGGTGCGGCGTACTTCGCGCCGCGGCTGACCGCGCTTTTGCCGCACTACAACGCCACGCACGCGGAATTCGAGAACTGGCCGAAGCGGATCGGGATGGGCTACTCCTGTCCCGCGCGCGGCGAGGTGACGACGAAGCAGAAGGCGTACGCGGACCTCATCGCCGGCCGGATCGCCGTCGCCGGCGAGCACACGTCGCCCGGCTGGTTTGGCTTCATGGAAGGCGCGCTCGAATCGGGCCTGGTGGCGATCGCGCGCATCGCCGCGAACGCGGGGCTGAATCTCAAGCCGGAGTACGGCAAGTTCAAGGCGGTCTAGTCGATGATCATTCGCGTCGCCACGCCCGACGATGCCGCGACGCTCGCGGCGCTGTCGCTGAAAACGTTCGTCGACACGTTCGCTCCGCACAACACGGCCGCGGATATGGATTCGTACACGAGTGTGGCCTTCGGAGAATCGCAACAGCGGCGCGAGCTCGAGACCGAAGGCGTGATCACGCTCCTCGGAGAAGAGAACGGCGACGCGATCGCCTACGCGCAGATCCGCCACACGCCCGGCGCGCCGCACGGCGACGTCGAGATCGCGCGCTTCTACGTCGATCAGCCGCACCACGGCCGCGGCATCGCGCAGATGTTGATGGATGCGGTTGACGCGCAGGCTCGCAAACTCGGCGCGGTGCGGATCTGGCTCGGCGTGTGGGAGCACAACCTCCGCGCCATCGCGTTCTACGGCAAGTGCGGCTTCGTCCAATGCGGCTCGCACCCATTCATCCTCGGCACAGATCTCCAAACCGACTGGGACATGAACCGGACGTTGTGATGGTCGTCGCCGTCATCCTCGCCGCAGGTTTCTCCACGCGCCTCGGCACGCCGAAGCAGGAGATTGTCTTCGAAGGCGAAACGCTGCTGCAGCGCGCGGAGCGTTTGGCTCGCGCCGTTGCGGATGACGTTATCGTCGTCACGCCGCAACTCAATCCCGACGCGGCGGAAGGGATCGCATCGTCGATCCGCGCCGGCGTTCGGCTGGCTGGGAACTCGCGCATCCTGATAATGCTCTGCGACCAGCCACTGATCACGATCGAGCATCTGCGCGAGTTGATCGCGATCGACGCTCCGATCGTCGCTACCGGCTACGCGGGCATTGCCGGAGTGCCGGCCGTCTTCGCGCCGCAGTTCGCCTCGGAGCTGCTCGCACTTCGCGGCGACCGCGGCGCGCGCGTGGTCATCGAAGCGCATCGAGACGTGACTCGGGTTGTGATTTTCGAAGACGCCGCGGTCGACATCGACACCGCTGACGATCTCGAAAAACTAAAAGGCTGATCACCACAGAGACACAGAGATCACAGAGATGCCCTCTGTGCCTCTGTGGTTAAACGGCTTTAGAGCAACTTATCGATCGTGATCGGCAGATCGCGCACGCGTTTGCCAGTCGCGTTGTAGACCGCATTCGCGATCGCGGGCGCCACTCCGATGATTCCGATCTCGCCTATCCCCTTCACGCCGATCGGATTCACGTGCGGGTCGTCCTCCTCGACCATGATGATGTCGATCGGCGGGATGTCCGCGTTGACCGGCAGGAGGTACTCGCCGAGGTTGACGTTCGTGAATGAGCCGCCATGCGCGTCGAGTCGGGTCTGCTCGAGGAGCGCGCAGCCGATGCCCTGCACGATTCCGCCGTAGAACTGGCTGTGCGCGGTTTTCGCGTTGAGGATTCGTCCGCCTGCGAACGCGCCGACGATGCGCCGCAACCGCACGATGCCTAGGTCCGCGTCGACTGCGACCTCGGCGAACTGCGCGCCGAACGAATGCGACGCGTATTTCGCCTCCTCCGGATCCGGCTTCGCATCGATCTGCGCTTCGACGGTGGTCAGATAGTGACGATGCAACAACGCGCCGTACGTATCGCCGGCGGCGAGCTCCTGTCCTCCGTTCAGTTCGACCAGTTTGCGTTTCAACTCGTTCGCGACCTGAAAAACAGCGGTACCGACCGTTGCCGCGGTCAGCGAGCCGGCGGAGATCGGCGCCTGCGGCAATCTCGTATCGCCGTATTCGAAGCGGATCGTTTCAAACGGAACGCCGAGCGTTTCGGAGGCCACCTGCTGCATCACCGTGGCCGTGCCCATCCCCATCTCGTGCGTGCCACACGACACGACGACGTTGCCCGATGCGTCGATGCGCGCCCGTGCCGCGGCGGGAGCGCGATGCGCGGGATACGTCGCGCTGGCCATGCCCATTCCGATGAGCCAGCGGCCATCGCGCATCGAGCGCGGCACGGGATTTCGCCGCGACCATCCGATGCGCTCGGCGCCCTGTTGATAACACTGACGCAGCGACTTGCTCGACCACGGCTTGTGGTCCACCGGATCGTCCTCGGCGTAATTCGCGAGCCGCAGCGCGATCGGATCCATCTTCAGCGCCTCGGCCAGTTCGTCCATCGCCGACTCCAGCGCGAACATGCCGACGTTCTCGCCCGGCGCGCGCATGTACGTGCCGCTGGCGACGTTCAGCACCACGACTTTGTTCGCCGCTCGAATGTTGGGGCAGGCGTAAATCGTCCGCGTCGGCCGCGTAAAGCGTTCGTTGTAATCAGAAACGTCGTTCCCCTGGCTGACGCCTTCGTGAATGATCGAGACGAGTTTGCCGTCCGCGTTCGCGCCGAGCGCGACGCGCTGCTCGGTGGCCGGACGATGTCCATTCGTGAAGAAAAGCTGCTTGCGCGGCAACCACAACTTCACCGGACGTTTCACCTGGTACGTCGCGAAGGCCGCGGCGAAGACGTGCGGCCACGTCGAGCCTTTGCTGCCGAACGCACCGCCGACGAACGGCGACATGACCTCGATGTTTTCTTTCGGGATGCCGAACGCTTTCGCCATCGTGGTGCGCACGGCGAAGATGTTCTGGGACGAATCGTGGAGCGTGAGCCGGTTGCCTTCCCACGACGCGACGACCGAATGCGCCTCCATCGGATTGTGATGCTGGTAAGGAGTGCGATAGGTCTGATCGATTTTGACCGCGGCCGACGCGAACGCGGTATCCGCATCGCCAACGTGGATCGGCGGCGCTTGCTGCGATCCTTTGTCCGTGGCCTCGGCGCGATGCGCGAGGAGATCGGTCTTGGCCGGAGTCTCGTCGTACGCGACCCGCACGAGGTTCGCCGCATGCGTAGCCTGTTCCAGCGTCTCCGCGACGGCGACCGCGATCTGCTGACCGACATAGTGAATGTTGGCGTCCGCGAACGGGAGCAAATGCGGCTCGGCGTAGTTGCCGGAGTCGGGAGGCGGACCGCCCGATTGCTGCCCGCCCTTCTCACTCTGCCCCGTCGGCTGCGCCGGCGGCTGATTCACCCTCGGCACGTTCTGATACGTGATCACCGCGAGAACGCCGGGCGATTTCTTCGCCGCGGCGTCATCGATCGATTTGATGCGACCGGAAGGAATCGTCGACGACACGACGACCGCGTGAACGAGTCCCTTCATGTTGTTCTCGGCCGCGTAACGCGCCGCTCCGGTGACTTTCACGCGCGCATCGACGCGATCGCGCGGCTTTCCGATCATTGGAAGATTCACGGGCAGACTCACGCCGCACCTCCGGCGAGATCGGTCAACGCGCGGACGAGCGTCCGTTTCGCCAGCTCGATCTTGAAATCGTTGTGACCGTATCCGCGGGCTTTGCTCATCTCGGCCTCGGCCGCGCGGCGGAAAACATCGATCGACGGCGGCTGTGCCGTCAGCGCGGACTCGGCAGCGTGCGCGCGCCACGGTTTGGTGCCGACGCCGCCGAGGGCGATGCGGGCGGAGCGAATGGTGTGGTCGTCGATATCGAGCCCGACGGCCGCGGACGACAGCGCGAATTCGTACGAAGCGCGGTCGCGGACTTTCAGATACGACGAGCGGCGCGTGTGGGACGCGTCCGGGATGAAAACCGAGGTGATCAACTCATCGTGCTTCAACCCATGCTCGATCTGCGGGGTACTGCCGGGAAGCAGATGAAAATCGACGGCGGCTACATGACGCTCGCCGGACGGACCGCGCAGCGCGATGACGCCGTCGAGCGCCGCCACGGCTACGGCGAAATCCGACGGATGCGTGGCGATGCAGTGCTCGGACGTGCCGAGGATCGCGTGCATGCGGTTGTCGCCTTGGATGGCCGAGCAGCCGCTGCCGGGATTGCGCTTGTTGCACGGCGTCCAGGTCAGCTCGCGGAAGTAAGGACAGCGCGTCCGCTGCATCAGGTTGCCGCCGATCGACGCCGCATTGCGCAACTGCGGCGATGCGCTGGCCAGCAGCGCCTGCGAAATCGCCGGCGCGTGCTGGCGAACGAGCGGGTTCGCGGCGACGTCGCTCATCCGCGCCAGCGCGCCGATTCGGATTCCGCCTTTCACCGCTTCGATCGTCGCCAGCGGCAGCGCGTTGATGTCGACGAGGCGCGTGGGACGCTCGACTTCGCACTTCATCAAGTCAATCAGATTGGTGCCGCCGGCCACGAACTTCGTCTGTGGTTTCGCGCCCGAGACGAGCGCGTGGGAGGCGTCGGCGACGCGTGAGTATTCAAACGGATGCATTCGCGCCTCCGTTCTTCGCCGCTTCCTTCACCGCTTCGACGATGCCGCCGTAAGCGCCGCATCGGCAGATGTTGCCGCTCATCCATTCGCGGATTTCGTCGTCGCTGCCGGCGTGTCCTTCCTTCAGCAGCGCGACCGCCGAGCAGATCTGGCCGGGCGTGCAGTAGCCGCATTGAAATCCGTCGTTGCGGATGAACGCGGCTTGCACCGGATGCAGCCGTCCGTCCGCGGCCAGCCCTTCGATCGTGGTGATCTTCTGACCGCCGTGCATGACCGCGAGCGTCAGGCAGGAGTTGTAGCGGCGGCCGTCGATCAGGACCGTACACGCGCCGCACGCTCCCTGATCGCAACCTTTCTTCGTGCCCGTAAGATCGAGATGCTCGCGCAACGCATCGAGCAGCGTAGTGCGGGGATCGAGCCGCAGCTCGTGACGCGTTCCGTTGACGGTGAGCGCGACCGGAATCGCGTTCGGATCGACCTTGGGCGCACTTTCGGCCGTGCTCCCGAGCATCGGACTGACGACGATCGCGGCAGCTGCCGCGGCCGATCCCAGAACAAATGAGCGACGCGATGGATCGTCCGGTTGATCGTCGTCGTCGGGCGGCGTGTAGCAAGGTGGAAGGGTCATGAATCCTCCGCGGCGTTGGCGTGCAGTGAGCGGGCCAATTTTTTCACGCGGAGGCGCGGAGACGCGGAGAAAGGCGAGTTACTTTTTTTCGCGAGCGCGAGTCCGCGCCGCCTTTTTTGCCGACGCCGATCGCGACGATGCGCTGCGCTTCTTTGCCGCCGTCCGCGCCTGACGCGACAACGCTTTCTTCGACGCCGCAGAACGCCCTTCGTGCTTCAACGCCGTCTCCGCCGCGCGCGAGCGCTTGGCCGACGGCTTGCGCTTCTCTTGCCCTTCCTTCAGCGCCAGCGCCGCGCTATGCCGTGTCTTCGCGCTGGCCTTTCCCTTCGCCGGCGGCGGCAGCTTCACGCCTGCCCGCCGCGCCTTCGAGAGTCCGATGGCGATGGCCTGCTTCGTCGATCGCGCGCCATGCTTCCTTTCGCGAATGTGATCGATCTCTTCACGTACGAACTCGCCAGCCTGCGTCGACGCCGCCTTCCCTTCGCGCTTGTCCTCTTTGGCTCGCTCCAACGTTTTCTTCTCCGGCATGCCCTCTCCTAATGGCGCTTGAAAAACTGGACGGCCCGCTCATGCGCCTCCGCCGCGTCGCGAGTCTTGAACGTGCCGAGGTTGCGGCGCTTGCCGGTGGCCGGATTCTTCTTCCGCGAGTACAGCCGGTATTCGCCCGATTTCAGTTTCCTGATCATGCCGAAATGCTGTGCAAAGGGCGTGTCTGAATCTACCGCTCCGGAACACGAAGCGTGTATGAATTCAAAGGCTCCTGACGCTCGCCGGTGATGCCGTAGACGACGAGCCGGTATGTACCCGGCTTCAGCGATTCGCGCGGGACGAGGATGACGAACGAGCCGTTTGGAGTGCGTGGCACCGCCTTTCCGATCCAGATCGGTCGCGACGGATTCACCGCGTCGACGATTTCCGCGCGGAGTTGGTCCACCGCAAGGTCAGACCCCAGCGATGGCACGAGGAGATACGACTCTCCATTCGCCGTCACTGTGTTGGGTGAACCCCCGATGCCGCGCTGGCCGTCGGGATAGAGATCCTGCAGCTGCCACACCGCCTGCGGCTGCCTCAATTGAACCTCGGCGCGCCAGAGCAACCCGCCGAGGACGACGGCCAGCGCCGCGGCGATCGCACCGACCGCGCGCCAGTACCGCGGAACGCCATCGGGACGCTGACGGCGCTTCTGCAGCGCTTTCCAGTGCCGCGCGAATTCATGATCGGAGAGGTAATCGGGATGATCCGCTTCGGCACCCTCCGGGAATGGGGTCGTCAGCGCCCGCACGAGCTCCGGGTAGGCCATGAGCCGCTCGCGGATGCGCGCTTCCTGATCCGGCGCCAGTCCGCCACTGGTATAGGCGAGTACTTCCTCGGCAGACGGCGGGTCACCGATCGTCAGCCGATTTTCGGCAATGAGCTCGCGATTGGCAGCGGACAACTCTGATTTCGTAGTCATTCTTCATCCTCCGGGAGCCCGTCAGCATCTCCCAGCCGCGCGCGAAGGATCTTTTTCGCATCGCGCAGTCTCGACTTGACCGCATCCACAGTGATCTTCAGGAACTTCGCGATCTCGTCGTATGTAAATTCGTTGAGCCACAATTGAATGCACTCGCGGCTGCCGTTCGGAAGTCCGGCAATTGCGTCTCGAAGACGCTTGCTGCGCAGCGCCGCTTCTTCGCGTTGCGCGTAATCCGGTTCCGCGGGCGCCGCCGGTTCCGGGATGGCGTTGCGGTCATGAATGTCGACCGTTTCCGCGCCGCGCTTGGCCGTCTTCTGCGATCGGATCCTGTTGTAAGCGACGTTGCGGGCAATCGTCTCGAGATACGCCCACTCCGCATCGCCGCGATATTCGTCCATCGCTTCCAGAAATCGAAAAAACGCATCCTGCGTCAACTCCTCGGCGTCTTCTTCGGTCACACGAAAGGAGAGAACGTAAAAGCGGACCATTCTTTTGTAGTACTTCCGATAAAGAGACTGGAACCGGTCGTCGTTGTTCATCGCTCGATCTCGTCTCCGCAAACCGCGTATCGTATTGGAGTCTTGAAACGAATTCTGGTCATCGTTCTCGCTCTCTGTATCGCCAGCTGCCGTCATAGAGAAGACACGGAAACTGAGCCGGTGTGGCTTCACGACGCCGATCTAAAGTCTTCTCCCTCGGCACCGCCAGCCGCAATCCAGCCCGAATGCGACGACATCGTCGCCAGCCGGGCCGACGCAGAGAGAATGCTCCGATCGCGGCCAATCTGTATGGATGCCGCCATCACCGCACTGGAACGCTTCGCGCCGTCAGATCCGGTTGCCGTCAGCGATCTCGCGGCGGGATATGTTCTGCGAGCACAGCGCGAGGATCGCCCGTCGGATCTCTTGAACGCATTGGATACCGCGCTGCACGCAGTAGCCGCATTGCCACGATCCGACGTCGCGCGATTCAATCTCGCGTTGATCGAGGAAACCGTCGGCCTGACCGATGACGCGCTCGATTCCTGGAATCAATTTCTGAAAATCGGAAAGCCAAAGCGGCGCATCGCCGAAGCCCGTGATCATCTCACCCGCCTCCGTAATTTCGATCCAACCGTACAGTGGGCGAGAAATCGAGCACAACTGGCCATTGCTCTTGCAGCGAATAACCGGACCGCGGTGGCGAGACTCATCGCTCCCTTCCCGACGTCCGCTGAAAAATATTTGGAAGAGGAACTGCTGCGGCCTGAACATCTCGGCGAAGCGAAACTACTCGCGTCGGAATTGACGCGAATCACAAGGGATCGCTTCCCTATCGATGTCGTCGAAGCGTTAGAGCGTTACCCACAGGAACTCCAGGAAGCACATCGGGCCTTCACCGACGCGCGAAAGGCGGATCTGGCATTGGCCGCGAGCCAACCCCAATATGAGAAGGCGGCAAGACTTCTCGAGCGCTTCGGGAGTCCGCTGAGCCTGCTCGCACGCCTCGGCTACGCCGCTACCGTATCGCGCGAGAAACCGGATGGCCACACGCGAGCAATAGCATTGATCGAACCGCTCGATCGTGAAGCGCAGACCCACGGCTACCGGCATCTGCTTGCACGCATCCGCGCCACGCGAGCGAGCTTCCTTTTTTTTCACGGTCGCTATCTCGAATCTCTTGCGGACTCGCAGGACGCGCTCGCCGAATATGAGCGCGACGGTGACAAAGAGGGGTTATCGGACACGCACATGCGACGGATCGGGGTGTTGGGGAACGCCGGCCTCAACGATCTCGCATGGCGCGAAGCGATGGTGGCATTCCAGATGTCGGCGTATCTGGTCGAAACGCGCGCCCGCCATGCTCTCTATGGCGATACGGCGCGCACCTTGGCCGCCTCAGGCCGCGCACCCATCGCGCTCCTTTATCAAAACACAGCGGTTCTCCTGATCCAACGAGCGATTGTCAACACCCCCCCGGAGCAAGTTGACGCAATCAATGGACTCACCAAGCAGCTCTCACCGGTCCTGCGATCGCGCGCCCAGATTGAGCTCCAACTCAATCAGCCAAACGTAGCCGCAATCGATCTGAACAACGCGATCCGCTTCATCACTAAAAAAGACCCTTCCGACGAAACAAAGATTTTTCAGGCGCGCATTCAGGAGGTCCAAGGTCAGGCATTCCTCCGGATCAATCCCGCAGGAGCCATCGCCGCATTCACCACAGCACTACAAAAGGCCAACCCGGACTCGCGAACCTATCGCGCGTCTCTACTCGCGCAACGAGCGGAAGCGCAGCGACGGGCCGGGCGGCCTGACGCTGCGGAAAAGGACCTGATCGCCGCGATACAGGAACTGCACGCGGAGCAGGTCTACATGCTCAAGCATCGCAAACGCGGCGAAGCGGAAGGTATGTGGAGCTCGTACTTTTCGCGATTCGGCGAGGCGTATCAAACGCTGATTCGACAACTGGCCGGCCGCGGGCGAACCGAGGAGGCGTTCGATTACGCGGAACAGGCGCGTGCGTTCGAGCCGCTGTATCTCGTTTCGGAAGCCGTCCCGAAAGACTTCGACGGGAAAACGAAGAGTCTTGGGGAAATCCGGCAGGCGCTGCCGCCCGGCACGCAACTCCTCGAATACTCCGTGCTGTCGGATCAGACGATCGTCTGGCTCGTGTCGCGGGAGAAGGTCTCAGCCATCACCCTGCCGGCCGGCAAAGCCGTCATCGCTCGTCACGCGTCGGAGCTGCAGCACGCCGCCGCCGCGCGCAACCAGGCAGATTTCGAGACCAAGCTCTACGCGCTTTACGACGTGCTCGTGGCCAAGCCAATGGCTGCGATGACCGCGACGCCGCAGCGGCTGGTCATCATTCCCGACGGCCCGATGCACGGATTGCCGTTTGCGGCACTGCATAACACGAAGACAAACAGATACCTCATCGAAGACGCGCCCATCGAGATCGCCGGCAGCGCGAATTTGTACCTCGTATCACTGACTCGCGATCGAGCACTGCAATCGGCCGCGGCGCCTTCCGCGCTCCTGGTCGGTGATCCGGCCTTCAATGAAAACCTCCCCTTTGCGCAGGGATTGCTGCCTCTTCCCCGGGCGCGCAGCGAGTGCGAGAGGATTTCCGCGCTCTATGGGCCGCACGCATACACGCTGCTGGATCGCGAGGCCACGATTCCGCGCTTTCTGGAGCAGGCCCGAGGAAGCGCAATCATTCACGTCGCCGCGCACAGCATCGTCAATGCGCAGGCGCCGTCTCGGTCCTACATCCTGCTGGCCCCGGCGCCGAATGAGCCTGGTCCGTTGGAAGCGCAGGCGCTCCTGACGCGGCTCCCGCTCGATCACACCCGCCTGGTCGTGCTGTCGACATGCAGCAGCGCCGGCGGCCTTCCCGTCGGCGCAGAAGGCGTTGCGCCATTCGTGCGCCCACTCATCGGAGCAGGTGTTCCGGCAGTGATCGGCACGCTATGGAACGTCGAAGACGCCACAGCGGAGGACCTCCTCGTGTCATTTCATCGTCACTATCGAGAAGGCAAAGACGCGGCGGTTGCGCTGCAGCTCGCACAAATCGGTCTTCTTAAGAAAACAAACAACAAACCCGGTCTCAGGCCGGTATTCACGTGGGCCCCGTTTCAGGTGATCGGCCATGCCTCCTCACCATTCGCGCCCGCGCCGCAACACAAGGAGAAACCACCGTGAACAGCTTCATCCTCAAATTGTTTTTCACAGGCCTCATGGCCTTCGTCCCCAGCCAGGACGGCAAAGAAGTAACCGTCATCCTCCTCAACGTCCACCACGACTATCTCTCCTCGGACGGAACCGCCCTCGCACATCACAAACCGCTGTTGATTGCGCGCGCCGGAGATTGCAGCGGTCAGTGCCCGAAGCGCGACGCCGACATCGCCCAATTCGTCTACGCCGACCAATCCGAGAGCGAAGCGCTCGATTCGCTGGAAGCAGCCGTCGCCGGCGGCGGCGCATGGGAGTTGGCGAATTCCGAGCTCTCCATCCAGAAGGGAAATCCGAACGATCCCGATCTGCCGGCGCTGAACATCGTGCAGAACGTCCGCAGCGGGATCATCCCCACCACCTCCGCCGAGCGCGAGGATTTCGGATGGGTAGCCGACATGCAGCAGATCGCGCCGTCCGGCTATGCCTTCAACACCGACCTCCTCGACTCGCCTCCCCCCGGCCTCGTCGCCGCGCGCCTGCATCTGCGCAGTGGCAAGGTCTTCACCTACCGCGTGGCGCGCATCGGCAGCAACGTCACGCCCGTGCACTTCCAGCGGCTCGACGGCACCGGTAACACGTCTTCGTACTCGCAGGCCATCGCCTCCTGGGTCGGCGCCGAGATCGAGATCTCGGGCGAGAACGTGGAGATTGTCGAAGAGAAATTCGACGGCGGCACCGGCCGGTCGATGACTCTCTCGCCCGACGCGAACGGAAACGTCGAAGTCGCGGTCCTCAATCTTCCTGCGCTCGTTCCGCCATCCTCGCCGTTCTCCGGCACGCCCGATCCCGGCAAGCACTTCGAGATGTACTACGACGTCGCGCAGTCGCCGGTGGCCCAGTCAGCGCGGCTCGTGCCGAAAGCGGGCGCAGCACCTGGCGCGCCTGAATACGCGGAAGTCGAATGGCAGGCCATCCATCCGCAGACGGCGCTCTGGTCCGATCTGCTCAACGCAATCCGGCTGAACATCGGACGTACGGCGTACGAAGAAGTTCTCTGCCCCCCGCTCCATCCGTGATCCAGACGAACGGCTCGCCGCGTTTTTGCGGCGAGCCGTTCCTTCCGCCGAGGAGGACGCAATGACGATCCGACGCCTGATGATCTTCGCTCTGCTCGCCGCGATGTGCGACGCGCGGCCGCATTCGCCCGAAAAGCACGTCGCCTCCGCGAACTTTTTCACCAACCGCTATGCGCACTCACGTTTCGCCGGCTGGAAGGTGCACGCCAGCGCGCGCGGACGCGACTGTGATGTCCTGCTCGTGGAGACTGACATGGTCATGGAGGACTCGATGGTCGAGGCGATGCACTATGGCGCCGGCGCGTACGGCGTCGTCGACGGCGGCGTGCAGCGCTTCTATCGCGATCGTTCTTTCCGCGGCGTCGCCTACAAAGACTCCTCGGGACGCATCTGGACCTACGGCAACGTCACCGCGCAGGACGCTGCGACGCTTTCGCCGTGCCGCTGACGCAGATCGACAACGGCAGGTCTTTCGAGTTTCCTTCTGACGTCCATTGCGTCGCCGTTTTCGCGTCGCGGTTTTTGTGTTCCTGCAACCACGCCAGTACATGCGACTCGACATACGAGTGGAGCGTGTCGACGGTAATGAATCCCTCCGCATTCGCGCGCGCGCCGCAGTGCAACCCTTCGATGACCGTAGCCGTGAAGACGCCGTTGCGCCGCTCCTCGTCGTCATACGCGTAGCCGCCTCCCGGTGCGGCGGAGAAGACGACCTGGCCGGTGATCCTGCCGACCGAGCGAAAGAACGTAGCAACCGACCGCGGATCGACATCGCCGTTGCGCCGGTCCTTGACGAGGCGTTCGCGGCAGGCGTCGATGAAGATGAGCGACCGCGCCACGCCATTGCGCGAGATGGTTTCGCGGATCTCGGCCTCGGTAAGACTGCGGCGGTAGTGTTCGAGCATGGAGCTGGCCGTTAACAGGTATTGAATCCCGTCGTCGCTCACGCCATGTGTTGCGAACGCGGCAATGTAGATTCCACTCGAACCTACGGAACGCGATTGCGATTCGAGCTGGGCAAGAATGTCCTCGGTCGTGGCGTCATGCCGCGCCGCCCCCGCCGCAAGCAGCTTCTTGAGCTTCTCCTGTGACTCGGCCTTCTGCGGTTCACCAGAAAGCGCAAGAACGACGCGTTTCGCATCGACCAGCGGGGACCGCGGCTCCATTGTCAGTTCGTACGCGAGATCGACTGCATCGTCGACCGCGTACGGCACCGTCGCCAGCGTCTTGTCCCACGGAAAAATGCTGATGCCGACGAACAGCGCCGCCCCTTCCTTCGGGTCGATGTTCTTCGCCGCGTTCACCTCGCTCCACCGTCCCACCCCGGCGCCTGCATTCGCGCACAACAACGCCACAAAAACGCAGAACAGTTGTCTCATGATGCGTCCCTCTCTGATGAGGTAGACACAATTCGGGTCAAAACGTGTCATCCGTCACAATGAAAATTTCCGCGAGGCTGTTCGCCGCTTGCGCGATGATCGTCGCCTGCTTCCAGGTCGCCGCGGCGCCTCATCGACGCGCGCTGCTCATCGGTATCAACGACTACACCGCCTCCACACTCGCCGCACATCCGCAGAGTGCTCCCGCGCCGGGCCGCGACTGGCCGAACCTCGCCGGCGCGGTGAACGACGTCAACACCATGCGCGACATGCTCGTCGCGCTGTACGGATTCGACCGGAACGAGGTCATCACCCTCACCGACCCGGCCGCGACGCGCGACGCCATCCTCGGCACGATCGAGCAGCGCCTCGTGAATGCAGCGGCCAAAGACGACGTGATCCTCGTCTACTTCGCCGGCCACGGATCGCAGGTGCGCAATTCGCTCTCCGATGAGCGCGACAAACTGGATGAATCGCTCGTCCCCGCCGACTCGCGCACCGGCGCCGCCGACATCCGCGACAAAGAGCTGCGCATGCTCTTCAACCGCATCCTCGACCGCGGCGCACGGCTCACCGTCATCCTCGACAACTGCCACAGCAGCTCCGGCGCGCGCGGCCTCGGCACCGGCGCGCGGCCGCGCGGCATCAAGCCCGACCTCCGCGACGTCGCCGACGGCGTCACCGTGCCGCGTCCCGAATCCCGAGGCGCGCTCGTGCTCGCAGCGACGCAGGATGTCGATTCGGCGTGGGAGACGCGCGATGCCGAGGGGAAGTTTCACGGCGCATTCTCATGGGCCTGGATGCGATCGATGCGCGACTCCGCCAGCGGCGAACCGGCCATGGAGACATTTCTTCGTGCGCAGGCGCGGATGCGCGCGGAGACTCCGTTTCAGCAGCCGACGATCGCCGGCAATGTCGACACACGCATGGCGCCGTTCCTCGGCGCGCGCACCGATCGTCGCGACGATCGCATCGTCGTCGCCGTTCAGAAAGTACGCGGCGACGGCACGGTCATCATCGAAGGCGGCTGGGCAAACGGGATCTCGGCCGGCAGCGAATTGCGCGCTTCCGCCACCCTCCTGACCGTCACCTCGCTCCGAGGCGTGACCGAATGCGAGGCGCGCCTGAAGTCGGGCGTGATGCCCCAAACCGGCGCGCTCTTCGAAGTGACCGCATGGGCACCGGCGCCAGTGCGCCCGCTGCGCATCTGGACGCCGCGGTCGCCGTACACGCTGAAAGACATCGCCGCGATGGCGCGCTCGCTGTCGTCGGAGGCCGAGCAACACGGCGCGCGATGGATCGCCGATCCGCTCGACGTCACGCCATCGCACCTGCTGCGATGGAACGGCAGCGAGTGGGAACTGATCAGCGAAGGCGCCACGGAACATCTCGGCCAGAACACCGCCGCGCTCGCAGCGATGGCTCGACTGTCGCCCGGATCAACGCTCTTCGTGCAGTTCCCCGCGCCGGGAGCACTCGTCGATCGCATCGCCGCGGAGGGCGTCGAGCAGGCGGCGACACCCGAGGATGCGGATTACGTCCTGGCGGGCCGCTTCACCGGACACCATCTCTCCTATGCCTGGGTGCGTCCCTCGGTGAAAAAATCCGACCGCCGCAAGACCGGCCTTCCGCTGCGGACTTCCTGGATCGCGGAGCGCAAAAACAACAGCCGGATGCGCGACGTCGCTCCGACGTTGCGTTCGGCGCTTCTCACGCTTCGCAGGATTCATGGATGGCAACTCAGCGAGTCGCCGCCGTCGGACCGCTTCCCGTATCAACTGGCCGCCCGTCGCGCGCGCGACGGCATGCTCGTCACGGACGGCGGCGCAATCATCGGCGGCGACAAGTACGAGCTCGTCCTACGCGTCCGTTCGCAGCCGCTGCCCGCGAACATCCCGAAGCGTTACGTCTACGCCTTCGTCGTCGACAGCAACGGCAAGAGCACGCTCCTCTTTCCGCCCCCGAGCGCCGGCTCCGTCGAGAATCACCTCCAACCGGCCGCCACCGAAACAGAAATCGCCCTCGGCGAACCCAGCGCCTTCGCCGCCAGCCCCCCGTACGGCGTCGACACGTACTTTCTCCTGACCACGGAAGTGCCGCTCCCCAATCCCTCAATCCTCGAATGGGACGGCGTCCGCGCCCCGGATGCGCTCACACCGCTCGAACAACTCCTCCTCCAACCCACCCGCGCCCTCGGCGTGGCAGTGCCAACGAAGTGGTCGATCGTCAGGACGACGTTCGAGTCGCTCGCGCCGCACGCCACAAAAGCCGCACGTTAGTGTCCAAGGGGGCGACCTTTGTCCGATCGTTTCAGCTCAGGAACTGGATCGCTCGTGGCAGTCGCGCAGGCATTGAAAAGGAGAAAGCGAAAATGACGTACTACTACTGGAAAGACGCCAAAGGCGAGTGGCGCTGGCATCTGAAGAGCGGCAACAACAAGATCATCGCAACCAGCGGCGAGGGATATATCAATGAGTCGGACTGCCTCGCTGCAATCAAACTCGTTAAGAACTCAAAAGATGCACCGGAAAAGAAAGTAGACCGACCCTAAATCGACTTGTCCGTGGGACAGCGCGCGACCTGTCCTCGGCCATCCCTAGAAAGCGAGCCACGCGACGAACGACATCAACATAACCGCGGCGGTCATCACCACTACTGCGCAGCCGACCGTCGTTCGATTGTAGGCTCGGTTGTACGCTGCGCGTTTCGGATTGGTCAGCCATCCCCACCCGCGCGGCGCTTTGAAGCCGAGGGAGTGACGCACGTAGCGCTTGAGCGACGTGCGGGCGGCGATGCGCTTGCGAAAAGAGGGCGTACGGAAACCGAATTTCATGTGCGTTCTCCTTTGATTGCCAAATCGATTGCTTCCAGGTCGGCGCGTGCCTGCGCCCAATCGAGCGCAGGCGCTTCGAGCGCCTTGGCAAGGGCGACGCGACGCTGTCGGATCAATGAGTTGATTCGCCGCGCATGCTCTGCACCGGCGCTCAATTGCTGCTCGAGGTCCAACTTGCGGCGTTGCCAGCGATACTCAAACGCGTCGCGATCAGGCTTCGGGATGGCCTCCTTCGCGTTGAAGACGAACCTTCGCTCCAGTACTGCGCGCCAAGCAAGCAGTTTGGTTTTCAGAGTCGGACCAAAGCCCTGCACCGGGGCAAGCGACTGAATCGTCACGTCAGCGGCAGTCGCGATTCCCCACATGGCCAACGTCGCTTTTCGCTTCGGTCCAATGTCGGAGATCGAATGGCTGCGGATCAACTGGTGCTGCAGATACCGCTGTAGCTGTATCGCCTGCGCGTTCAGCGTCATCTCCTGTAACTCGGCCTGCCTCCGAGCAGGCAGTGCTTCGTACGCGGTCCTGAGGCGTCGTAACTCGTCGTGCTTTACAAGCAATGGCTCCAGCGAGACCTCCGCCTCCGCACGTCTGTATGCCTGCGTCCACGCTTCCTCAAATTCGCGTACACGCTTCAGGCGGCGCCTTCTCTCCGCCGCACCCGGAAGAGGAAGCGCGATGATGAAGATCACTGCCAGAAAAAAACCGAATGCAAGGATCGCATTTGACGACAGTGCGGCGGCACTAAGGAGCAAGGGCAGGCTGACGATCTTTGCGGCGAGCGCCTTCGGACGTTTTCTCAAATCGGAGTCGCTCGGCGGCGCACCGATGGCGTGCACCGTTGGCCGAAGCGGAGCTTCGTACGGCAGGCCTGTCAACCGGACGATCTCGGCCCACAGGCTCTCCAGATCAAACGTTCCGATGTTAGAGATGACGCCAATGAAGAAGTAGACACCGGCTGCCGACTCCAATTCACACCAGGTACATTGCGTCAACGCTTTGTAGTACTTGTGGACAGGCTCGACGGAGCACGCCTGGATCTCGGACTGCACGGTATCGAGCGCCCGCGCCCAATCTCTCGCCGTAGGGCGCGAACTGGTTCCGCTGAACGCGGCTTCGAAAAGGGCGATCAACCGCGGCGGCAGCGACTCGAATGAGGGCATGTTCGGCGGCGGCTCCATCTGCCGCGACCTACTGTTCCGTCCAAAAGCGAATCGCCCCTCTGCAATGGCGCGCTCGATCGGCATCTCACCCCGCCCGAGGAAGCGGCCGGCGAATGGATGACGCCCCATGAAGAGAAGCTGGAAACAAAGAATGGCAAGGCCGAATGCATCGTGATTGGACGTCCGCTCGATACTCGACAACTGCCGGTTCTGTAGTTCAGGGGGAGTAAACTCGGGCATACCGACTTCGCAAAGAAACATCCGTCCGCCATCGCGGATCTGGAACGAGTCGCAATCAAGAACTTTCACCGTCGCGTCGGCACCCACGATGAAGTTGCGCTGATTGACGTCGCCGACGACATGGCCGGCCGCGTGGACGGTGTCTATGCAAGCCGCCACGTTCCTCGCGGCGTGAATCAGGAAGGCCCAATCGGCCTTGCGGAAGGTCTGCTTGCGCGTCGCGGGTGTGTAGAGCTCATGAAGCTCGGAGCGCTGTCCGTCGAACCGCGGCATCAGAAAGCCGACCATCCTCCCGCCGGCGCCGGCGTGCAGGGTCGCCGACGGCCATGCCGCGACTCGCAGCAATTGAGGGTGGGCGGTTCGCGTCATGGCAGCGAGCTTCGCCTCTTTCGGAGGGCCGATGTCCTTGTGGTACAGCTTGGCCAGGACGCTGGGGTTTCCGGCCACCGGATGAATGCTGCCTTCGCCTCCGCGAAACAGCTCTCCTTCAAGGGTTAGACGGCGGCCCGTCGAATCAACGATCTCCATGCGCTTCCTCGGCGGCGCGGCGCGTGGCCAGGACTAACGTCTTGTCGTCGTCGGTACGTTCATTGACAGCAGCGCTGCCGAGGAATGAAACGAGTGCCGGCTCGAAATCCACAGCGAAACCCGCGGCCGCTTTTTGCAGCGCGCCGAACATCGGCGCAAAGAACGGTACGTGGGGCGTACGCGAGTCGTAGTGGAGCGCCAATCGCTGCAGACCGTCGGTCATCAATGCGATGTCGTCGAATTGAGCATTGCGGATTTCGAAAAGAACATGTTTTTGCCAGTCGTCGTCGGTGGTGAAGAACGTCATATTTGCGTACTCACCGGTGTCCGGCCAGAACACGACCTCGCACACATCATCCTTTCCGACAACGATTGCGCCGTCACCAATCTGGAGAAACGCGGCCACGTGTTCGCTGACGATCGCCGCAACCAGAGTGCAGGCGAAGTCGCGGACACTGGCATCGGTCTCATTGGCGCGTTGCTCGATCGCGGTGCGGAGGCAAAGAACCCACGCCTCAACCTCTTCCCGCGTGAGGTCATCGATAGGACCGCCCGTCGCTGCCCAATCGGCCACGGCCCGATACAACGATTCACACGCCAGCGCGGAACCGTCCTCGGCGTGGGCAGCGGAACCTGCTCCGTCTGACGTGATGGCGATCAGGACCTCACCGGACGTACCGGAAATGACGTCGACCAGACAGTCGTCCTGACAGGGGATTCCGCCGTCCGCATGGGACGTACCGGCGATCGACGCGTTGAGCCACCGCCAGCTCACACCGCAGCCCACCCTTCCGGCGTCTTCGGGTTGTCGAGCGAGACCGCCGCTCCGGGTGTACTTCGCGAGACTGACCGCATTGACGACGAAAGCCACTGGAAGAGCGATCGAAACTGCAGACCTTTCAACTTTAGCGGCTCCCGCACGGCGATCTCACTGAGACGGGTCATGTCCGCGCCTTCGACGCCTACCGCGAAGAAAGCAAAACTCTTCGAAGCTTCCCCCTCACGTACTTGCGAGGCAGCCTGTCGCCAGTCGTCGGTAGGGGCACCGTCCGTGATCAGAAAAATCCAGGGACGGTAGTAGGTGATGCCGTTCCCCCTGTACATACTCTTGCGCTCTCGAAGCAGATCGAGACCGCGCACGACGGCAGCGCCGATCGGCGTGTCGCCAGTTGGTTGCAGGTCGGGTGGGGTGAACGCATCGACCGTCGCGAAGTCGTGTTTCAGATCGACCGGTCCGAACGTGATAATCGCCACCTCCACGCGCTTCGCGGCGAGGCTGTCGGTCGCAAGATCCTCTTTCAGAAATCGGACGCCCTCATTCAGCTCGCGGATCGGAGCTCCCTGCATCGATCCCGACGTATCGAGCAGCAGCAGACAAGGACAGCGAGGCTCCGGGTTTTCCGCAAACGAGGCGGCGGTAAACGGGACTTGTTCGGTCATCTCTCCCTCCGTCCCGCTTCAGACACCTTTCCGCGCGGAAGGTGTCGTTACGTCCAACGTGTCGACCGAGAAGCACCACTTTCACATCGCGCCGGTCTATCACCTGTTCATGCTGGCGTTGTGCGTTCTCGCGCTGGTCGGCGTGGTGGTGCAGAACGCGTTTCGGCACGATCCGCAGATCGAGTTGGTGCTCGACTATGCCGATTTCGCGATCTGCATCGCGTTCGGGATCGACTTCGTCGTTTCGGTATGGCGGGCGCCGAAGCGAGGGCGGTATCTGGCCACGTGGGGATGGCTCGATATCCTCTCCTCCATTCCGACGCTGCACATCGCGCGATGGGGACGGCTGGCGCGGATCGCCCGCATCGGACGCGTGCTTCGCGGCCTTCGCGCCACGCGCCTCCTCGGCGAAGCGATTCTGCGGAAGCGGACGCAGTCGACGGTCGCCGCGGCGGCTTTGCTGGCGCTGATGCTCGTCATCTTTGCCAGCACCGCCATTCTCCATTTCGAAGTGCAGCCGGATTCGAACATCCATACCGCCGAGGATGCGATCTGGTGGTCCCTGGCTACGATCACTACCGTCGGCTATGGCGACCGCTATCCCGTCACCACAGAGGGACGCGCCGTCGCCGTATTGCTGATGCTCGCCGGCGTCGGTCTATTCGGGACGTTCTCCGCAGCGCTGGCGGCGTGGTTTCTCATCCCCGAGGGACAGGTAACGAACAGCGAGATTGCAGCGTTGCGAGAGGAGATCGCTGGCTTGCGCAGCGCTGTAGAGCGGTCACTGTCCGGCACTCCACACTCGTAAAACCATGAACCACAGAGACACAAAGGACACAGAGAGTTCTCTGTGTCTCTGTGGTGAACGAGCCGTGGGGTAACGCGAGACCGTCACTCGTAACGCAATGCCTGGATCGGATTTAATGCAGCGGCTTTCCTTGCGGGGTAGTAGCCGAAGAAGACGCCTACGGCGCCGGAGAAGCCGACGGCGATGAGCATGATGATTGGGGAGATCACGGTCTCCCAGCCGGTGAAGTGGCCCAGGACTTTGGCGCCGGTGTAGCCGAAGAGCAGTCCGACGACGCCGCCGAGGATGCCCATGACGATGCTCTCGACCAGGAACTGCGTGAGGACGTCGGAGCCGCGGGCGCCGATGGCCATGCGGATGCCAATCTCGCGCGTCCGCTCCGTGACCGAGACCAGCATGATGTTCATGATGCCGATGCCCCCGACGAGAAGCGAGATCGAGGCGATCGCGGCGAGGAGCAGCGTCATGACCTGCGTCGAGCTTTCGGCGGCCGATGCGAGATCCGCTTGATTTTTCACGGTGAAGTCGTCGTTGCCGTCGCTCACTTTGTGCGACTCGCGGAGCAGCGTGCGGATCTCTTCCTGCGCGGCGGGGATGTCCTGCTCGTTGGCGGTGCTGGCCAGGATCTGCGGGATGAAAGCGCGGCCGGAGAGCGTGTCTGAGGCGGTGGTGTACGGCATCAGGACGACGTCGTCGGAGTCGCTGCCGCTGGCGGTCTGGCCCTTCGCCGCGAGGACGCCTACGACTTTGTAGACCGAGTTGCGGATCTGGATTTCAGAGCCGACGGGATCCTGCCCGGGGAAAAGATTCTGCGCGACCGTGTTGCCGAGAAGGACGACTTTGTGGATGGAGCGGACGTCGTCGGCGGTGAAGAAATCGCCGGAGGACGTCTGCCAGTCGCGGATCGTTTGGAAGTCGGTATCGACGCCGTTGATCTGCGTCCGCCAGTTGCCAGACGGCCCGATGACGGCTGTGCGGCTGACGATCACCGGCGACACCGCGGACACCGTCTGCGCTTCCGCGCGGATTTTGTCGACGTCTTTCAAACTGAGATTCGGGAACGCCTGTGCACCCTGGCTGACGCCGGCAGCCTGCGCGGCGCCCGGAGTGATCACGATCATGTTCGTGCCGAGGTTGTTGATCTGGGCGCGGATGCGCGTGCGGGCGCCGTAGCCGACGGCGACCATCACCACCACGGCGGCCACGCCAATGATGATGCCGAGCATGGTCAGCGCGGCGCGCATCTTGTTTTTCAGGATGCTCTGCGTGGCCAGTTTGACGAGTGTCTTCGATTTCATGCGACCTCCCTTTCCTCGAAGTGCTCGAGGTCATACGCGGCGGAGCGGCGCGATTTCACCGGCTCGTCGCGGCGGATGCGGCCATCGCGGACTTCTACGATCCGTTTCGCGTAGACAGCGATGTCCGGCTCGTGGGTGACGAGGACGATGGTGATGCCTTGTTCGTTCAGCTCCTGGAAGAGCGCCATCACCTCGACCGACGTCTGCGTATCGAGGTTTCCGGTCGGCTCGTCGGCGAGGATGATGGCCGGCTCGGTCACGAGCGCGCGGGCGATGGCCACGCGCTGCTGCTGACCGCCGGATAGCTCGCTCGGTTGGTGATCGAGCCGTTCGCCGAGTCCGACGCGCTGCAGCGCCGCGGTGGCCAGAGCCTGCGTGTCGCGTTTGCGTCCGCTGCGGTCGTACAGCATCGGCAGCTCGACGTTCTCGAGGGCGCTGGTACGTGGCAGAAGATTGAAGCCCTGGAAGACGAATCCGATCTTCTCGTTGCGCAGCGCCGCGAGGGCGTTGCGGTCCATGCCGTCGACGCGAACGCCGTCGATGAGGTACGAGCCGGATGTGGGCGTGTCGAGGCATCCGAGAAGATTCATCAGCGTCGATTTGCCCGAACCGGAGGTGCCCATGATGGCGATGAATTCGCCTTTCTCAACCGCCAGGTCGATTCCTTTCAGCGCGTGAACCTCGGTGCTTCCCGTTGTGTAGGTCTTGACGAGTTGGGTGGTTTCAATGACGTTCATCAGAAGCCTCCCCTTCCGCCGCCGCGCTGTCCGCCGCCCTGCTGTCCACCCTGGAACGGACTGGCCGGCGCGGTGCTGGTCTTCGCGCTTGCAGTGGCCGTCGTGGCCGGACCGGTTGTTCCCGCGATGACTTTCATCCCTTCCTTGATGGTCTTGCCGGTGATCTCCGTTGTGCTGCCGTCATTGATTCCGGTCTTGACGCGCGCCACGGCCAGTTTGCCGTTGGCGTCGAGGTAGTAGAGCGTGCCGAAGTTGCTGCTGCGCGTTCCCGTCCATGCTTTGCGGTCAGGACGCGCGGTGGAAGTCGTCGAAGTTGTCGACGTCGTCGTCGCCTGACGCGACGCCTTCAGCGCTGCGAGCTCGGCATCGGTCGGTTTGTAGCGGAGTGCGGAGTTCGAGACTTTGAGGACGTCGTCGGCCTGCTTGGTCAGGAACTGGACGCGCGCGGTCATGCCGGGAAGGAGCTTGCCATCCGTGTTCGGCACGGAGACGACGACGGTGTAGTTGACGACGTTGTCCGTCGTCGACGACTGCAGGCGCACCTGCTTGACGGTCCCTTTGAACGTCTGCCCCGTCAGCGCCTGAACGGTGAACGAGACCGGCTGTCCTTCTTTGATCTGGGCGATGTCGCTCTCGCCGACCTGCGCGAGGATCTGCATCTGCGCGAGGTCGTTGGCGATGAGGAAGAGCTGCGGCGCGGAGAGGCTGGCCGCGACGGTCTGACCCTGCTGCACGTTGCGTTCGACGACGACGCCGTCGATCGGCGCGTAGATGTTGGTGTACGAAAGGTTCTGCCGCGCGCGGTCGAGCGCGACGCGCGCCGACTTCACGCCGGCGTTCGCGACGGTGGCGCCCGACTGCGAGACCTCGAACGCGCTGCGAGCGACGAGTCCGTCGTTGGTGAGCTCGCGGTTGCGGGCGTAGTCGCGCGACGCCTGCAGCGCCTGGGCCTGCGACTTTTCGAGATTGGCCTGCGCGTCGGTCACCGCTTGCAGTGCCAGCGTCGGATCGATGCGCGCCAGGAGCTGTCCCTTCTTGACGTGATTGTTGAAGTCGACCAGCAGCTCCGAGACCTGCCCAGAGACCTGGGTGCCGACGCTGACGGTGGTGACGGCGTTCAGCGTCCCGGTCGCGGAAACGGTCGATTGCAGGTTGCCGCGCTCGATCGTAGCGAAGCGGTACGCCGTAGTCTCCTTCGCGAAGGCCAGGCGATGAACGAGCACGCCGATGACCGAAAGGATGAGAACGAGTCCGATTGCGATGAACGATTTTTTCTGTCTCATGATGCCGGTACTAACGGAGGGCTACCGGCGCATGTTTCGCATTTTCAATGAGTTGCACGCTGGCGATACGAATCGCACCGACGCGTCATGATCCGCAGATTACGCAGATGAACGCAGACAAAAAACTCCCCGTCCTTGCGAACGGGGAGCGGGTACCGCGCAGCAGTATGAGGAGAGAGGGATTACTGCTGCTGCTTGTACTGAGACCGATGCGCTTCGCGCTCGGCCTTCAGCGTGTCGAACTGCGCGCGCTGCTGGGGCGTGAGGATCTGCTTGATCTTCGCGTCCTGCGCATCGCGAAGCTGCTTCATCTGCGCGCGCTGCGACTCCATCGCCGGACGGAGCGCGTCGAGCTTCGCCGTGTCGTTCGCATCCCTGGCGGCCTTGTACTGCTCGCGGGTCTGCTTCTGCGTTTCGAAGAAGGCCTTGTTCGTCTCGCGGAAGTTCTTGTCGAGATCCGCGATCTGCGTCTTCTGGGCATCGGTGAGGTTCAGCTTCTGCGCGTACATCTCGCTGAAGCTGCCGCGATGGCCATCCCAACCGCCCTTCCCTTCTTTGCCATCGTGCATGCCGGCGAAGGCCAGCGTTGCGCCGAGAGCGAGAACTGCCGCTGCTGCTGAAATCGTCTTCTTGGTCATGGGTTTCCTTTAGCTCTTTGTCGCGGCTCGATTGCCGCGGATATGCGATGAGACAATCCGGACCGGCCCTCTCTTTCCGATCGAACATGAAGTGCACTCCCGTGTCATGAAGCGCACGGAAGCGCATGCAGCGCGGGCTGAAACTTGCATCGAGCACAGCCGTGAGCAACGCAGAACGATCGACGTACGCGCGCATCGGCAGCCGTGAGCTGCTGCTGATCTTCGCGTTCTGGACGTTCATCGCCACGTTGTCGGCGGTGAATCGCGCGCTCGATCCCCGAGGATTCGGATTCCAGCTCAGCTCTCCGGCCGGACCGATCGCGCTCGAGTACATCGAGTCGTGGCTGTGGGCGGTGATCACGCCGGGCGTTTTTCTGCTGACCCAGCGTTTCCCGTTCGATCGCTCGCGATGGGTGCGGATCGCCGCGCTGCTGTTGATCGGAATCGCGATCGCGATCGCAGTCGACCTGACCATGGATATGGCGCGGATCGCCATCCTGGCCGGCGTTCCGTCGCGGCGTCCGCGAGTGTTTTCGCCGAGGGATGCCATTTTCAGGCTGCGCTTCGTCAATCAACTGATCGTGTATCTGGCGGTGCTCATCGCCGGCTACGCGCGCAACTTCTATCTGCGCGATCTGACGCGGCAGCGCGAAGCGGTGGCGCTCGAGGCGCGCGCGTCGGAACTGCAGGCGCAGCTCGCTGCCGCGCGGCTCGACGCGCTGCGGATGCAGCTCAATCCGCACTTTCTCTTCAACACGCTGCACGCGGTTTCCGCGCTCGTCGAGCGCGATCCGTCCGGCGTGCGCAAGATGATCGCGCGGCTCAGCGAGTTGCTGCGTCACACGATCGAGGCACGCGGCGCGGATGAGGTGCCGCTGCGCGATGAGCTGGAGTTCTTGCGCCGCTACATCGAGATCATGGAGATCCGTTTTCAGGGACGCCTGACGGTGACGGTGAACGCCGGCGATCGGGCGATGGACGCGCTCGTCCCGAATCTCATCCTCCAGCCGATCGTGGAGAACGCGCTGGAGCACGGTGCCAGCCGCGCGTCCGGCCGCGGGGAAGTTGCGATCGATGCGAAGGTCGACGGCGACGATCTTGTGGTGACCGTTCAGGACAATGGGCCGGGCTTGTCGTCGACCGGCGAGGGCGTTGGTCTCAGCAACACGAAGGCGCGGCTCGATCAACTCTACGGCGACCCTGCTTCGCTCACGCTCACCTCTCCTTCCGGCGGCGGCGTGCTGGCCACACTGCGCGTTCCGTATCACACCGCCGCCGATCTTCGAACGCGAGCGTCGCATGCCTGACAAGACGATCCGCGTCCTCATCGCCGACGACGAAGCGCTGGCGCGCGATCGCATCGCCGATCTGCTTGCGCATGAAGCCAACGTCGTCGTCGCCGGAACGGCGTCAACCGGTCTCGAAGCGATCGAGGCCATTCGCACGCTGAAGCCCGATCTCGTTTTCCTCGACGTGCAGATGCCTGGACGAACGGGACTCGAAGTCGTCGACGAGATCGGCGCCGAGTCGATGCCGGCCACGATCTTCGTCACCGCCTTCGACAAGTTCGCGCTCAATGCCTTCGACCGCGCTGCCGTCGACTACCTGGTCAAGCCGTTTGACGACGACCGTTTCGCGCAGGCCTTCCGTCGCGCGCGCAAGATGATCGAGCTGGAGGAGGTGCAGGAAGTGACGCAACGTTTACTCTCGCTTCTGCACGAACCGGCAACGGCAGCTCCCCCCGCTCCGAAGCGTGACTACCTCGAACGCATCTCCGTCGAAAGCCGTGGCCAGGTGCGGGTGGTGCCGGTGGACAAGGTCGACTACATCACCGCCGACGGTCCGTACGCGGAGTTGCACGTCGGCGACCGCGTCTTTGCGATCCGCGAGCGAATGCAGACATTGGACGAGCGCCTCGATCCGGCGATCTTCTTCCGCATCCACCGCTCCGCCATCGTCCGCCTCGACCGCATCGACACCCTCCTCCGCCACCCCGGCGGCGACTACGGCGTCCGCCTGAAAAACGGCACGGAGTTGAGTTTGAGCCGCGGACGGCGAGAGGAGTTGGAGGAAAAGTTGGGGATCACCAGATAATTCACCACAGAGACACAGAGAACACAAAGGAAACTCTCTGTGTCCTCTGTGCCTCCGTGGTTCAAGAACCTATCATCGACACTTGCCTCAAATCAGCCGGCGCGCCGTTCTGCAATCCGCACCGTTTCTTCTTGCGACGCTGGTGCGCTGTGCGAACGCGGTCGTCGGTAACGCGCGCGTGGCCGAGGCCTTTATCGTCGATCCGTCGTGGAACGCGTATCGGCCCGTCCTGCGTGGCGTCATCGCGGCGGTCCTGCCGTTCGATGCGCCGGGCTTTCCGCCGATCACGATCGATGATGTCGAGCAGCGTCTGTTGAAACTGTTTCCCCTCGAGAACGAGACTCGGTACGCCGGATTGCAGCGGACCATCGCTTTCTTCGATGAGATCGCTCTCTTCCCGCTGATGTCCGGCCCGCTGTTGCAGGAGGAGGCGAACGTTCGCGACCTCGCCGCGCGCGGCGGCGACAGCGCGCGAATCGGCGCCGAAATCGCGGCAACCGATGCGGCGTCGTTCGCGACGTTTGCAACAAACATCAAGCCCAACGCCCGCTTCCGCGATCTGTCGGTCGACGCGCAACGCACGTACCTCGGCTTGTGGCGCGACAGCGCCTCGATCGTCAAACGGGAGTTCTTCGGATCGCTGCGAAACGTGGTGATGATCACGACCTGGTCGATGGACGCCACCTGGCCGAGCATCGGCTACACCGGCCCACTGATTCCGCGGACGGCCGTCGGATCATGACCAGGCTCGCCTGCGACGTCCTCATCATCGGATCGGGCGCGGCGGGAGGCGTGCTCGCCGCGACGCTCGCTGAGCAGACGAAGAAGAAGGTCATCGTCGTCGAAAAAGGCGGCTGGTTCGGTGGCGAGTCGTTCGATCAGCGCGAATGGGACATGCGCGTGCTGTATGCCGAGGATGGGCGGCGGACGACGGCGGACGGCGCCATGGCCGTGCGCGGCGGCGAGTGTGTCGGCGGCGGAACGACCGTCAACTACGC
>JAFAOU010000192.1 GCA_019247495.1 Acidobacteriota bacterium
ACGATTCCGTGCACGTCAAATACCGGATCGACGGCGTGCTGCAGCCGGCCATGCGGCCGATTGCCAAGGAGTTTCACAGCCCGATCATCTCGCGCATCAAGGTCATGGCCGAACTCGACATCGCCGAGAAGCGCGTGCCGCAGGACGGCCGCTTCAAGCTGCGCATGCCCGGCAAGACGATCGACTTCCGCGTCTCGGTGATGCCGAGCGTGCACGGCGAGGACGCGGTCATCCGTATTCTCGACAAGGAATCGATCAGCGAGCAGTTCACCGAACTGCGGCTCGACATCCTCGGGTTTCCCGAAGACGAGCTCCGCCGATTCCGCAAATACATTCGCGAGCCATACGGCATGGTGCTCGTCACCGGGCCCACCGGCAGCGGCAAGACGACGACGCTGTACGCGGCGCTGTCCGAGATCAAGTCGATCGAGGACAAGATCATCACGATTGAAGACCCGGTCGAGTACCAGCTGCGCGGCATCACGCAGATCCCGATCAACGAGAAGAAGGGGCTGACGTTCGCTCGGGGACTGCGGTCGATCCTGCGTCACGACCCCGACAAGATCATGGTCGGTGAAATCCGCGACAACGAGACCGCGCAGATCGCGATCAACTCCGCGTTGACCGGCCACCTGGTGTTCACGACGGTCCACGCCAACAACGTCATCGACGTACTGGGCCGATTCCTGAACATGGGCGTCGAACCCTATCAGTTCGTCTCGGCGCTCAACTGCGTCCTGGCGCAGCGGCTGGTGCGGAAAATCTGCGACTCCTGCCGGCACGAGGTTGAATATCCCGACTCCTTCATCATCGAATCGGGGCTGGACCCGAAGGAGTTCCGCGGAACGAAGTTTTCCGAAGGCGTCGGCTGCATCGATTGCAACGGGACGGGCTTCCACGGCCGCGCCGCCATCTCGGAACTTCTCGACCTTTCCGACCGTATCCGAACCATGATTCTCGACCGCCGTCCAGCCTCCGAAATCAAGAAAGCTGCGAAAGAAGAAGGAATGCTGTTCCTCCGCGAATCGGCGCTCCGGAAAGTGTTGAACGGACAGACCACGTTGCGCGAAATCAACAAGGTCACCTTCGTGGAGTGATATGGCGCGTTCTTTCCCACCTGACGTCGTCGTGCTGGATAGCGACTCCCTCGTCCACGCCCGTGTAGGCCGCGGACGCAAGGAGATGCAGATCCTGCAGGCGAAAAGCTATCCGCTGCGCGACGACATCTTCGCGCCCGGCGTGGTCACGCCCGAGCTGCGCAACGAAGCGCTGCTGGCCGAAACGATTCGCCGCATGAAGCTCGAAACGGGACGATGGGACAAAGTCTCGCTGCTCCTGCCCGACTCCTGGTTCCGGATGAACATCATCGAGCTGCAGTCGCTCCCGGAGCGAGCCAGTGAGGCAGCGGAAGTGATCCGCTGGAGCCTGCGCCGCACGATGCCGGTCGATCCCTCGGAGTTGCGGCTGTCGTATGAAGTGCTCAGCCGCACGCCGCCGCGAATTCTCGCCGTCAGCGCCGTGGATGCAACCATCACCGCGATCGAACGTCTGTTCGAAGCCGCCGGCATCGAGGTCATCCTGATCGAGCCGGCCGGCCTCAACGTCTGGAACGCGATCACCGCGCGTGAAGCCGCCACCACGCGCGACCGCATCTTCTTTTACATCCGCGATCACGACTTCACCACCGCCGTCTTTCGCGGCGCGCAGCCGCTCTTCATCCGCTCGCGCAATCTCAACGGTGAACGGACCCTCCAGCAGGAGATCCGGCTCTCCGCGACCTATCTTCGCGACACGTTCCAGACCACGTCCGTCGAAAAGTGCTACGTGGCCGGCAACGGCATCAATGGTGAGGTCACCGGCACGATCGGCAGCGAGTTCTCGGCGCCGGTCGTGAAAATCTCGTTGCGCGACGTAGCCGAACAGGCGCCGGGCGACGTTGGTGCATACGAGGCGGAGCTGACCGCCGCCACGGGAGTATTCACAGGGTGAAGCCGATCCATCTCAACCTCGCGTCGCGCCCCTTCCGCGACTACCGGCCCGTCTACGCGGCGGTCGTGATCATGGCGCTGCTGACGGCCTTTCTCGCGCTCAACAACGTCGACACGTTTCTGCGCTACCGCACCGAAACGAAGACCACCCGCGCGAACATCGCCAAGCTCGAACAGCAGATCGCCGACGAACAACGCCGCACGGAGAGTTTCGCGCAGCGCCTTCGCGGCGTCGACCTCAAGCTCCTCGCGTCGCAGACCGAGTTCGCCAACGCGCAACTCGCCGAGCGCGCCTTCTCCTGGAGCGAACTGCTCGACCGCCTCGAGAGAGTGCTGCCGACGGACGTGCGGCTCCTCTCGGTCTCACCGTCGTTCGAGAAAGACGGACTGGTCCACCTCTCGATGACGTGCATCGCCAAGACCGGCGAGGGTCTTACCGCCACGATCAACCGTTTCAATGGTGACCAGCACTTCGCCAACGCCTTCCCGGCCAGTGAAACCGTCAACGGCACCGAGTACCACTTCACGCTCGGCGTCGACTATCGGCCGTCCATCGCACGGAGGGTCGAATGATCTGGCGTGAGAAGCGGGTACTGCTGATCGTTCTCGGCCTGCTGCTGCTGGCGAACACGCTTTTCTTTTTTACCTACCGGGTCCAGTACGTCAGCCGCTTGCAGGACCTCGACGCGCGCCAGGAACAGAGCGAGGCCCAGCTCGATCAGGCCCGCAACGCGCGCATCACCGCCGAACAGCAGCTCGCCGCCTACAAGAAAGTTCAAGCGGACTTGCAGGTGCTCTACAACGAGCGCTGGTCGACACCGATGCAGCGCTTGACCGCGCTGATCGATGAAGTCAAACGGCTTGCCGCGGCCAGTCACCTGCAGCCGCCGTCGTATTCGTTCACGAATGGCGAGTCGAAACAGGTTTCGACCGTACCGTCAACGAAGGGATCGGTCGGCACCAACACGGTGGGCATAGCATTCACGGTTCAGGGAACGTATGAACAGGTGCGGCGGCTGATCAATCTCCTCGAATTGTCCGATCAGTTCGTGATCATCGACAGCATCAGCCTCGGTGCAAACGGAACGGCCACCGACAAGATGCTCACCCTCAATATTCGACTCAAGACCTTGTTCAAAGACGTGCGCACGCCCGCGCCCGCCGCGAACAGACAGTTGTGATGGACTGGATGAACTGGAAAACCTGGACCGTCGTCGGCGTGATTCTGATCGCCATCTTTGCGATCTATTCGTTCGCCTCGACCTCGAGGGCCGTCGATCCGCTGCCGGCGGCATCGCGGCCGGCCGCTTCGCCGCGCGCACCTCGCGTCGCCAAGCCTGTCAGCACGCCTGGCGTTCCGATACTGCACACCGAATGGCTCGACGCGCAGAGCGGCAGCTACAAAAGCGCGCGCAATCTTTTCGGCTACGTCGAACCGCCACCTCCGCCGCCGCCGGTTGTCAAGCCGCTCCCTCCTCCACCTCCTGACAAGGACAAAGACGGCATCCCCGACTTCCGCGACAACTGTCCGAACGACGCCAACCCCGACCAGAAGGACAGCGACAGCAACGGCAAAGGCGATGTGTGCGACGCCGCGTGGATTGAGGAGATGAGAATTCATCCGCCTCCGCCGCCGCCTCCCGTTCCGCCGCAATTCCAAATGAAATACATCGGCACTTTCGGACCGGCCAACAACCCGATCGCGACGTTCAACGGCAACGGCGAGATCGTCAACGTACGCATCGGCGAGACGATCGACGGCAAGTTCGTGCTGCGCAGCATCGGCATCGAATCGGTCGAGATCGGCTATGTCGGCTTCCCGGCGGATGTGAAAACGCGCATACCGCTCGGCCAGTGACCTTTACGAAACGCTACCGTCAGAGTGATCAGCAGATAACCCATGCTGGCCACCCAGGATTGAAACGAATGAACCAGACGAAACTCGGAATTACCGCCATCGCCTTGTCGCTGACGCTGTTCTCCTGCACCAGCTACAACGCCTTCCAGAAAGCGAAGACCGCGGAGCAGACGAAGGATTGGGATGAGGCTGTCGCCGAGTACCAGAAAGCGCTCGACGTCGATCCTACGAATTCGCTCTACCAGATCAATCTCTCCCGCGCCAAGCTGGAAGCGTCGCGCGTTCACTTTCAGAAAGGAAAGTCGCTGCGCGCCTCCGCCCTCAACGCCCGCGGCGAGGATCAGATCCGGCTCACCCAGCTCGCCGCCACGGAGCTGGAGCTGGTCATCAAGCTCGATCCGACCAACCAGTACGCCGCCGTCGAATACGGCAAGGCCGTCAACACGCTGCGCGAAGCCCAGCTGGCAGGACAGCCCGCCACGATCGACGAGCTGAAGAAACGCGCCAAGGCGAACATCACCAAGTCCGCTCCCCCGCAGCTCAGCCCGACCTCCGACCAGCCCATCACGCTCTCGTTTCCGCATGAGACGCCGGTCAAAGAAATCTACAAAGCTCTCGGCGGCGCCTTCGGCATCAACATCCTTTTCGACCAGGCCGTTAAGGACGACCGCATTGCCATCGAGCTGAAGGACGTCACCGCCCAGCAGGCCCTCGAGCGCGTCATGCAGGCCGCCAACCATTTCTACAAAGCGCTCGACGAGCACACCATCATCATCGTCCCCGACAATCCGCAGGCGCGGCGCGACTACGAAGACCTGGTCATCCGCACCTTCTATCTGTCCAACGGCGACGCCGAGCAGGTCACGAACGTCGTCCGGACCATGATCGAGGCGCGCAACGTCTTCCCGCTCAAAGCGCTCAACGCCATCACCATCCGCGACACTGCGGACAAGGTTCGCATCGCTGAAAAGATCATCGAAGCGAACGACAAAGCAAAGGCGGAAGTCGTCGTCGACGTCGAGCTGCTGCAGATCGATCTCGACAAACAGCGCGACATCGGCGCGGTCGTGCAGGGTCTCGGATCCAGCGCCGCGCCCGGAACGGTCACGATGGACCTTCCGAAAGACAAAGACGGCAACACCCTTCCCACCAATCTCGACACGCTCCGCGGCCTGAAGAGCGCAAACCTGCTCTTCACGATTCCGTCCATCTCCTACAACCTGATCAAGAGCGTCGGCAACACGGAGACGCTCGCCAATCCCGAGTTGCGGATTTCCGAGGGCGAGAAAGCGACGCTGCACATCGGTCAGCGCGTGCCCGTACCGGTCACCACCTTCGTCACCGGCGTGCAGAGCGGTACGCAGGGAAGCCTCCCGGCGACGTCATTTCAGTATCAGGACATCGGCATCAAGGTCTCGATGGAGCCGCGCGTCCATCACAACGGCGAGGTCACGCTCAAGCTGACTGTCGAAGTCTCCGACATCGCGGCCGCCGCCAGCGCCGACGCCCCGCCGTCGTTCAACACGCGGACGATCGAAGCTACCATCCGCCTCAAAGACGGCGAGACGAATTTCTTGGCCGGCCTCATTCAGGACACGCAGCTCACCTCGAGCAACAAGACGCCCTTCCTCGGCGACATCCCCATTCTCGGCCGCCTGTTTACCAAGGATCACAACCTCCATCACCGCACGGACCTGATGCTGACGATGACGCCGCACATCGTTCGCATGCCGGACATCACCGAAGACGACATGGCTCCGATGTGGGTCGGTACGCAGAGCAACCTGAGCTTCCGCGGACTCTCGCCGCGCCTCGAGTCGCAGAGCACGGCCGATCCCTTCTCGCCGCGTAGCGCGCAGCAGTTCAGCGCCGGCAACGTCGATGCGGACGGCAATCCGATTCCGTCGTCGAACATGGTCGTCACGCCGGGCAGCGCGCCGAATGATCCCTTCCGCCGTACGCCGAACTCGGCGCCGGTGAACCCCAATGCTCCACCGCCACCGCCCACTCCGGTGCCGCAGAGCCAGATCGGCAAGCCGGTTACTGGTTCACCGGTCGCGCAGTCGGTCGCGGTCACCGACACGACCGACAACGCCGGCCTCTCGCCGCGCATGCAGCCGCAGCCGATGCATCTCGCCTTCAAGCCTGGCGAGGAGAAGATGTGGGACGTCGTCGGAATGGATCTCGACGGTCTGACCACGAAGCAGATCCTCCTGCACTACAACCCGATGACGATCGACGTCAGCGAGGTCGTTTTCGGACCGGCCATTTCGATCGATCTGAAGACACCGCCGGTGGCGACGATCGACCGCGAGCACGGCACGGTGCGCATTACGTCATCCAACGGAAAGCCGCTTCAGTTCAACAACGGCGGCGGCTCCATCGCCTCGCTGCGCGTCCGCGGCGGCGCTCCCGGCGACACCTATCTCGTACTTGAAGATCCGCACCTCACCAACGGCGCCGGCGGCGTCGTGAACGCTTCGGTCTCGGGAGGCCGCGCCAAGGTCGACTGATGAATGCCCGCCACCACAAAGCGAGTTCCGGCTTCACCGTCGCCGAGCTGATTACCGTCGTCGCGATCGTCGGAATCCTCGCCTCGGTGGCGCTGCCGCTCGCCAACTTCGGCATTCGCCGTCAGAAGGAAATCGAGCTGCACGAACGCCTGCGCAAGATCACCGAGGCGATCGACCGGTATCACGAGTTGCGTATGCCGACGCAAACCTCTCCGGGAGGCGCGATCAAGGACCCACTCAATCTCGAACAGGGACCCTGGCCGAAAACCCTCGAAGATCTGACCAAGCCGATCGAGCTCAATAGCGGGCAGAAAGTGCGCCTGCTCCGTGAGCGCGACCTCATCGATCCGATGACCGGAAAAGCCGAATGGACCACCCTTACGAGCGACGACGATCCCGACACCACATCGGGCGGCGACAAGAACGTGTACGAGATTCACTCGAAATCAACCGCGCCCGCCCTCGACGGCAAGACGCACTACAACGAATGGTGATGAAAAGTGGCCAGTGGTTAGCGGCCAGTGGTGGCCAGAAGTCGAGAGAGAACCGAGTTGGCAACTGACCACTGGCCACTGGCCACTGACCACTCCGAGGCAAACCATGAGACGACCGAAACGCCAATCCGGCTTCACCCTTATCGAACTGATAGTCGTCGTCACGATCATCGGCATTCTCGCGGCCGTGGCCGTGTCCAACGTCAAGTGGGCGCAGACGAAAGCCCGCGAGTCGGCGCTGCGCCACGACCTCTTCGAGATGCGCAAGTCGATCGACGACTACTACGCCGACAAGCAGAAGTATCCCGAAAGCCTCCAGGCGCTTGCGCAGGAGCACTACCTCCGCGCCGTTCCCAAGGACCCGATCACCATGAAGACGGATTGGGAAGAAGTACAGAACACGCCCGACCCGTCCGATCCCAATGCGGTGCCGACCGATCCGGCAGCTTCGACCGATAACCCTGTACCCGGCATCTACGACGTGCACAGCCAGGCTCCCGGCAATGGACTTGATGGGACTCCGTACAAGACCTGGTAGAGCCGGTGAATCCGGTTTTACCCTCGCCGGCGTCATCGTGATCATGACCATCATGATGATCGTCGTCGCGTACACGGTCCCGCGGATGTGGTCGACCGTCATGAAGCGCGAGCGGGAACAAGAGACGATTTACGCGATGCAGCAGTACGCCAAGGCCATCGTCGAGTTCCGGGAGAAGAACAAGTCGTACCCGACCTCGATCCAGCAGCTCAAAGACGCGCGTCAGCCGCGCATGATCCGCGGACCGAAGGGGGAGTACGTCGATCCGCTCACGGGCGAAGTGGACTGGCTGGTCATCCCTCAGGCCGCCGGCGCCTCGCTTCCGGCGCACACCCTGCCGGGAACGAACACCCCTCCCGGTGTCACACCGCCGCCACCACCGCCGCCGCCTCCTCCTTCAACAGGCTCGCCGGGCAACGGCTCGGAGAATACCAACGCCGCGGCCGGCCTTCCCGGCATTCCGATCAAAGACTACGCGGGCGGTCCTTTCATCGGCGTCCGCCCCGCGGCACACGGCAAATCGCTCATGACCCTTTTCGCGGCCGACACGTACGAAACGTGGGTCTACACCACGCTCGACTACGACCAGGAGAAAGCCGCGCGCCTTCAGGCCGCCAATACTGTTTTCACGGCCCACTAGGGTTTGTGCGCAACCAGAATGTCCTGGTGCGACATGACCGGCAGGTGCCGCCACCGTCCCGGATAAAACGCATCAAACACGAGACCGGCCGACGCCAACGTGTCCGCCAGCCACTCCGCATTGAAGGCGACCGCTGCCTCCGGGTTTGATGGATCCCCGATCATCCCTTCATCAAAGCGGGCCGTGAATCGGGGATCGGTCGTGTCGCTTTCGGCCAGAGTCCGGGACTGTTCGTCCAGAACAAAAAAGGATGCGAACAGCCGGCCGTCCGCCTGCAGCGTCCGCGCGATTTCATGCAGGTAGTTGGTCGCCGCCGCGGCCGAGAGATGGGTAAACAGCGACACAGCAATGGCCAGACTAAATGATTGATCCGGCCACGGAAACGGAAAGGCTTCCGCGGCGATTGCCCCGGTCTCGTTGTAGTGCGAGCTCTGAATGTCGAAATGACGAAAGCGAAATCGCGCCGGATCAACCGGCAGGCTGCGGGTACACCACTCGATGTATTCACGCGAAGTGTCGAATCCGTCGTAGCTGCCGCGTTGGTCGAGCAATCGCGACAGTGGCAAGGCCACGCGGCCGAGGCCGCAACCGACGTCAAGAATTCGGTCGTCAGGGTAGACACGAGCGGCCGCCATCGTCAGGCCTACGATTTCATTGCCGATCTGCCAAAAGTCGCCCGATCCAATCCCGCCCATCAAATGTGGCGGCGGGTCAGGTGGCGAGACGATTTCGTCGCGTGTCTTCACAGATTTGCGATCCTACACGGTGCGGAGAAGGCGAACTACAATCCCGGTACGAATGTCATCCAACATGCAGAACGTCAGCCGCTACGTCCTCCCCTCGGGGCTGACGATCCTGATCGAAACGCTCCCCTACGTTCGCTCCGTCGCGCTCGGCTACTACCTGCGTAGCGGATCCGCGGTCGAGTCCGAGGAGCACAGCGGCTCCTCCCACTTCCTCGAGCATCTGGTCTTCAAAGGCACGGCCACCCGTTCGACCAGCGACATCGCCAAAGTCATCGACATCCTCGGCGGCGATGTCGATGCCTTCACGGGCAAGGAGTACACCTCGTTCTACTGCCACGTCCTCGACGAGCAGGTGCATGTCGCGCTCAGCCTGCTCACCGACATCGTGATCGCGCCGCGCTTCACCGACGACGATCTCGAAGTCGAGCGCGGCGTCATCCTCGAAGAGATCAAAATGGTCGAAGACACGCCCGACGATCTCGTCCACGAAATCTTCGTGACCGCCTTCTGGCCCGACCACCCGCTCGGACGTCCGATCCTCGGCACCGAGGAGACTGTGAACCGGCTCGGACGAAAGCAGATCCTCGCGCATTACGACGAGACCTTCCATCCCTCGAACATGATTTTCTGCGCGTCCGGAAACGTGCGTCCCGAGGAGATTCTCCCCTTTCTGGAGGCGACGTTTGCGAACGACACGAAGCCGCCGATTCAGCAAACGTGGACCGCTCCGACGCCTGCGCAACACGTCATCCTGCGCGAGAAGCGGGAGCTCGAGCAGGTTCACCTTTGCCTCGGCTCGCGCGGCTTCCCCCAGCAAGGCGATGAACGCTACGGCGCGGCGCTCTTCAACGCCATCCTCGGTGGCGGCATGTCATCGCGGCTCTTCCAGAAAATTCGCGAGAAGGCAGGCCTGGTCTACACGGTCATGTCGTACCACAACGGCTACGTCAACGGCGGCTACGAAGCGATCTACGCTGCCTGCGCGCCGAAGAATCTGAGGCGCGTCCTCGATATGACCCTCGCCGAAATGCGGCTGATCAAGAGCGGCGGCGCGACCGCCGAGGAACTGAGCTCGGCCAAGCTGCACCTCAAGGGATCGATCCTCCTTTCACTCGAATCGACGGTCAGCCGGATGTCCGGCCTGGCCCGGCAGGAGTACTACTTCGGCCGCCAGTTCTCACCTGACGAAATCATCGCGGCCATCGATGCCGTTACGCTCGAAGATATTGCACACGTAGCCGGCACGATCGTGGATCCAGACTCGCTTTCGCTGACACTAATCGGGAATCTGAAATCACCAGGTATCTCCACCGACATGTTGCGGCAGGCGGTCGCGTAATTACGGACGCAGTCGAACGGCCTCTTGTGTACTCTTGCACCCCGAAGGAGGGTTAGCGCCCATGCCCGCTCCCGTCATCGTCCCACGGGATAAGTCTTTAGATCAGGTGCTCGCCGCCGATCAAGTCCGAATGCTCATCGTCGGTTCCAGCCGCCGCGCCACGGAACTGGCCGAACTCGCCGGCGAAATCAGCGGCCGCGAGTCGTTCGGCTCGATCCCGCGCTGCGCCGTCCAGGTCACCACCGACGCCGCCATCACCCCGTCGCTCCGCCAGGAAGTCGGCGAAACCCCCGACCCCACCATCATCACCCTCAAGCGCGACGGCACCGTCGTCCGCGCCGTCGTCGACGACGGCGACATCGAGAAAATCGATCTGGAGGATATGTTCATGGAGGCGGGGACGTAGTTAGATAATCTCCGCTCCTCCGCGTCTCCGCGTGAACCGTCTCCCTTGCGGGATCGCACCCGCAGGAGATGTCAACCGCTGCGATCGGGATGCTCTACCGAATGGTCGACGGCTCTCACCTTCGGGACGAATCCGCAATACAAACCTCGCCCTCCCAAAGCTCCACGGTCTCGCCGTTTCTCACGGCTTCGATCACGTCGTCCAACCGTTCCTTGAGTTCACTTAGCTGCACGGTTCGCATGCCGGTCGAGTGTACCTCGACATGCGCGAAAGCCCCTCTTGACATCATCCACATTTAGACTTAGTCTAACCACCCATGCGCGACAGCGTGACCATTCTTCAGGAACACGGTATCCAGCCCTCGGCGCAACGCGTCGCGGTTGCGGACTACGTGCTCAAGACGGTCGAGCACCCCTCGGCCGACCTCGTCTGGACACGGGTCAAGGCGCGCGTGCCTTACATCTCGCGCGCCACGGTCTACAACACGCTGAACTTGTTCGTCGAGAAGGGTTTGCTGCGCGCCCTTGCGCTCGCCGAGGACAGCGTGGTGTTCGATCCAAACGTCGACCGGCACCATCATCTCGTCGACGAAAGCGGCGCGATTCACGACATACCGTGGGACAAGGTTCAGGTTTGCAATATCGAGACGTTGAAGGGATTCGAGATTCACGATTACCAGGTGGTCATGCGCGGGGTGCGGAAGAGCGCCCGTCGCAAGTCCTGAAGTAGATCCAAATCAAAGAAGGAGAGTAAACGCAACATGCCCATGCTTACCGTTGGAGACAAGTTTCCGGAGTACAAACTGAAAGCGTCCGTCGGGACGGAGAAGGGAAAAGAGTTCACGACCATCAGCACGAAGGACAACGCTGGAAAGTGGCTCGTGTTCTACGCCTATCCGAAGGATTTCACGTTCATCTGCCCGACTGAAATCGTGGAGTTCGGCAAGAAGGGCGGCGACTTCGCCGACCGTGATGCCGTCGTTCTCGGCGGCAGCACCGACAACGAACACTCGCACCTCGCGTGGCGCGTCTCGCATCCCGATCTGAAGGATGTGAAGACGCCGCTGGTCTACATCACGCCGGCCTTTGCCATGCAGCTCGGCATTCTTCATCCGCAGGCTGGCGCGGCGATCCGCGTGACGTACATTGTCGATCCGGACGGAATCATCCGCTGGGTGAATGCGAACGATCTCTCGGTCGGCCGCAACGTCGACGAAGTGATCCGTGCGCTCGACGCGCTGCAAAGCGACGAGCTCTGCCCGTGCAACTGGCGCCCCGGCCAGGAAACGCTGGGAGCGGCGTAAGCGTCATGAGCGCCGCCGAATTGCTGCGCGCGCGTCTGCCTGAAAACGCGCGCGATACGAAACTGAACCTGCAGAGCGTGATGCAGTCGGTCACGCTCACGGCGGCGCAACGGTGGGGGGTGGCGGTCGCTTCGGCGGCCGCTGCCCGCAACCCGGAGCTGCTGGACGCGATGCTCGCCGATGCGCGCGATGAAGCCGGTGACGCGGTCATCGACGACGCGCTCGCCGCCGCGTCGCTGATGGCGATGAACAACATTTACTACCGCTTCCGCCACATGGTCGGCAAGCCGTCGTACGACGCGAAGCCGGCGCGCCTGCGCATGCAACGCATCGCCAAGCCGGCCACGAACAAGATCGACTTCGAGCTTTTCTGCCTGGCTGTGAGCGCGATCAACGGCTGCGAGGTGTGCATCCGCTCGCACGAGGCAGCCGTGATCGAGGGTGGTCTGACTGAGGACCACGTCGTCGATGCGGTGCGGATTGCGGCGGTGATCAACGCGGCGGCGGTGGCGCTCGAGTTGCCGGTGGTGATTGGCGCTATCGTTTGAGGCGTGACTCCGCATGACGTCGCCGGCGAGTTCGACGCCATCGCGTCGCTGACGCCCCGCGACCGGCTCGCGCCGCACGCGGGTTGGTTGTTGCGCCAGATCCCGCACTGCAACGACCTGCTCGACGCCGGGTGCGGCCTTGGATTGACTGCCAGCATCGCTGCGGACCGTGCGGCACATGTGACCGGTATCGACCTCTCGCCGGTCATGATCGCTCGCGCCCGGCGCGACTACGGCCACCGCGCCACTTTCGAAGTGGCCGATTTCCTCGAGTACCTGCCAGCGCATCCTGAGTCGTTCGACTGCATCATCAGCCTGGCCGCGCTGCATCACGTTGACGCCGCGACGGCATTGCCGCTGATGGCTTCCGCGCTGCGAAGCGGTGGAACGCTCCTGATCCTCGACATCCTCGACCGGCGCGGCATTCTGAATCTGCCCGTAAATGCGTTCGCTGCTGCTGTCTCGGTTTCGCGCCGGATCCTGTTCAGGCAGCGGTGGTCGCGAGAACTCAATGCCGCCTGGAACGCGCACGGCCGCGGCGAGCGCTACGAGTCCGCCGCCACGCTGCCCGGGCTCCGCGAAATTCTGCCCGGAGCACGCATCCGCCGGCATCTGATCTGGCGCTATTCACTGATCTGGACCAAGCCCTGACGGCCGCACCGATTACGATACGCGGCATGAAACGGATCGCGACCGCTCTTCTTTTTGCCGTCATTGCGCTTGCTGCCGCCGCGCAGCAGTTCGATCTTTCCATCGACAACATCATGCGCGGGCCCGGCCTTTACGGCTGGACACCCGAGGATGTGCGATGGTCGCCCGATGGCCAGCACGTCTACTTTTCGTGGAAGCTCTACACCGACACGCTGGAACACGATCGCGACACATACGTCGTCAATCGCGACGGCAGCGGCTTGCGAAAACTGAGCGATGACGAGAAGAAGGACGCGCCGCCCGCCAATGCGCAGTGGACGCGCGACAAACATCGCGCTGTCTATCTCGACGATGCGGACGTGTATCTGTGGGATTCCGCGACCAACAAGCGGCGCGCGCTGACGCAGACGAACGACGTCGAGTCGGCGCCGCAGTTCACGTTCGATGAAACACGCGTCACCTTCGTGCGCTCAAACAACGTCTTCGCCATCGACCTCGGCAACGGCTCCATCGCGCAGCTCACGAACATCGTCGCACCGGACGACAAAGGGCCGAACGTAACGCTGTGGGACGACGCCGCGAAAAAGGGGACGGCTAGTCAGGAGTACATCAAGGCCGAGGAGCGTAAGCTGCTCGATATCGTCGACCGCAAAGCGAAGAAACGCGAGGAGGACGAGGCCAAGCGGAAGCGCGAGCATCCCATCAAGCCGTTCAAACTCGACAAGAAACAGACCGTCGTCAACGCGCGCCTCTCGCCGGATGGGAAGACGATCGTCCTGGTCATCAACAACGAATCCGACAAAGCGAAGAAAACCATCGTTCCGAACTACATCACCGAGGCGGTCTACACCGACACGATTCCGGGCCGGGAGAAGGTTGGTGATGCGCTCCTTCCGACGCGCGTCGCCGTGGTCAGCGCAACGACGGGCGAGGTGAAGTGGTTCGATCATGGGCTGAAACCTCTGCCCGCGGCCGAGCCGCAGAAAGCCGTCACCAGCGCCGCGGTCGAGGAGCAGGGGAAGGCCAGCGAACAGAAAACGGAAAAGAGTACGGAACCGAAGGAGCGCGAGGTCAACCTGCGCGCACCGGTCTGGTCGGAGGATGGCAAGCACGCCTTTGTGGTCGTCCGCTCAGCCGACAACAAGGACGCGTGGATCATGGAGTTCGATCCGGCCACCGCGAAGGGCCGTCCGATCGTGACGATGCATGACGACGCATGGCTTCGTTTCGCCGACGCGCAGTCGTTCGGCTGGGCGAACAACGACACCATCTACTACTTGTCCGAGGCCACGGGCTTCATGCATCTGTACGAGGTGCCCGTCAGCGGCGGCGCGCCGAAACAGCTCACCAGCGGCAAGTGGGAAGTCGATTCGGTAGTCCTTTCCGACGACAAAAAGTCGTTTCATCTCACCACCAGCGAGGAGAGTCCATTCGTCCGGCACCTCTATCGGATTCCGGTCACCGGCGGGACATCGACGAAGCTGACCTCGATGGACGGCGACAACGAGGCCGTCGTTTCCCCCGACGGCAACGCGATTGCGAACGTCTACTCGTACACGAACAAGCCGCCGGAGTTGTACGTGAGCGGCAAGCGCGTGACGACGTCGCCCGCACCCGAGTTTGCGAACTATAAGTGGCTCGACGTTCCCATCGTGCGCGTGCCCGCGCGCGACGGCGTCGAGGTTCCGGCGCGCATCTACAAGCCCGCGAACTGGAAGGGCGGGCACGCCGTCATCTTCGTACACGGCGCCGGCTATCTGCAGAACGTCAATCGCTTTTGGTCCAGCTACGCGCACGAGTACATGTTTCATCACCTGCTGATGTCGAAGGGTTACCTGGTGCTGGATATCGATTACCGCGGCTCGCGCGGCTACGGGCGCGACTGGCGCACGGCCATCTACCGGCACATGGGCGGGAAGGATCTCGAAGACAACGTCGATGCCGCGCGATGGCTGGTGAAAGCGCACGGCGCCGATCCGAAACGAATCGGCGTCTACGGCGGCAGCTACGGCGGCTTCATCACGCTGATGGCGATGTTCACGACGCCGGACGTTTTCGCAGCAGGAGCCGCGCTGCGTCCGGTGACCGATTGGGCGGCGTACAACCACGGCTACACCTCGAACATCCTCAACGTCCCGCAATCGGACGCCGAGGCGTATCGGAAGTCATCGCCGATCTACTTCGCGCAGGGTCTGAAAGGACACCTGCTGATCTGCCACGGTATGGTCGATACGAACGTCCATTTCCAGGACAGCGTCCGCCTCGTGCAGCGCCTGATCGAGTTGCGAAAAACGAATTGGGAGATCGCGCCGTATCCGGTTGAGAATCACGGATTCGTCGAGCCAACCAGTTGGGCGGACGAGTACAAGCGGATCTTGAAGTTGTTCGACGCGATGTAGGTCGACGACTACTTCTTCGCCGCCACAATCCGCTCGATCAATTTCGCATCGTCCGGCAGGAGGCCAGCGGGCGGCAGGCGCGGGGTGAGCTCGCGCCAGCCCGGTTCCATGTCGAAGGCTCGCGCAAAGAGCGGAAGCGATTCGTCGACGCGCTTCATGTTCACGAGCGCGACGGCGTGCCAGTAGATCATCTCGGCGTAGCGGCTCTGCGGGACGCCGGAGGTCGTCGAGGCGATCTTCTCGGCGGCGCTGTATTCGCGCAGCGCGCCCTCGTTGTCGTTGTGTTCCGTGGCCAGGTCGCCGGCGTTCATGTGGTTGTAGGCGCGCTGCAGAGCGACCAACCGGCGCAGCTCGACGAGCGGCGTTGGGTTGTCATCGACGCGAAGGTTGAAGACTTCGTCCTGCCAGCGTTTGCCCGATGATTTGGCGCTGACGACGATCAGTGCCGCCGACTGTTTGCCGCGGATGTCACCGCCAACGGACTGCGCGGCATCGAGCGCGGCCAGCAGGCGATCGGCGAGATCGCCGGTCGATTCCGAATACGCCTTCGCCATCGCCGGCCAGATCTTGTCGTTCGCCATCAGATTCGCTTGCGCGGAGAAGTCGTGACCGATCGACAGCATCCCGCCCGCCTTGCCACACGCGATCTGTTTCGCCGCGGCGCCGCCGCCCGCCACGCCGCCCGCGGCCTGGATGTCGTGTGCGCCGGTGAATGTGGCCACGCTCCCGCTCGCATCGATCATCGCCACCTGCCGCACTTCGCACGTTACGTCGTGGCCGAGGAGATCGCGAAGCGCGTCGGGGGACGATTTGCCGCTGCGCATCAGACTGATCCCGAGCTGGCCGTACGCTGGATCGACGAAACTCTGCGTCGCCACCGCGCCCACTCCTGCCTCGGCCCACGGCACGATCTGGCCGACAGCGAACCAGTGCGACTGCACGGCCACGCCGATCTGCCCGGTCGCGGGATCGCGCGCAACGATCGAGAACGTGTTGACGGGGCGATGCTGCGCAACGAGCGGGGTCGCGGCGAGAAGGACCAGCAGCAGCTTTTTCATGGAAGGCATTGAACCACAGAGGCACAGAGGACCCAGAGATTGACCTCTGTGTTCTCTGTGTCTCTGTGGTTAAGCGCTGTTCGCCGACGCGAAACCACCATTCACCGATAGCCAGCAGACGAAACGAAGAACCCTCCGTATCTTGCCGCCATGCAAACACTCACCGCACGGCAGCAACCGAAGCTCAGCGTGAAGTTCGTAGTCGGCGTCTTCTTCACGCTCCTCGGCATCCTGCTCACACTCGACAACTTCGATCTCGCCGACGCCGATCGATTTCTCCCCTACTGGCCGCTGCTCCTCATCGCCATCGGCCTGATCAAACTGCAGGATCGCGACAGCAGGATTCCGGCAGGCTTCGCAATCGGCGCCGGCGCACTCCTTCTGCTGTTCACCACCGATTGGGTGCGCTTCTCCATCTTCGACCTATGGCCGGTCGCGCTGATCCTGGCGGGACTGGCCATCGTCGCGCACGCATTCGGATTTCGCGCACCGGCGCTCGCGGCCGGATCCGACTCGACGTTGTTGTGCGTCCTCGGCGTGCGCAAAGAAGCGGTCACTGTGCGCAACTACCGCGGCGGACGCATCATCGCGTTCATGGGCGGTTGCGAGCTCGATCTCACCCGCGCGGACATGGAGAACCTTCCCGCCGAGCTGGAGATCGTCGCGATCTGGGGCGGCGTCGAGATCAAAGTCCCTGAAGGTTGGGAAGTGACCGGCAACATCCTGCCGGTCATGGGCGGCGCCGACATCCGCACCAAAGGCGTGCCGGGCGGACGGAAGCTCATCGTCAACGGAGTGGTGATCATGGCCGGCGTCGAAATCAAGAGCGTTCCTGTGGAGGCGATATGAACAACGACAAACGCTCCATCGACGGCGATCAGATTTTCTGGGGTCTTTTTCTCGTCGCCGTGGGCTCGATTCTGCTCGTGGGCCGGCTGGGCATCGCCAACCCTTCATGGATGATCCGTCACTACTGGCCGCTCATCGTCATCGTCATCGGCGCGTCGAAACTCTTTCACCGCCGCACGATATGGGGGGGCCTCTGGCTGATGACGATCGGCGGCTGGCTGCAGATGGTGACGTTGCACATTTACGGGTTCACCTACGGCTCATCGTGGCCGATCCTTCTGATCGTCCTCGGCGCCGGAATCGTGCTCCGGACAATTGCGGAATCGGCGCGGCGCCGCGATGCCGAGAAAGGAGAGCGCCATGTTTGACGACCGGAATCCGTCGCGCAGCACCAGGCGGCGCAATCGCGGCGACAATCCGTGGGCGCGCCTGGTGTGGGGCTGTGCGATTCTCGCCGCCGGCATCATCGGCTGGCTCGATCACACGGGACAGCTTCACGCGTCGGACTACTTCGAATGGTGGCCGCTGATCCTGATCGCGATGGGCCTCGCGCACCTGCCGCAGCGGCAATGGGTCTCGGCGGCCGTGATGTGTGCACTCGGCATCCTGTTTCTGCCGGAGTTGCCGTTTCTCCCGCACATGCGCCTCTCGATGATTCTCGGCGTCTGGCCGCTGCTGATCAGCGCGGGCGGCGTGACGCTGATTCGGCAGGCGCTCGGACAAACGGCCACGAATGCACGGCGCGACAATTCGTTTCACTCGGTCGCGGTCATGGGCGGCGTCGGACGCGGCGTGGCGTCGAGCGATTTCGCCGGCGGCGACGCCGTTGCGGTCATGGGGGGATGCGAGATCAACCTCGCGGCCGCGAAGATTGCGTCCGAGACGGTGATCGACGTGCTGGCGTTCTGGGGAGGGATCGAGATTCACGTCCCGCGCGGCTGGCGCATCGAAAATCAGGTCCTGGCAATCCTCGGCGGCGTCGTCGACAAGACGGACGGCAACGCTCCCGCAGGCGCGCCGACGCTCATCCTTCGCGGCAGCGCGATCATGGGTGGGGTCGAAATTCGGCATCCGAAGGGACTGTGATGGCGACAACGCGAACTGCATTGAGCCGTGGAGCTCTGGCGTTGTACGCGGTGGCGGCCGTGACCGCTGCCGCCGCGGCCAGCTCCTCATTCTTTCTCTGGGCGCGCGGCGCCTCGGCGGGATTGGCGATCGCCGCATCGCTGCCGCCGTCACTGCTTCTCGGCATCATCGCGCTGGCCTCGCGATTTCTCTCAAACGCGCTGCCGCTGCGGAGCGCGTCGCGATCGTCGATCGCCATCGGTCACGCAGGCTCGGCCGCCGCCGCGAGCGGCCTGTGGGTGCTGATGTGGAAGTCGTGGGTGCCGGCGCTGAATCAGCAGTTCGCCGCCCACCTCGCGCCCGACTACTCGCTCCTCTTCGGCCTCGGCGTCGTCCTCTACATCGCCGCCGTTGCGGTGCACTACCTCGTGCTGGAGATCGAAGCGTTGCGCGAAGCGGAAGACGAAGTGCTCCGCTACCGCGTCCTGGCCCGCGAAGCCGAACTGCGCGCGTTCAAGGCGCAGGTCGATCCGCACTTTCTGTTCAACAGCCTCAATGCGGTCGCATCGATGTGCGGCTCGCGTCCGCTGGAAGCGCGCGAGATGGCGCATCGGCTCGCAGATTTTTTTCGCCTGATCCTCCGCCTCGGCGCGCTCGAACGCATCACGCTGGCCGAGGAGATCGACCTCGTGCAACGCTACCTGGCCATTGAACAGGTCCGTTTCGGGGAGCGCCTGACCACGCACATCAACGTCGATGAAGGCGCCGCCCGCTGCATGGTCCCGCCGCTGCTGCTCCAGCCGCTGGTGGAAAATGCGGTCCGTCACGGCGTGGCGTCGATGGTCGAGGGAGGCACGATCGACATCACAGCCACGCTCGAAGATCACATGCTGCGCATCGTCATCGACAACCCCGCCGATCCCGACCGCGCCGACGCGCGCGGCGAAGGCATCGGCATCGAAAACGCGCGCGGCCGCCTCAGCGCCGTCTCCGAGGGCCGGGCCATGCTGCAGGCCGCCGAGGCGGAAGGGCAATTCCGCGTCGTCATCGAGTTGCCGCGATGATCCGCGTCGTAATCGTCGACGACGAACTCCCCGCGCGCGAGCTTCTGCGCGAGTTCCTTGCGGCCGACGAGGACTGCGAGATCGTCGCCGAATGCGCGAACGGCTTCGAGGCCGTGAAAGCAGTCGCCCAGCACGATCCCGACCTCCTCCTGCTCGACATCCAGATGCCGAAGCTCGACGGCTTCGAAGTGCTGGAGCTCCTCGACCGTTCCCCGATCGTCGTCTTCGTCACCGCGCACGACGAGCACGCGCTACGCGCCTTCGAAGTCCACGCCCTCGATTACCTGCTGAAACCGCTCTCGCACGAGCGCTTCCAACAGGTGATGGAACGCGTCAAACGCGCCGCCGGCCACGATCGGCAACCGGTGGCCGGTCTCGCGACGTCGCTGCGCGCAAAGCCGCTACAGCGGATCGTCGTCCGCGGCGAGGATGGCGCCATCCAGGTCGTCCCCGTCTCCCGCCTCGACTACATCGAAGCCGCCGACGA
>JAFAOU010000007.1 GCA_019247495.1 Acidobacteriota bacterium
CGCATGCTCGCTGGGATCGCGCGCATCAGCCTGAATGATCTTGATCAGGCGCAGACCACGCTCGATATGGCCGCCACCAGTGCGCACGATGCCGGGATGTTACAGAGCGAACTGGAGTCCTACGCGTTCGGTGCGTACGTGGCCGGCCGCCGTGGCGACGCCGAAGGCCTTATCCGGCGCTTTCGTCTCGCCGCTGCCCTCGCCGAGCCTGGCTCCAACGACTACACGATCCTCCACCTGTTCGCTGCCCGCGAGCGCATCACGGCAACCTTCGGTACGTCCGCGGTCTCTCCCGACATCGAGATTACTCAGCCGGTCTTGACGCTGATCAAGGCGCGCGACGCCTGGTCGGAAAACGACGTTGCCGCCGCATCGCGCCTCCTCCAGCAATCGCGCTCCGAAGGAATCGACACCACCTGGTTCACCGAGGAAGCCGCCCTCCTCGCCTACGACCTCGGCGAGCCGCCGCGCTCCTTCCGCCCCGATCCGCCCTACCCGAACCGCCTGCGCTTCATCGCCGTGTGGGAGTTGACACGACCTCGCCGGAAGTCCGCATCACTTCCGTGACGTTGCCGAGCGCCGGCTTTGGTTATCCTGCGCGGATGAAAGCAATCCAGATCGCCGCCGCCCTTCTTCTCGCCGCCACAACGACTTTCGCCGCTGACGTAATCAAGCGTGGTGCGCCTGTCTCGTCATCGAAGCCGGTCGCGCTTACGACTGTTCTCGCGTCGCCGCGCACGTACACGAAGGATCCGGTCGTCGTCGAAGGAGTGATCGAGAAGTCGTGTACCGCTCAGGGATGCTGGATGGAACTCGCGCCTGCCGAGGGCAAGAAGACCGTCCGCGTGACGTTCCAGGACGAGAAGTTCTTCATCCCGCTCACCGCGAAAGGGATGGCCGCGCGCGCCGAAGGTGTGACGAAGATTCACACCCTCTCAAAAGCCGAAGCCGATCACCTGGCCGGCGAAGGCGCCACGTTGAAGCGCAACGAAGACGGAACGGCGGATGAGGTGTCGTTCATCGCCACGGGCGTTGAGTTGACGCGGAAGTAAGCGACAGCTCAGGTAGAAAGACGTATCCGAATCCGGCCTTCTTCGACGACCCACAATTCGTTACGCAGTTCACGTTCACGCAGTGCAGCGATGACGCGCCTCGCAACGGTAAGTACATGCGGTTTGTCTTGGCTTCTCAGCCGCAACACGATGAATCCGGGATGAGCCGCCGGCGTATAGGCTCGAATGTTCGCGAAGCCACGGTCGAACGTAACGAGAATCCGGTCTTCGACGTCACAAACGCGATTGATTTGGTTGTCGTCCGAGCCGCCGAGATCCTCCTCAACGACACTCGTGGCATCCCATCCAGCTTCGCGGAGAAGCTCAGGAAGTTCCTCGGGCAGATTTTCATCAACCTTGAACCGCATGAGCGACTACGCCGGCCACGCCAGCACCTCTTCACGCGCGAGATCGGCCGCGTACGCGATGCAGGCGTGAATCGCTTGGCGAGTGAGGCGAGGGTAGCTGGTCAGAACTTCCTGTTCCGAAACTCCCGCTGCGAGGTTGTCCAGCACGACAGAAACGGGGATGCGTGTTCCCGTAACGCATGCCTGGCCGTGACAGATGCTCGGATCGACCGTCACGTAATCCTGCCAATCGGCGCTCATCGTTCGTCGATTCTACGTCGGGTCGTGACTATGATGTCGCCCGCATGTCAGAAGAGTCACCACAACTTGAGGTCTCCGAGTCTGAATTGATCCGCGTCCGGCGCGAGAAGCTCGATCGCATTGCGGCGCTTGGGTTTGATGCGTATCCGACGACGGCGGATGTCGATACGACCATCGCTGAGGTTGTGGCGGCGTACGCCGGCAAGTCGGGTGAGGAGCTGGAAGCGGCGAAGGCGAATGTGAAGATCGCCGGGCGGATCATGGGGATCCGCGCGTTCGGCAAAGCGGCGTTCCTCGTTCTCTCCGAGAAGACGGCGAGGATTCAGGTGTATTGCCGGATGGACTCGCTGCCGGAGCGCGAGTGGGCGCTCTATCAGAACCTTGATGCGGGCGATTGGGTGGAGGTGGCGGGGACGGTCTTCCGCACCAAGACCAACGAGCTTTCCATCAAAGCTTCACACCTCGGATTTCTGGTCAAGGCGCTGCGGCCGCTGCCGAGCAAGTGGCATGGGCTTACGGACGTCGAGCAGCGGTACCGGCAGCGGTACGTCGATCTCATCGTCAACGACAGCGTCAAGGCCACGTTTGAGACGCGCGCGAAGATCGTCCGCTACATCCGCAACTACTTCGATGGGAACGGGTTCATCGAAGTCGAGACGCCGATGATGCAGCCGATCGCGAGCGGTGCGGCGGCGCGGCCGTTTCGTACGCACCACAACGCGCTGGACATCGATCTCTTCATGCGCATCGCGCCGGAGTTGTATCTCAAGCGGCTCATCGTCGGGGGGCTGTCGCGCGTGTACGAGATCAACCGCAACTTTCGCAACGAAGGGATCTCAACGCAGCACAATCCCGAATTCACCATGCTCGAGTTTTACGAGGCGTACGCCGACTACAACGACCTCATCGTCCGCACCGAGGAGTTGTTCAGCGGGCTGGCGCACGAGGTACTTGGAACGGACAAGGTTCAGTTTCGCGGCAACGAGATCAGTTTCGCGCGGCCGTTCAAGCGCTTCACGATGAAGCAGGCCATCGCCGAGTTCGGCGGGATCGATATCCGCGAGCTCGATGACCGTGGCAAACTCGAGAGTCTGGTGGTGGCGCGCGCGAAGGCGTTCCATCCGAAGGCTGATGGCACGCATGGATCGTCGGATACGCCGCATCAGAAGATCTCGTCGATGAACAGCGGCAAGCTGCTGGCGGAACTATTCGAAGCCGTGGCCGAGCATGCGCTGATCAATCCGACGTTCATTACCGATTTTCCGACCGAAGTTTCGCCGTTGTCGAAGCAACGCCACGATGATCCCGACTACGTCGAGCGGTTCGAGCTCTACGTCGGCGGGATGGAAGTTGCCAACGCCTTCTCGGAGCTCAACGACGCCGACGAGCAGGACCGGCGATTCCGTCAGCAACTGGGCGAGCGTGAGCGGGGCGACGACGAAGCGATGCAGATGGATGAGGATTACGTCCGCGCGCTTGAATACGGCATGCCGCCGACGGCCGGCGAAGGCATCGGCATCGACCGGCTGACGATGATCCTCACCGACTCGCCGTCGATTCGCGACGTGATCCTTTTTCCGCTGATGCGACCCACTCGGGAGTAGGGAGTCGGGGGTCGGCGGTCGGAGACAATCGATTCAGCTCCGACACCCGACACCCGACCCCCGACTCCCTATTCCATGATCGAAACCCGCATCGCCCGCCGCTATCTCTGGTCCGCTCGCAAGCGGAGGCATACGGCGTTTCTCTCCTCGATCTCGATGCTCGGTCTCGCCGTCGGCGTGGCTACGCTGTTGATCTCGCTCGCGCTGATGGCGGGTTTGCAGGGGCAGATCAAGCGGCGGCTGATGGCGTCGAGTCCGCAACTGCTGATCGAGCCGGCCGGCTCGCCGACGATTGCCGACGCCGAGGCGATTGCCGCAGCAGGCCGGCGCCTCGGCATGAACTCTGTTCAGCCACTCGTCAGTGGCATCGGCTGGGGTGCGAACGACAGGCAACGTCGAGGGCGTCCGATGCGCTTGCGATCCGGCGCGGCGCACATGTTCCAATCCGATTCCGATATCTCCGTCACTCGCGATTTCGCCGCGGCGCTCTCGCTCGACAAGGGCGAAACGATCACCGTCGTTGCGCCGCGTACGCGACTCACGCCGTTCGGACCGATGCCCGTCTGGCGCAAGTATCGGATCGCCAGCATCTACCCCGCGACGAGCGAGGAGCAACCGCCCGACGGGTACCTCAACCTCGGCGAGACGGAAAGCCTCTTCGGCACCGGCGGCAAGCCGACCTCGATCGAAATGTACGGCTCCGAAGATCGCGCCGAGGAGATTCAGGGGCAGCTCGCGAAACAGTTTCCCGGCGTGCAGGTCAAGACGTGGAAAGAGATCAACCGGCCGTTGTTTCTCGCTCTTCGTCTGGAAAAAATCGTGATGTTCGTGACCATCTCGCTGATCATTTTCGTGGCCGCGTTGAATCTGATCTCCTCGCTCTCCATGCTCATCCTGGAAAAGCGTCCCTCGGTCGGCGTGCTCCGCACACTCGGCGCAACGGAGCGAACGATCCTCGTGATCTTCCTCGAAGTCGGCCTGCTCATCGGCCTCTCCGGCACGCTCCTCGGCAACATCTTCGGCCTCAGCGTGTCGTGGGCGGTCAACCACTACCACCTCGTGCCGCTGCCGTCCGGCATTTATCCGCTCGCGTATCTGCCGCTGACCATCGATCCGAGCGACGTCCTCGGCGTGAACATCGTCGCGATCATTCTCTCGGTCATCGCGACGTGGTATCCGGCGCGGATGGCCTCGCAGCTCGATCCGATCGCCGCAATCCGCGAGGAAACGTGAAAACGAGGAGGCGCAGTGACTGCGCCTCCTCGTTGCGCCGACGATTACTGATTCAGCACCGGCTGCGGTGGAAGCGGCTGCGGGCCCAGATGCGCCCCGACGAGCGCGGTCACCCAGTGCGTTCCGATGGCGCTGCCGAGGCCGGAGGCAGCATCCCATCCCGGTCCGGCTCTGTAGACGCCGAGGAGACCGGAGTAGTCATTGCTGGACGCCGTCACGTCGCGGCAGGTGCCCGGCGTCGTGTAAAGCTTCGGCTGAATGAAGCCGACTTTGCGCGGTGCCGCGGCTTGGTTGAGAAGCGCGGTGAGGCCGGCGAAGAGCGGCGCCACGGCGCTCGTTCCGCCGATGACGACGCGCTGACCGCCGACGACGATGTTGTAGCCGGTGACCGGGTCGGCGTTACCGCTGACGTCAGGCGAGCCGCGTCCCACGAATCCGGTTGGCGACGCCGGCACCGTGACACCGGTCTGGTATGCCGGTTTCGGGAAGAAGTTGCTGACGCCTCCGCCGCCCGCTCCGGGACCGGTCGGCCCGTCGTTCCAGACGGTCTCGCTGGCGATCGTGGTCGGGTTCGTAGCGAGGAGCCGCGTGCCGCCACAGGAGAGCGCGCTCGGCGCGGCAGCAGGAAAGTCAACGTGCGCTTTGCCGTCGTTGACCCCGTCGGATGAGCCGTTGTCGCCGCTCGCCGCGAGAATCGTCACGCCCAGCGCGGCGGCGGCCTGAAATGCCGCCTCGTATTGCTGCCGCGCGGCGGCGGTGAAGTTCTCTTCGGCGCTGCCCCAGCTGATCGAGACCACCGACGGCTTGCGAATCGGGTCGTGAATGGCCGCGTTGATCACGTTCAGGAAACCGGCCAGTGTGTTGCGGCCGAAGTAGACGGCGATCTTCGAGCGCGGCGCGATCGAACCTGCCACCTCGATGTCGAGAGCGACTTCGCTGTCTGCGTTGCTGTTCACGCCCGGATTGTTCGTGATGCCATCGACGCTGACGGAAACCACCGACGGCGTGGCCATGCCGAGGCCCTGGAAGTAGGCATTGAGATCGGACATCCGGTAGCCGCCGCCAAGCTCGATGATGGCGATCGTTTGTCCCGTTCCGTGCAGGTTCGCCGGAAACTGATAGAGCTTCCCGACCGCCGGCGCATTGAATGCGTGCGGCGCCGCGGCGGCTGGCTCTGCTGCCGCCTTCACCGCGATTTGCGGCTCGGCGACCGCGTCGATTTTCAGTTTGCGAAGGTGCGGATTCGCCGCCGGACGATCATCGAGGCCGAAGACGGCCGTGACGATGCCAGCGAGATCATCGGGGATGTACACCTCGCCCTCGCGGCCGCGGAACCGCGTGTTTTCTTCGGTGGTGTACATCTTCAGATCGACGCCGAAAGCCTTCTGCATGTCGCCGGTTCGTCCGCCGAGGACCATGGTGCGTGCCGCCAGGTTGATGCTGTAGACGCTGAGGTGATGCGCGGCGGCAAACGCTTCGACCTTCGCGACGTCGTCCTCCTCGGCGCCGTGGCGCGCGGTGTACTCCTCGCGCGACATCTGCGCCCCCGCTGCGTGTGCGGCCGGATTGACGTCTTGTTTCGGCCGCAGGACTACGGTGACAATCATGGGGTGCTCGGGATCAACGTCGCCGACCACACGAGAATCGGGTGCGGGACCTTTCTCACTTCCTGGCAGTGCCTTCATTCAATCCTCCTATTGCTATGGATGGTAGATGGTTAAGAGACTGCCTCCGTTACAACTTTCCACGCGATTTCGCATAAAACGTTGCATTGGGTGAAAGACCGGATGAAATTGTCGAGCTCAGCCAAGAAGCGCATCGCCTCCGCAATCGCCATCTTCGCGTTCGGCGCGTCGTGCGGGACGATCGTGCATCACGATCTGACGTTGACGTTCGACGACAGCGGCGAGCGCGTCACGATTGCTGCGGCGACGTCGATTCCGACGACGAAAGATTCGAAGGACCGCGCCCGCGACGACCATCTTCGCGAGGACATCCTGGCCGGCCGCGACGAATGGAGCCTGCGTTTTGCGAACGCGAACCCGGAGTCATACCGCGTCGTCCTCGACCGCGCCAAAGGTGAGCTGATTCGCGCGGAGCGGAGCGCGCGGATCGATACGGCCGACCTGCAGAAGATCTTCTTCGATGTCTCCGTCTCGGCGGTGGTGACCCGCGGCGACGGCTGGGCGGAACTGGCCATTTATCCAGGCACTTCGACGCGCGCCACGCGCCCGCAGCGCGATGACGCCGAGAAAAAGCTGCGCGCGTACTCGAAGCGCGCCGTCCGCTACTTCTCCGCGGTGCGGGCGATGTACGACTACATGAATGAACATCCGCCGCGCGCCAAGGAGATCTTCGCCGCGCTCTTTCGCGATGAAGATGACACGCAACAGCCGCTGCTCAGCTCAGAGGAGCGCGACCTGGTCATCGTGCTGCGGACGGCGCTGAACGCGCTGACCGAGGATGACAACACCGAGCAGCTCGAAGCGGATGCGGATCTCGTCTACAACCCGCTGCCCGCGCGCATCGTCGTCCACGTTCCGGGCGAGCCGCTCATCGTCGAAGGATTCGCGGCCGGCAAAGATCGCGAGCTGGTCGCTGAGCCGCCGTCGCTGCTCGAAGCCGTCGCGTCGCTGGAAGGACGCTGGGTCACTCCCGATCCGCTCGCATTCGCAACGCGGCCGGACGCCGGCAACGATCCCACCAGCGAAGCCGCGATCATCGCCGCAATGCCGCGCCGCACGTCAGCCGTCGTCGGCGCAATCGAAGTCAGCGACGCCATCGTGCAGAAGCTGCGTCCGGCACCGCGCTACCGGGTGCGGTGGATCGTAAGAAGACAAGGGTGAAGAGTGAAGGGTGAAGAGTGAAAGCCGGCAACTTTCACTCTTCACTCTTCTTTTCACACGTCTTTCATCATCACCACTGCGGCTTCGCCGTCCGGGTAGTAGCCGTTGCGGATGTACTCCGCTTCGAAGCCGAGGAAGGCGTAGAACTTCTGCGCTTCGTCGTTGGAGCTGCGCACTTCCAGCCAGATCGACGTCACGCCGCGCTCCGCCGCAAATCCGAGGCAGCGTTGCATCATCGCCAGCGCGATGCCCTGGCGGCGCAGGCTCGCATCGACCGCAATCTTGTTGATGTGCATCTCATCGGCGAACCATGTCGCGAAGAGATAGCCAACCACCGCGCCGTCGCGCCGCGCCACGAGGTTGTAGCGGCCTTCGTTGGTGATCTCGCTCTCGAAGAATTCGCGCCGCCACGGGGAGGGAAAGCAGCGCACTTCGAGCGCATGGACTTCGCGGAGGTCGGCGCTCACCGCCCGCTCGATGATCAGCCCTTCGATGCTCATTTCTGCTGGAGTTTGACCTCGGCTTCCGCAAGCCGGACGTAGATCGGCGTGATGTCGCGATACCGCTCGCCGTCGCCGCGAAGTTCGATTTCGCGCGCGCGGCGGGCGCAGGCGACGGCGACGTTGGAACGCTGCATCACGTCCGCGACACGGATGACGTGGTCGAGCGCATCGACCTCCTCGCGCTTCGCCAGATGCGGCGCGATGACCTCGCGAGCGTTATCAAACACGGAAGCGTAGAACTCGCCGCGGCCGGCGTCATCGACGATCGAGGCGCGCCCGTTTGCCGGGGCAATCGCTTCGTGCGTCGACATCGCGCAAACGGGTTTGCCGAGCGCAAGCGCAAGACCTTGCATCGTTGCCAGTCCGATGCGGACGCCGGTGAACGAGCCAGGCCCGCGCGTGATGGCGAAGAGGTCGATGGCCGTTCGCTCGATCGCCGCCTCGGTCAGCAGCCAGTCGATCGCGGGAAGCAGCTTCTCGTTGCGCGACGAGCGGCCCTCCAACGCGACCGCGCCGAGGAGCGCATCGTCGAGCACCAGGGCGACCGAAAGGATGGGAAGCGACGTATCAGCGGCGAGGATGAGCATCCGGGATCACGACGCGGCAACGGCCGGGATGCCGATGTCGATCAGCTCCATGCCGATCTCCTTCGCGACGTCGCGCGAACGCTCGTCGCGATAGAACTCGCCATAGTAGATGCGGCGAATACCCGCGTTGGCGATCAGCTTGAAGCAGTTCCAGCACGGCGAGGCGGTGGTGTAAAGCTCGCCGCCATCGATCGCGATCCCATTCTTTGCCGCCTGCAGAATCGCATTGGCCTCGGCATGCACAGTCGTGACGCAGTGGCCGTCCTCCATCACGCAGCCGGCATCTTCACAATGCGGCAAGCCGCGCAACGAACCGTTGTAGCCTGTCGAGAGGACGGTGCGGTCGCGCACGATGACGGCTCCGACGTGTTTGCGCATGCAGGTCGAGCGCGTAGCCGCCTGCTGCGCGATGCCCATGAAGTATTCGTTCCAACCGGCACGCATGTCCCGGATTCTACATGCGCACGAAACCTGCACCAACGGAGGCGCGTGGCCTCCCGGGCGAAAGTGTTGATCGTCGAAGACAACTCCGACGTTCGGAGGTTGTACGCCATCGGTTTGAATCAGCGCGGCTACGAGGTCAAGCTCGCCGCGAACGGTGCCGAGGCGGTGGAGAGGATTTCTTCCGAGAAACCGGATGTGGTGTTGCTCGACTGGCTGATGCCGCTGATGGACGGCGGCGAAGTTCTCCGCAAACTCAGCGAGAACGGCAACCGCAGCGTGCCGGTCATCGTCATCAGCGGACAGCCTCCGCCCGACGAGATTGATCCGCGCATCCGCTGCTGGCTGACGAAGCCGGTATCGATCGACGAGCTGGTGACAGAGATTCAGAAACGGTAGATCTGTAGATTAGTGATTGGTTCGACTGGCCCACTAATCTACTGATTCCACAGCTCACTCCGGCACATCAGCTACAATCGCGCAATCCATGGCCAAACTCTTTTTCGTCGGGCTCGACGGTACGGAGAAGAGCTACCGCTTACAGACGCATCGGCCGTTCACTGTGGGACGCGATCCCGGTAACGACATCATCCTGCGCGATCCGAAAGTTTCGCGGCATCACGCCGAGATCGTCTTCGAGCGCGGCTTCTTCGTCGTGCACGACCTGACGAGCGCCAACGGCACGTACATCAACGGCAAACGCATCCGCGTCGCGCCGCTGACGCATTCGGCCAAGGTGCGTATGGGCAACACTTACGGACGGTTTTCCGAAGAGCTGCCGACGGAGAGCGATGGCGCGCCGGAGCCGTTCGAGCAGCCGCTGCCGGTTCCTGTGCCGCCGGAGCCGGACGTCTTCGCCCAGTTGGAATCGATGCCGACGTCGACACTGGAGCGATTCAATCTCTCCACCCAGCCGCATGAACAGATCGCGTCCGCCGAACTAAAAAAAAAAGCGGAGTAGCGGATGACGGCGGCGGCACGGTGGCGGTTCTCGATCCGCCTACCGAGCCGATGCCGGATTTGCCGCCGCTACCGGCAGCATCGCCAACGCCCGCTCCCACTTCGCCGCCGCCTTCGGCTGCCCTCGACCGATCGCGCTTCCAGTTCATGAGCGGCGTCCCAGCAGGGGAGACGGCGTACATCCGCGGCGACAACGGCAACGCGCTGATGTCGTATCGGAGCTTCGCCAGCATCGTGGGCGTCATTGCGGCGTTGATGTCGTCGGTAGTGCTCGTGGCCGGAGCGGCGGGTGTCGTCTTTCTGCTGATCGAGGGCCGGCCGCTGCCAGCGATCGCCGCGTTCATGCTGAGTGCCGCGTTTTCCGCGATGATCATCATCCTCATCCCGGCGACGCACGTGACGATCTTCGAAGGCGCCGCGCCGGCGATCACGATCGCGCAGCAGTCGAGCGTGAACTTTCCGAGCGTGACGTACGCAGTCGGCACAGGCGAAGGCAAGCCCGTAGCGCGCATCGCGAAATCGTTTTTCTCGCGCTTCGGCCGCAACCGCTGGGAGATCCTCGACGCGAACGATTTCCTCGCGCGCGGCGAAGCGATCGAAGAATCCCTCGGCCGCGCGCTGGTCCGCAAATTCTTCGGCAAGTTCGCTCCGGCGTATCAGTCGAACGTGCGGATCACCTGGAACGGCGAGGAAGCGGGATGGATCATCCGCCGCCCCGGCGCCGACGGCCACGCGGATCTCCTCGACCTGAGTCCCGCGACGACGCTGGATCGACGCGCAGCAGTTGCGTTGGCCGTGTTGGTGTTGGGTTCGGAGCCGTAAACGTAGCGCCGTCGAGCCGACGGCGCTACGCTCTTACTTACTTCATCGGCACAATCTCAATCCCCGTGTAGTAGTGCGTGAGGATTTGTTGCGCGGTCCAGCCGGCGGTGGCCATTCCGTACGCGCCGACCTGGCAGAAACCGATGCCGTGTCCCCATCCTTTTCCGTAGAACGTGTAGCGGTCCATCCCGTCGGCGTCCTTCGTTTTTTCGTAGACGAAGAGGTTATCGGGCACGTTGAGCGACCAGCGAATGGGAAGGCCGCGCAGGATGAAC